>NZ_JBHZIE010000011.1:0-340806 GCF_042747925.1 Microbacterium songi
GGTGGAAAGTGCGCATGCGGGGCGGCATCCCCGAAATACGCGGTCCATCCGCATGGGACCCCGGAAGGCAGTGGAGACCCGTCACCACATCACCCACACGCCTCAGCCGGGCACTACGCGCACGAAGTCCCGGCTGAGGATCGGCTGACGGACGCGGCAGTCAGGGGATCGTCATCACGGACTGTTCGTTTGTCTCCGTGTCGCACGTCGTGATGCGCCACGCCGGTGCTCCGCCGTCCATGACGCGAGCCATCTCGACGATGAGGGGGCTCGGCCACACCTCTCCGGAGAGTTGCGCCGCCTCGTAAGCACCGGCCCCGCTCGTCTGTCGCTCCGCTTCCGTCAGCTCCACCTCGTGGCTGGCCAGGGGTTCCAGCGTCCGGACGTCGACGATCGATTCCTTCCCATGGCTCGGGTCTTCCGCTTGCTCGCCGAAAGCGTCCCGCGCGCCGTCGACGCTTCGGATCCGCCAGATCCATGAGGAGTCGACGTATTCCAGACGGAGGCCGACGACACTGCCACCCAGGACAGGAGATTCTCCCGGAAGAGATTCGAGAAAATCCGTAGGCCAGGAGAGTTCCGCCGGCATGCACGTGCCGGGGTAGTCCTGCCCTACCGCGTCGGGCGCATCAGGAACCGTGGCACACCCCGTGGGCGTCACAGCTGCCGCGACGACGAGCAGACCGGCCGACGCACGCCGCCTCATCCGCAACCCCCTCGCCCACACTCGACACAGGAGCTTGTCCCCGTCCTGATCTCCCGTCAGCGGGGACGCCAGGACCGGACGAGCGCACCGAACGCGTCCGGGCGTTCGAGAGGGAGAAGGTGCCCGCCTTCGAGCGTGACCATCCTCGCCCCGGGCACGGCGGCGGCGATCTCGGTGTGGAAGGAGGGAGGGCAGATCGCGTCGTCCGCGCCCGATACGACCAGCGTCGGCGCGGCGACGCGCGCGAGGCCGGGTCGGAGGTCGACCCGGGTGGTCTGCATCTGAAGCTGTGCGCGCAGCGCTGAGGCGCCGGTTTCGTCGCCCATCCTCAGCGTGCGCTCCACGAGGTCCGGCCGGGAGGCCGCGACGGCGGGCGTCAGGAGCGAGCCGATGATCTGCTTCTGGAGGTCGCGCGGTGCGGCGCCGCCGTCGAGCTGATCGAGCCACCCGCGCCACGATTCCTGCTGCCGAGCGGTGGGCGCCTTCGCATTCGTCGAGACGACGCAGAGGCCCGAGACCCGCTCCGGCGCCCGGGCGATGATGGCCATGGCGACGATGGCGCCGAGGGAGAGGCCGCCGAGGACGAAGGTCGGCGGCAGCTCGGACAGCAGACGGTCGACCTGCGCGTCGACGGATCTTGCGGTGAGCTGCGGGGTGATCGCATCGTCCACCCCGCAGCCCGCCCAGAGATCCGCCGTGCAGTTCATCCCGGCGAGGAGGACGAGCGGCTGCACCTCAGCCCTTCACGGCTCCGTCGCTGAGTCCCGCCACCAGGTACTTCTGCGCGATGAACGCGATCACCACCACGGGGATCGTCAGCAGCATCGATGCGGCGCCCGCCTGCTGCAGCATAGGCAGAGTCTGCCCCAGCTGGGTGGCAATGAACACCGGCACAGTTTTGGACGAGGTGTCCGTCAGCACCAGGGCGGTCAGGTACTCCTGGAAGGCGAAGAGGAAGACGAAGATTCCCGCGGTCAGGATGCCCGGCCCCATCAAGGGGATCATGACCCGGCGCAGCATCCCGATGCGGGTGCAGCCGTCGATCATCGCTGCTTCGTCGAGCTCCCGTGGGATCTCGGCGAAGAAATTGCGCAGCAGCCAGATCGTGAACGGCTGATTGATTGCGACGAGCGCGATCGCGAGGGCGAAAGTGGTGTCGTAGATCCCCAGAGCGCGACTGATGTCGTACATGGGCAGCACGACCGCGAATCGGGGGAGGGCGCGGAAGACGAGTGCGAGGACGAGCAGGAGTGCGGAGATATAGCTCGGGAAGCGGGACAGTGCATACGCCGCGGGGATCCCGATGATGAGCGCGAGGATCGTCGAGATCACCGCGACAGCAAGCGTGTTGACGACGTAATCCGAGAAGTAGGTGGTCTGCCACAGATCGACGAACGCCTGGAACGTCGGCTCATAGCCCCAGAGCACCGGGGGGTTGGCGAACGCGACATCCGTCGGCTTCGTGACGGACAGCGTCATCCAGATGAACGGGCTGAGCATCAGCAGGCACAGGAGCGTCAGCAGGATCCCGATGACGAGAGGCGCGCGGCGCCGGCTGCGCGTGCGGGGGTTCTTCCCCTCGATGTCACCCGTGGTGATGGCGCGGGTGGAGAGCTCGCCGCTGGTGAGGGTCATCGCAAGGCCTTCGCTTCCTTGAAGATCCCTCGGATGAAGGGAATGAGCATGATGAGGATGAGGATGATCGTGAGGACGTTGATGGCGCTGCCGAGCCCCAGCTCCTGGGCCCCGTTGGCGAAGGCGACCGAGTAGACGTACAGCATGATCGACTCGTTGCCGATGGACTCGGCTTGCGGTGACAACGGGATGAGGGCGTCGAAGATCCGGAGCACGTCCATGATCGAGATCAGGGTGACGAACCCGAGGACGCCCCGGATGGTCGGAATGATCACGCTGATGTGGGTCTGCCAAGCGTTCGCGCCATCGATGCGGGACGCTTCCCTCAACTCGACGGGCACGCCTTGCAGGCCGGCGAGGATGATCAGCATCGCGAACGGCAGCATCTGCCAGACGGTGTTGGCGATCACGAGGATCGCGTTGGGCACCTGGTCGGTGAACCACAAGACCTGGGTTCCTCCCAGGAGGCCGATCAGGCGGTTGACGACGCCGCCGAAGTTGTCGTCGAAGAGCCAGGAGAACGCCACTGCGCCGACCAGGCTCGGCAGCACGTAGGAAATGAGCATGATGCCCAGGACCAAGGGCCGCGACAGGCGCAACGTGTTGACGGCGGTGGCGATCAGATAGCCGAAGACGATCAGGATCGCGGTCGTGACCACCGTCACGATGACCGTGAACATGACGGCTCTGTGGAACCGGGGGTCGCTCAGAGCATCGGCGAAGTTCGCCAACCCGACGAAGGTGCCGGGGCTTCCGTAGCGGACGTTCTCAAAGCTCCACTGCACGGTCCTCGCCAGCGGGAGGACGAGCAGTGCGCTCATGACGAGCAGACTCGGTGCGAAAAGCAGCCAGAATTCGCGTGCCTTCATCGTGGCGACTCCCTCTGATCGACTGTGGCCTGCACCACCGGGGCACAGGCCACAGTCGATCGGTTCACGGTGTGATGGGGTTGTGGCGGGCGTCAGCCCGCGATCTTCTCCGCGGCCGCCTGCATCTGAGCGAGACCGTCGTCGATCGAGACGTTGCCCGCGAGCACCTGCGCGAGGATCGGCGTGATCTCGTTGCTCACGGGGGCGAGTACCGGAGAGACGACGGGCGGCATGGCGCCGGCGATCGAGTCGTTCGCCGCCTGTCCGTAGGGCGAGTTCTCCGCCGTCATCATTCCCTCGCGGGCCGGGTACGCCGCCGGCACGGATGCCTTCGAGGCGTCCTCGCTGACAGCCGATGCCATCATCACGAAGAGCATGTCCGGGTCGAGCTTGGTGTTGAACGGAATGGACCAACCGTCGATCGAGAGCCGGTCGTACAGGTACTCGGCATCGGCGGAGGCCTTCGGAGGTGCGGCGAACCCGAACGAATCCGAGAGCTTGCTGTTGGCTGCGTCGGTGAGGTCGCTCATCCGGCCGGAGAACATGATCGACATCGCGGCAGTGTTGTTGTACATCTGCTGCTGCACCTTGGGCTGATCGAACGTCGTGACCTGCGGGTCCATATACGGCTGGAGCTTCTGCATGGCCTCGAGAGCCTTCTTACCCTCCGGGGTGTCGATCGTGACCGTTCCGTCGTCGGTCGTGAAGTCCGCGCCGAACGAATTCATGACCGCCTGGAAGCTCGTCGTGACGTCCGACGTCGCGAGCCACGGGAGCGCGATCGGGTAGTCCATCTTGCCGGCCGCCTTGATGGCCTCGGCGGCGGTGATCATGTCGTCGAACGTCTTCGGCACCTCGAGGCCCAGCTCGTCGAAGATGTCGGTGCGGTAGGCCATGACGAACATCTGCGCCTGCATCGGCAGCGCGTAGAGCTTGCCGTCGTACGACATGCCCTGGCGCATCGATTCGCTGATCGCGTTCAGGTCGTAGTCGTCGGCGTACTTCGCGAACAGGTCGTCCAGCGGCATGAGCTTCTCGTCGCTGGCCAGGCTCGGGATGATGTAGCCGTACGTCTCGACGATGTCGTAGCTGCCCGAATCGCCTGCGAGGGTCGCGGTGGTCTTGGTGACCTGGCCGCCGAAGTCGATCGGGTCGTGCTTGACGGTGACATCATCCTTCGTGCAGCTCTTCACCATCGTGTCGGTGAAGGGGTCGATCGCGGAGGAGTTGTAGGCGAGCACGTTCACTGTGGTCGCGGAGTCGGGGGCGGTGTAATCGCAGGTGACGTCGGTGGCATTCGCGTTGCCGGTGCGGCTTCCTGCGCCGCAACCGGAGAGAGCGAGTACACCGACGACAACGGCAGCCGCAAGGGCAAAGGCACGCTTCTTGGTGGTTGACATGGTCAGAGAGTATACGTATGCATGTCACTTAGGAAAGCCTAAGAAACCGACCAATATTGTTACACACGCGCAACATGAATACGTATACTGTGGAGTGCTGGCCCGATTGTATTCGCGCTGCGGTTATGCTCTCTCGATTCTCCCGCAGGTCGGGGCGATGCGCCAGGATGAGGGAGTGAGCACCCCCGACGCCGGCGAGTTCGTGCAGTCCTTCGCCCGCGGCCTCGCGGTGATCCGCTGCTTCGATGCCCAGCACCCGGAACTCACCCTCAGCGAGGTCGCCCGTCGGGCCGACATGACGCGCGCCGCCGCCCGCCGGTTCCTCCTCACGCTGGAGCACCTGGGCTACGTGCGCTCCGACGGCAGATCGTTCCGCCTCACGCCGCGCGTGCTCGAACTCGGCTTCTCCTACCTCTCCGCGCTCTCGCTCCCCGAGATCGCGCAGCCGCACCTGGAACGCCTCTCCCACGAGATCGGCGAGTCGGTGTCGGCGGCCATCCTCGACGGGCCCGACATCGTCTACGTGGCCCGCGTCCCCACGCGCCGCATCATGAGCGTGCGCATCACGATCGGCACGCGGTTCCCGGCCTACGCGACCAGCATGGGCCGCGTGCTGCTGGCGGGGATGACGGATGCCGCGGCGCAGGCCGTGCTCGCAGCATCCGCCCCCGCATCCTTGACCGAGCGCACCCTGACCGACCTCGACGACCTCGCCGCCGAACTCGCTCGGGTGCGCGCGCAGGGCTGGGCGCTCGTGGACGGGGAGCTCGAGCCGGGGCTGCGTTCCGTGGCCGCGCCCGTCCATGGCCGCGACGGCGGGGTCATCGCCGCGGTGAATGTGTCGACGAGCGCCACGCGCGACTCCGCCGAGCATGTGGAGAAGGCGTACCTCCCCGCGCTGCTGAGCATCGCCGACGCGATCGATCGCGAGCTGCGCCTGCTGTGATGCGGCGGGGCGGCCGCCGGTCACTCCCGCGCGAGGGACGGTGTCCGCGCATAGATGCGCTCGATGGGCGGCATCACCGATCGCCGCTGTACTGATGCGCGCGGGGGGTCTCTACTGGAGGTGTCCCGTCGACGACGGGGTCGTGCGCGCTTCCCGAGGAACGCGACACGCACAGGCGATCTCGAGGGCGACGATGCCCTGAGGAGGTTCGATGACGAACATCACCACCCACCACGACCAGACATCCATGCGCAGAGCCGGCGCATGGCAGGCGGCGCTGCTGCTCGCGGGCAGCTGTCTGCCTGTGCTCGGTTCCGTCCTGATCACCCCGGTCCTCCCTCAGCTCTCCGAGCATTTCGCCGACGTGGCGGGCTCCGAGGTGCTGGTGCCGATGATCGTGGCGATCCCGGCCTTGATGATCGCGATCTTCGCGCCTTTCGCGGGACAGATCGTCGACCGCCTGGGACGCAAGCGGCTGCTCATCATCGCCATGTTCGCGTACGCCGTCGTCGGCACGGCCCCCGCATGGCTCGAGGGACTGACCGAAATCCTGGTCAGCCGGGTGCTCGTCGGCATCTGCGAAGCCGCCATCATGACGGTCTGCACGACGCTGATCATCGACTACTTCCACGAAGAGCACCGGCGGAACAAATACCTCGGTCTGCAGACCGTGGCCACGACCCTCGCCGCCACGGTGTTCATCATCCTGGGCGGCGCACTCGGGGTCGGGGGCTGGCACGTGCCGTTCTGGGTCTACGCCGTCAGCATCGTCGTCGCAGTGCCGATGATCTTCTCGCTGTGGGAGCCCTCGGCCGCCGAGTCCGGCGGTCGACGGGATGCTTCGGCGGCGAAGGTGCCCATCCCGTGGCGGCGCATCGGGGTGCGGCTGCTGGTCAGCCTGTTCGGCGGCTTCACGTTCTACGTGATCATCATCGAGGCGAGCTATCTCGTGGTGGGCACCGGCATCGCCGCCACCGACACGGCCACCATCGGACTCGTCGCCGCGGTCGCCTCCCTGGCCACCGCGATCGCCGGCTTCACCTTCGCCCGGCTCGCCAAGGGCCGCGCGGGCCGTCTGCTGCCGATCGCCTTCGGGCTGCAGGCCGTCGGGATGCTGGTCATCTGGGTGGTTCCGGGGCTCCCCGGCGTCATCGCGGGCGCGGTCATCGCCTCGTTCGGCTCGGGCCTGCTGCTGCCCTCGCTGGTCACATGGGTCGTCGCGTCCACGCAGTTCGAGGAGCGCGGACGCGTCACCGGATGGTGGACGGCCGCGTTCTTCCTCGGGCAGTTCCTCACCCCGATCCTGATGGGGATCATCGGAGCGGCAGCCGGAGGGCTGGCGACTGCCGTCGGCATCGTGGGCATCGCCTCCGCGGTGGTCGCGGTGCTGGTCGGCGTCGCGCTGCGACGGTCGGCTGCTCGTGAGAGCGCGTCACCGGCGGCGTACACGCGCTGAATCACGACGACGATGGCCGGGGCCCGATCGGGCCCCGGCCATCGTCGTGTCACCGCACCCGTGCGGGTCCGTCGCACTTATGCGCAGATCAGTCTTACTTATGAATAAACGAGACCTAAGGCTGATAGCCTGAAGATGGCCACCGCCGCTGCACACGACGCTCGTGCACATGGGCGGCGGGGGCCCTGACAGAGGGTGAGCAACGATGCTTCTCGAGAGAGATCTGATCCAGGCCGTGGGTTTTCGCAACGTGGGAGTCGGCGATGACGTCACCGGCTTCCAGCTGCGCGTGCGCATGCCGTCGTATCGGGGGATGGCGGCATCCCTCATCGACGGGATCGCCGTGCGTGTCGACGACCTCGTCGATGTCGGGCACGACGTTCCGCTCTGGACGTTCTCGGGCCGCATCTACACGCTGGCGCAGCTGTGGGACAGCGACGGCGTGCGCTGGCAGCTCGAGGATGCCGCGGTGATCACGGTGCCCTACCCCGGCGGACTGCCGGAAGGCGTGCACGAGGTCTCGATCGAGCTGCGGCTGCGCATGTCGTATGTGCCGGTCGAGCACCAGCCCTCGACCTACTCCGAGACCCGGCACATCACCCTTTCTTCCGGAGTGGACGGCGGCCCCTTCCAGTACGGCGTCTCGCTCTACAGCTTCATGACCGACTACGGCACGGTGCTCGATCTCGAGACCGCGCTGGCGGCCGTCGCCGACGTCGGAGCGACGGGCGTCGAGATCCTCGGCGAAGGTCACGTCGAGAACTACCCCTCGCCGTCGACCGCCTGGATCGACCGGTGGTTCGCTCTTCTGGAGAAGTACTCGCTCGAGCCGACCAACTATGGATCGTGGATCGACACGCGCCTGCACTCCAGCGGGGTGAACGCCCGCGATCTGACCGCCCTCGAAGGAGCGGCGATGCTGCAGCGCGACCTCCGGCTGGCAGCGACGCTCGGCTTCCGCTTCGTGCGCCCGAAGATCGGGGTGGTCACGAGCGATCTCGTGCCGCACCCCACGTGGACCGAGGCCGTCGAACGCAGTCTCGACCTCGCCGCCGACCTCGATGTCATCATCTGCCCCGAGATCCACTCGCCGACGCCGATCAAGCACGAGGTCGTCGACGACTACATCGGGCTCATCCAGCGCACGGGCACGAAGCACTTCGGCCTGCTGCTGGACACCGGCATCTTCCAGGACCGCCCCATCCCCCTGCGACCCGGTGAGCTGCCCGGTCGTCGGCCCGCGTTCCTCGACGGCATCGGCGTCGACCCGGCCGACATCGCCGGCATCGCGGAATACGTCGTCTTCATCCAGGCGAAGTTCCATGACATCGACGAGAACCTCGAAGACCAGCAGATCCCCTGGGTGCCCGTGCTGCGCGCACTGAAGGACTCCGGATACACCGGGTACCTCTCCAGCGAGTACGAGGGTGAACGCACATCCTGGCGCTCGATCGAGCAGGTGCGCCGCCAGCACTCCCTCATGAGACGGGTCGTCGGCGAGCTCGGCTGAGCCGCGGCATCCGCCCCCCCATCGACGCACACGTCACCGAGAAGGACACGAAATGCCCAACGGCCTGATTCACCGAGACAGTCTCCGCAGCCACCCGGACGGACTTGCGCTCGTCCTCACGATCCCGTGGTACCGCAGCCTCTGGCTCTCGTCGGTGACCTCGCTCGAGCTCACGATCGACGGACACGCGGTCGACCAGGCCGATCTGCGGTTCGAGCTCGACGGCACCGCCTATGCGCTCGATGCGCTGCCCGAGCAGAGCGAGACGCTGTGGTTCCTGCAGCAGCACCCCTCACTGATCATCCGACGTGACGTGCCCGGGGCGCTGGGCGAGACCCATGACGTCGTGCTGGTGGGGCAGCTCCGTCTGCCCTACATGCAGATCGCGCCCGGCACCGACGGAGGACCGGGCATGTACGTGCCCAACTTCGTGCGCGACGCTCAGACACTGACGGTGACGGATCGGGATGCCGCGGCCCCCGCCCTCGTCTCGGATGTGCCTCCGCCCCCCGTCGCGACGGACGCCGATCCCTTCCAGCTCGGTCTCACCCTCTATTCGGCCAGCGCGGAGTTCCGCGCCGGATGGTTCGACTTCGACGGACTGCTCGATCGGGTCGCCGAGCTCGGAATCGGCCCGGGAATCGAGATCGTCGCCTCCCAGATGGTTCCGACCTACCCCGTCGTCTCGGACGAATTCGCACGCACGTGGCGCGACGCGTTCGACACGCACGGCTTCGACGCGAGCTCGTTCGGCGCCAACCTCGACATGGGTCGGCGCCGCGATCGCGACATGACGCCCGACGAGGAGTTCGAGTTCAGCGAGCTGATGTTCCGGGGTGCGAAGAAGCTCGGCTTCCCGCTCGTGCGCATCCAGTCGGCCAAGCCCGAGCTGCTGCGCCGTCTGCTGCCGATCGCCGAAGACCTCGAGCTGAAGCTCGCCTACGAGATCCATGCGCCGATGGGCCCCAACGCCGAGCCCATCCTCAAGGTGCGCGACACCTACGCCGAGCTGGACTCGCCGCTCCTGGGCTTCGTCGCGGACTTCTCCTCGACGATGCACGCCATGTCGCCGACGCTGCTGCGCGCGGTGTCGCGGGCGGGCCTCGACACCGAGTCCGTCGAGCGTCTGCAGGCGATCTGGGCCACCGACGCGACGATGCAGGAGCGACAGCAGGAGTTCATCGGCTACCTGAAGGGCCGCGACTTCGATCCTGGTCGGCTCGGCTCGTTCGCGCACCTCGCCTTCAACATGCACGGGCATGTCGCCCCGCAGGAGTGGGCCGACATCATGCCGCAGATCCTGCACGTGCACGCGAAGTTCTACGACATCGACGAGAACGGCCAGGAGCCGGCCATCGACTACCCCGAGCTCGTACGTGTCTTCGTCGAGGGCGGCTACCGGGGCTACTGGTCGAGCGAATGGGAAGGTCACGCCTTCGCCGAGCTCGGCGAGGTCGACCCGCTGCTGCTCGTGCGCAAGCAGCACGACCTCATCCGTCGCAGCATGCGGGCGCTGCAGCCCGCCTGACCGCTCAGACGGCGACGTGGGCGCCGGCGTCGACGAGCCGGCCCGCTTCCTCGAAGAGCGCGCGCATCCACGCGTGCTCGGGATCGCGATTGTGCACCGGATGCCACCACAGTGCGTTGCTGAGGGGGGTGGCGTCGAACGGCAGCTGTACGACACGGATCCCGCCGAGGCGCAGGGCGGCGGGGGCGAGAGCCTCCTGGATGAGACCGATGCGGTTGGAGCCGGCAACGAAGTGCGGGATGGAGAGGAAGCTCTCCACGACGACTTCGACGTGCGGCTCGACGCCGAGCTGCTGGATCTGACGAGCCGCCGAGGTGTACGCCGATCGCGACTGGTACGTCATCACCCACGGCAGCTCGGCAACGTCCTCCATGGTCAGGTCGTCTCCCACCGCGTCGTTGGACTCCGACACGACCGCGACCCAGCTGTCGTGCCAGAGATCGACGTACGGCAGGTCCGACATCGGACCGTGCGGAATCACCATGCCGTCGGCTGAACGCAGCCGATTCGCGGCATCCTCCACGATCCCCGGGTTGTGCAGCATGAAACGGAAGCGGACACCCGGCGCCCTTTCGGCGGCGATCTCCGAGACGATCTTGCCGACGGTGACGAACCCGTAGTCGCTGCCGTAGATCGCGAACTCGCGGACGGACTCCGTCGGCGCCCACGTCGCCTGGCTCTCGAACACCCGCCGGGTGGCCTCCAGCGCGGTCGTGGTGTGCTCGGCCAAGCGGAGGGCGAAGGGCGTCAGCTCGTAGGTGTTGCCACGACGGGCGAGGATCTGATCGTTGAAATGCGTCCGCAGACGGGCGAGCGAGGCGCTGAGCGCCGGCTGGCTCAGGTGCAGCCGCTCGGCCGCTCGGGTGACGCTGCGCTCCGTGAGGAGGGCGTCGAGCGCGACGAGCAGATTGAGATCGAGGCGCGAGAGCAGGGCGTGATCGGTCACGACGATGTGATCCTTCGGACGAGCGGCGGGTGGTGCCGACTCTATCAGCGCAATCTATGCAATTGCAGAACTTCATAGGTTGGCGCGATGACGTTCCAGGGGTGTTGATGTGGCGGGGACGTCGCCGCGGGGTGGCTTATGCCGTATATCGAAACTACTTATGTGCGTTTCCGGCACATCCCGGGGATACTGAGAACACAGCAGGCCGCTCGAGGAACGAGTGGCCGACAACGAAGTCAGAAAGGCTGGACATGACACAGCACCGTGGCTCTCGCGCAGCGCGGATCGGCCTCATCGCCGTCCCCATCGCGGGCGTTCTCATCCTCGCCGGTTGCAGCGGCAGCTCGTCGGGCGACAGCTCGTCGAGCGCCGACACCAAAGAGTTCTCGCTCACCTTCGCCACCTCCAACAACATCGAGAGCCCGTTCGAGGTGCTCGCGAAGAAGTACATGGAGGCGAACCCCGACATCAAGGTCACCCTCAACCCGCAGCCCAACGACACCTACGGCGACACCGTACGCACGCAGCTGCAGGCCGGCAACGCGTCCGACGTCATCGAGACCGAGGCGGGCAGCGGCCAGACGCGCAGCATCATCCCCCTCGCTGAAGCAGGCTTCCTCACGGCGCTCGACGACTCCGTGGCCGCGGGTATCCCCGCCGGCAGCGAGGCGCTCTTCGAGGTCGACGGCAAGGCCTACGGCCTGCCCCTGACGATCTCGTACGCCGGCATCGTCTACAACGAGACCGCCGCCGAGGCGGCAGGCATCACGGAGTTCGCCACCGACGCGAAGACGCTGGCCGAGCAGTGCAAGGCAGCGGCCGATAAGGGCAAGACCCTCTTCGTCCTGGCGGGCTCGACGGTGCCGAACGCCGGGATCACCGCCTCGGTCATCGCCGCGACGCGTGTCTACGCAGAGACGCCGGACTGGAACCAGCAGCGCCTCGACAAGAAGGTGACCTTCGCGGACAGCGACGGGTGGAAGGACACCCTGCAGACCGTCAAGGACCTCTACGACGAGGGCTGCTTCCAGGCCGGTGCCGAGGGCGCAGGCTTCGATGCCATCACCACCGGGATGAGCTCGGGCTCGACCGTGGGCTTCTTCGGTCCGCTGGGATCGGCCGCCGAGCTGCAGAAGGCCGCGCCCGACCAGAAGTTCGTGGCACAGGCGTTCCCGCCGGCGACCTCGAGCGACAAGCCGTTCGGCGTCGCCAGCCCGACGTACTCGCTGTCGATCAACAAGGCCTCGAAGAACAGTGCCGCAGCGAAGGCGTTCCTCGACTGGATCGCCGAGCCTGCGCAGGCCAGCATCTTCGCCGACGCCGCCGGCAGCCTGCCGATCGCGGGACTGGCCGACCTCGACCTGTCCGACACGATCTACTCGGCCGTCGCGGATCAGCTCAACAGTGGAGACTACGTGCCGCTCGCGAACTCGACCTGGCCGAACGCCTCGGTCTACGACGCGCTCGCGACCGGCGTGCAGGGTCTGCTGACCGGTCAGTCGACCGTCGACAGCGTCCTGACCGCGATGGACACCGCCTGGGATCAGTGAGTCCGTTCGGCGGCCACCGGATGCCCCTGGCTCCGGTGGCCGCCGAACCCTATCGAAGGATCGCAACACGATGACTGCAACGATGCATCAATCCGAGACCGAGCTGGTGGTCGTCCCCAAGAAGCGGGGTCCCCGGCAGCGCGCGGGACGTCGCCCCGGAGTTCTGAAGTTCGGCCACTGGTGGTGGGCGCTCCCCGGCATCGTCTTCGTCATCGCGATCCACTACGTCGCCACGGCGGCGGGCGGCATGTTCGCCTTCACGAACTGGAGCGGCATCGGGTCGTTCGACTGGGTCGGCTTCGACAACTTCCGCCGGATCTTCGCCGACCCGACGAAGATCGCGGCCCTGGCCAACACGCTCTTCCTGGCGTTCGGATCAGTCATCCTCTCGAACATCGCGGGCCTCGCGCTCGCGGTGGGACTCAACCGCATCCTCAAGACCCGCTACATCCTGCGGACGCTCTTCTTCATGCCGGTCGTGCTCAGTCCGCTCGCCACGTCGTACATCTGGAAGTTCATCTTCCAGTTCGACGGTCCCCTCAACACGATCCTCGGAGCCGTCGGCCTCGGCGGTCTCGCCCGCCCCTGGCTGGCGGACCCCACCTGGGCGATCTGGACCGTGCTCATCGTCGTGGTCTGGCAGTCCACCGGCTTCGCCATGGTGATCTACATGGCCGGGCTCGCCGGCGTGCCGGTCGAGATCGAAGAGGCGGCAGCGATCGACGGCTCCAACCTGTGGCAGCGCTTCTGGCACGTCACGCTGCCTTCCATCCGGCCTGCCGTCGCGATCGCGACCACGCTCGGACTCGTGCAGGGTCTGCGCATCTTCGACCAGATCATGGCGCTCACCGGCGGCGGCCCCGCGAATGCGACGGCCACCCTCGCCACCGAGGTCTACAAGCAGGCCTTCTCACTCGGCAACTTCGGGTTCGGCGCCGCCCTGGCGCTGGTGCTGACCCTCATCATCCTGGTCTTCGCGCTCGTGCAGCAGCGCGTCACCCAGGGTCGGACCACGGGAGACTGACATGTTCCGCTACACGAAACTCAGCGCTCTCCGCGAGGTCATCTTCTGGATCGTGGCGCTCGTCTATCTGGCGCCGTTCTACTTCCTCATCACCATCGCCCTCAAGGACGACACCGAGGTCTTCTCGACGTCGAAGCTGGCGCTGCCCACGACGCCGACGCTCGACAACTTCGCCAAGGTGCTCACAGCCACCGGCCAGTCCAACGTGCTGCTGGGGCTGCTCAACAGCGTGCTGATCACCGGCGGCAGCATCGTCATGATGGTGCTGCTCGGCTCGCTCACCGGGTACGTCCTGGCCCGCAGCACACGGCGGTGGAGCACCGTCGTGTACTACCTCTTCCTCGTCGCGATCGTGCTGCCGACACAACTCGGCACCGTCCCCCTCTACATCGGTGCGCGCGCCACGGGCCTCACCGGTTCGGTCTGGGGCATGATCATCCTCTTCAGCGGCATGCTCATGCCGTTGGCGATCTTCCTCTACGCCGGATTCTTCCGTGGGCTCGGCACCGAGTACGAAGAGGCCGCCGCGATCGACGGCGCCACGCGCACGCAGATCTTCTTCCGCATCGTCTTCCCCCTCATGGCGCCGGCCACGGGCACCGTCGCGATCCTCGCCGGGCTGATCGTCTGGAACGACTTCTTCACGTCGCTGATCTTCCTCGGCGGCTCGACCTCGCAGACGCTGCCGGTCGCGATGTACTACTACATCGGCTCCCTCGTGTCGGCGTGGAACCAGATCTTCGCGATCGTCATCATCTCGATGATTCCGATCCTGGCCTTCTACCTGTTCGCGCAGAAGCGCTTCATCCAGGGCTTCGCCGGCGGACTGAAGGGCTGAGCGATGACAGACAATCGTGCGGCGTTCGAGCATTTCTGCGACCTGTTCTACACGCAGAAGCGCGTGGCGGATGCCTTCGCCTCGCTGGTCTCGGACGACTATCGCCAGCACAACCCGAACGTGCCGGACGGGCCCGACGCCGCGGTCGAGATGCTCACCCCGAAGTTCGACGGATCCCCGGATGCGCGTTTCGAGATCCAGCGCATGATCGTCGACGGCGACCTGGCGATGGTGCACGTGAAAGCCTCGCGACCCGGCGCACCCGATGCCGCCGTCGCGGACATCTACCGATTCGAGGACGGCCGGATCGTCGAGCACTGGGACGTGCTTCAGCAGGTCCCCGCGCATGCCGCCCACGACCATCCGATGTTCTGAACACGAAGGACGAACATGTACCAGCTCGCACCCAATATCGAACTCCTCTTCACCGAAGCCGGCGACTACCACGACCGCGTGCGCGCGGCCGCGGCGGCTGGGTTCACGGCCGTCGAGATGTGGGGCCCGACCGGAGTCGACGCACCCGCCACCCCGAAGGACCTGCCGGCGCTGAAGGCCGCGCTCGATGAGACCGGCACGCAGATGACCGCGCAGCTCGGCGAGCCCCGCACGCAGTTCATGATCCCGCCGTGGGATCACTCCGAGTTCTTCCGCAAGCTCGATGAGGGCGTGGAGATCGCTCAGATGCTGGGGACGCCCCGGATCGTCGTGGGCAGCGGTACCGGCTTCGGCGGCTGGAAGCGCCAAGTGCAGCTCGACAAGCTCATCGAGATCTACCAGAAGGCCATCGCGCAGATCGACGGCTCCGGCATCACGCTGGTGCTCGAGCCGGTCAACGTGCGCGTCGACCACCCGGGCTCGCTCCTGGATCGCACAAGCGAAGGCGTCTACGTCGCACGCGGCGTGGACTCCCCGTACTTCGGTGTCCTCTACGACATCTACCACTCAGCCGTGGAAGGCGAGGACATGCAGGCCGAGCTCGCGAACGGCGGTGACCTCATCCGCTACGTGCAGCTCGCGGATGCGCCCGGTCGTGGTGAACCCGGCGCCGGCGAGCTCGACTGGCCCGAACGCCTCGGATGGCTGCGCGCGTCCGGCTACGACGGCCCGATCGGCCTCGAGTACTACCCGACGGTCGAGTCGGCGCAGTCCGTCGAGTTCATCCGCAAGGTCGCCGCAGACGCATGAACGCCCGTTCCTACCCGGCATCCGTCGATGTCGCGATCGTCGGCAGCGGCCCGGCGGGGGCCACGTACGCGCGCGTACTGAGCGAACGGGCGCCGGATGCCACGATCGCCATGTTCGAGGTCGGGCCGACGGTGTCGCAGCCGCCCGGCGCGCACGTGAAGAACATCGCCGATGCTGATGAGCGCGCCCGCGCGCAGATGCAGTCGGAGGGGCCGACTCCCCGAGAGGCGGGCGACCGGGTCGGAGGCATCGTCAAGACGGCCGAGCGGCGGTCACGGCCCGGCACGTTCCTCCTGGAGGCGGGCTACCGGGTCGAGGGGGAGGACGGACTGCCTGTCGCCGCGATGTCGAGCAACGTCGGCGGGATGGCGGCGCACTGGACGGGTGCCTGTCCGCGCCCGAACGACGGTGAACGCATCGGGTTCCTCGACGACAGCGGCGAGCTCGACGAGCTGCTGACGGAAGGGGAGCGCCTGCTCGGTGTCACGAGCGATGCCTTCGACGCCTCACCCCACGCGCCACTCGTGCGGGGGCGCCTGGCCGCGGCCGTCGACGCCGGACGCGCCGAGCACGCCCGGGTCCAGCGGATGCCGCTGGCCGTGCACCGCCGTGACGACGGACGCCTGGTGTGGTCGGGGTCGGACGTGGTGCTCGGTGACGAGACGCGCGGCAACGAGAACTTCGCGCTGTACGACGAGTCGCTCGTCACACGCGTGCTGGTCGAAGACGGGCGTGCCGCCGGCGTCGTGGTCACCGACGTCCGGACGGGCGAGCGCCACGAAGTGAGAGCTCGTTTCGTCGTGGTGGCTGCCGACGCGCTGCGGACACCGCAGGTGCTCTGGGCCTCCGGCATCCGTCCCGACGCCCTGGGCCGGTACCTCAACGACCAGGCGCAGATCGTGTTCGCGGTCCGCATCCGGGATTTCGTCCCCAGCGAGGGGGCGGAGGGTGCGGCCAAGACCGGACTGAGCGAATACAGCGGGGTCACCTGGGTGCCCTACGTCGACGAGATGCCGTTCCACGGGCAGGTCATGCAGCTGGATGCGTCACCCGTGAAGCTCGCCGAGGACGATCCGGCGGCGCCGGGGTCGATCGTGGGGCTGGGGCTCTTCTGCGCGAAGGACCGGCAGGTTTCGGATCGGGTGGCGTTCTCCGACGACGAGGTCGACGGATACGGGATGCCCGCGATGACGCTTCATTACACTCTGAGCCCGCGCGACCACGAGGTGATCGACCGGGCGAAGGCGGAGATCGTGCGCCTCGGCGCGGCGATCGGGGAACCCCTCGACGACCGTCCGTTCATGATGCCGCTCGGTGCTTCCCTTCATTACCAGGGCAGCACTCGCATGGGTCAGGTCGACGACGGCGCCAGCGTGTGCTCGCCCGAGAGCGAGGTGTGGTCGGCGCCGGGCCTGTACGTCGCAGGCAACGGCGTCATCCCGGCCTCGACGGCCTGCAACCCCACGCTCACGAGCGTGGCGCTCGCGGTGAAAGGCGCGCGCCACATCGCCGAGCAGCTTGCCGGGTAGCACATCCCGCTTGCTTATGTCGAAATCAGACATTAGACTGTAGAAAGAATGACAAAGACGTCCGGCCGACACCGTCGGCCACGAACCTGGAGGTTCTCGTGATCCCCGATCGCATCATCGAGCAGGGAACGCTCACGACCCACGGCCCTCGCGCCTCGGTCGAAGTCCGACTGCCGTGGTACCGCGCCCTGCCCGGGTCGTGCATCGCCGGAGCGAAGCTGAGCATCGACGGCGTCGAGGCGCCGGCCGAGTCGCTGCGCTGGGGGATGAACGGCCGCGAGTTCCGCTTCGACGAGCTCGTCGACGAGACGAGCGAGTGGTGGTTCCCGGTCGACTCCGCTGTGCTCTCGGGCGAGCTGCCGGTCGACGCGGACGGTGAACACGACGTGCGTGTCGACCTCACGCTGTACATCCCGTACATCATCATCTCGGACTCCGAGACGCTGCACATCGAAGAACACGACACCAAGAAGATGAAGGCGGTAGCGGCATGAGTGGTCTCGGCACGCCGATCCAGGGCGTCACGCTCTACAGCTTCACGCGGGCGTTCCACGGCCGCGAGTACGACCTCGAGCAGCTCATCCGCAAGGTCGCCGCCGAGGGCTACGGTCCGGGCCTGGAGATCATCGGGTTCTCGAGCTTCCGCGGGTTCCCGGCGATCGAGGATTCGTTCGCCGGCTGGTTCCGCGATCTCGTCGACGAGGTCGGTCTGGTCACGACATCCCTCGCCGTGAACGCTGACATCGGCATCCATCGCGATCGCCTTCTCACGCAGGACGAGCTCGTCGACTACATGACGTTGCAGATCAAGGCGGCGGCGAAGCTCGGCTTCCCCATCGCCCGCGTGCAGATCTCGATCGAGCCCGACTCGATGGAGCGGCTCGCTCCGATCGCCGAAGACCACGGCGTGACCCTTGCGCTCGAAGTGCACGCCGACCAGTACGCGTCGCACCCGCGGATCCTCGCGCTCCGCGACCGGTATGAGAAGGTCGCGTCCCCTTACCTCGGCTTCACGATGGACTGGGGCGCGACCGTGAGCGGCTTTGCACCGTCGCTCATCGAGGCCTATCGCCGTCGCGGTGCGTCGGAGGAGCTGCTCGCCAAGGTGGTCGACCTCTGGAACATGTACTACCAGGAAGGCCCTCCCGCCGATCAGGCCGTCCATGGTCGGCGCTTCGGTTCGTTCATCGGCCTGGCTGCGCAGAACGGCCGCCCCGACCTGGGCATCGACTTCGGCATCAACGGCACGGGACTGTTCGGTCCCGCCCGCGTCGACGACTGGCTCGAGATCATGCCGTGGGTGCGCCACGTGCACGGCAAGTTCTTCGGCATCGACGAGAACGGCGAAGAGCCGTCGGTGCCCGTCCGCGATCTCATCCGTCTCCTCGTCAAGAACGGCTACTCCGGAGCGGTCTCGAGCGAGTACGAGGGTTGGCACTGGAACCACTGGCAGAGCCCGTTCGCGATCATCGCCGGTGAGCAGGCCGTCCAGCGCTCCGCCGCGCAGGATGCCGGATCACGCATGATCACGGATGCCGCGGAGGCGCGAAGCATCTTCTCCACCCACCTCGCACAGCCCGTCCACGGCTGACTCGGAAGGATCGACATGACTGAAGACAACGGCATCGCCGGCACCGGCATCAAGCTCGGGACCACCCTCTACTCCATGACGAGCGAGTTCGCCGCGGGGCTCTACACGCCCGAGACGCTCATCAAGGCCGTCGCCGACGAGGGCATCGGTCCCGGCGTCGAGTTCAACATCGCGCAGCTGCTGCGGACCTATCCCGATGTCGATTCCGACTTCGTCAAGCTCTGGTTCGACAGCCTGGAGAAGTACGGGCTGGAAGCCAGCGCGGTCGGCACGAACCTCGACATGGGGCGCCGCAAGGACCGTGACATGACGCCCGACGAGGAGCACGACTTCCTCGCCCGCCAGCTGAAGACCGCTCACACGCTCGGCTTCAAGAGGGTCGTCATCCGCTCGCACGGCAAGGAGCTGCTGCGCAGCCTCCTCCCGCTCGCGGAGAAGTACGACCAGAAGCTGGGCTACGAGATCCACGCGCCGTCGGGCCCGAATGACCCCCAGGTGCTGCAGATGCGGGAGATGTACGACGAGCTGCAGTCCGATCGGCTCGGCTTCACCGCGGACTTCTCCTCGACGATGCACAGCCTGTCGCCCACTCTCATGCGCACCCTCGGGCAGATGGGCATGGACGAGAAGCACTTCCCCGTCATGGACGAGATCTGGCACGAGCCGACACCGATGTACGTGCGCAACCAGAAGTTCGAGGACTACCTGTCCGGCGAGGGTGTCGACTTCCTCCGCTTCGGACCGTTCACCCGCCTGGCGTTCAACATGCACGGATTGGTGCCGCCGGAGGAGTGGCTGGACATCATGCCGCAGATCTTCCACGTGCACGCGAAGTTCTACGACATCGGCGCCGACGGCGAAGAACCCGCGATGGACATCCCGCGGATCGTCGAGCAGTTCGTCAAGGGCGGATACCAGGGCTACCTCTCGAGCGAGTGGGAGGGTCACGCGTTCTCCGACCTCGGCGAGTCCGACCCGATCGACCTCGTCAAGAAGCAGCACACGCTGATGCGTCGTGCGATCGAAGACACCGTCGCGCAGCGCCAGTCGGCCTGAGGGCCGCGAACCTTTTCACGATCATCGCCTGACCAAGGAGCCCGCAATGGCCACACACAATTCACTCTTCGCCGAGAAGGACGTCCGCCGGACGGATGACGGACTCGCCGTCTCCCTGCAGATCCCCTGGTACCGCAGCCTCTGGTTGTCCGCGGTCGACGGGGTCGCGGCATCCGTCAACGGCATCCCGGTGCCGGAGGAGAACCTCCGCTTCGTGCTCGAGGGCCACTCGTACGAGATCAGCGAGCTCCCCGAGCAGTCCGACACGCTCTGGTTCGTCGCGGAACGTCCCGATGTTGTGATCTCCCTCGAGAATCCACCGGCGCCCGGGGAGAAGTTCACCGTCGAGGTGGTGCTGACGATGCGGCTGCTCTACATGCAGATCATGCCCGGCACCGATGGCGGACCCGGGCGATATGTGACGAACCGCGTTCCCGTCGAGCGCGAAGTCGTCCTGGCATGACGCAGGACCGCCGCCCGCTGCGGGTGGCCATGATCGGCTACGGATTCATGGGTGCCACCCACTCCGTGGGGTGGCGTCAGGCGCCGCGGATGTTCGTGCTGCCCGCCGAGGTCGAGATGGCGGTCGTGGTCGGGCGCAACGCCGATGCGGTGGCGGATGCCGCAGCCACGTGGGGCTGGGCGGAATCGTCAACCGACTGGCGTGAAGTGATCGCGCGCGACGACATCGACGTCGTCGACATCGTGACGCCCGGCGATTCGCACGCCGAGATCGCGATCGCGGCGCTCGCCGCCGGCAAGCACGTCCTGTGCGAGAAGCCCCTGGCGAACACGGTCGCCGAGGCGGAGGCCATGGCGGACGCCGCCGCGAGGGCGGAGGCGAAGGGTATGCGGTCGATGGTGGGCTTCACCTACCGCCGCGTTCCCGCCGTGACACTTTTGCGCGACCTGATCGCCGAGGGCGTCGTCGGCACCGTCCAGCAGGTGCGCGCGGCGTACCGGCAGGACTGGCTGGTCGACCCCGGCATGCCGCTCGCCTGGCGCCTGCAGAAGGAGCACGCGGGTTCAGGCGCCCTGGGCGACATCGGCGCGCACATCATCGACATGACCCAGTTCGTCACGGGCCAGAAGGTCGAGGCCGTCACCGGCGTGCTCGACACGATCGTGACGCAGCGTCCGCTGCAGGGGGCGGGATCCGGTCTCTCCGGCACTGCTGGGGAGGGTGTCGGCGACGTGACGGTCGACGATGTGGCGATCTTCACCGGTCGCCTGGCGGGCGGTGCGCTGGCCTCGTTCGAGGCGACACGATTCGCGACCGGCAGGAAGAACGCTCTCACCATCGAGGTCTCGGGCTCCGCGGGTGCACTGGCGTTCGACCTCGAAGACCTCAACAGTCTGCAGTTCTACGACCGGACGACGCCCGAGGACCGGCAGGGCTTCACGAAGATCCTCGTCACGGAGCCCGTGCACCCGTACGTCTCGGCATGGTGGCCGGCGGGTCACATGCTCGGGTACGAGCACGGGTTCACGCACCAGGTCGTCGACCTGGTGACCGCGGTCGTCGACGGGACGTCGCCACATCCTTCCTTCGAAGATGGCCTGTCGGTGCAGCGTGTGCTGGCCGCGGTGGAAGAGTCGTCCGAGAATGATTCCACGTGGGTGCGCACCGAAGCCCCCGCGAAAGTCCGTTAGGAGAAACGACCATGGCGCGTCCGATCACTCTGTTCACCGGTCAATGGGCCGACCTCCCGTTCGAAGAAGTCGCACGGCTCGCCGGCGAGTGGGGCTACGACGGTCTCGAGATCGCCTGCTGGGGCGACCACATCGACGTCTCCCGCTGGGATGACGCCGACTATGTTCAGAGCAGGCTCGACATCCTCGAGCGCAACGGGCTGAAGGTCTATGCGATCTCGAACCACCTCACGGGGCAGGCGGTCTGTGACGACCCGATCGACGAGCGTCACCGCGACATCCTGTCCGACCGTGTGTGGGGCGACGGCGACCCCGAAGGTGTGCGTCAGCGCGCTGCGCAGGACCTCAAGGACACGGCCCGTTTCGCGGCGAAGCTCGGAGTCACCACCGTGAACGGTTTCAGCGGGTCATCGATCTGGAAGGCCGTCGCGATGTTCCCGCCGGCGTCCGACGAGTTCATCGCCCGTGGCTACCAGGACTTCGCCGATCGCTTCAACCCGATCCTCGACGTCTTCGAAGAGGTCGGCGTGCGCTTCGCGCTCGAGGTGCACCCCAGCGAGATCGCCTACGACTACTGGACGGCGAAGGACACGCTCGCCGCGATCGGGCACCGCAAGAGCTTCGGATTCAACTTCGACCCGTCGCACTTCGTATGGCAGCAGCTCGACTACGTCGCATTCGTGCTGGACTTCGCCGACCACATCTTCCACGTGCACGTGAAGGAATCGATCACCAACCTCGACGGACGCAACGGCGTCCTGGGATCGCATCGACCGTGGGCGGACCCGCGCCGCGGGTGGACGTTCGTCTCGACCGGGCACGGTGCGGTCCGCTGGGAACCGCTGTTCCGTGCGCTCAATTCGATCGGCTACGAGGGTCCCACCAGCGTCGAATGGGAAGACGCGGGCATGGATCGCCTCGTGGGCGCACCGGAGGCGCTCGCCTTCGTACGCCGCCTGAACGAGATCACGCCGCCGGCGGCAGCATTCGACGCGGCGTTCAGCAGCAAGTGAGGCGTCTCAGCCCTCGTGGTTGTAATACGGCCACGGGAGGAAGCGACGCTCGCCGCGGCGGTCGGGACCCCCGAGCGAGACCTCCCCGGTCGCAGCCCACTCGACACCGCGGGGGAACATCCGGATGAACTCGATGCGGCGGAACGTGTCGATGTCATGACCGATCGTGATGGTGAACGACCTGCCGGCCCCGTACTCGTTGACCCAGGCGATCGGCTGGTCGGTGTTCACGCCGGGCATCGCCGCCTTGCCCTCGTCGGGGATCATCACCGGGTAGTGCGACATCGGCCACACGGGTGCCGTCTCGTAGGACTCGAGATCGTCGAACGTCGTCAGCAGCACCTGTGCACCGGGGTACAGCTCGACGCCGACCAGGATGTCGTCGCCCGTCACCGTCCACGGCTTGGCGATGCCGTCGGTGATCGGATGGCCGGGCGCCGCGATGCTCAGCAGCGCTTCACCCCACGGCCGGGGACGCAGTCCCGTGGGCACGCTCAGCTTCGCGCCACGCATGATGTTGTACTCCTCGGGGTAGCCCCAGTCGTCCTCCTGAACGGCCGACCCGTGGAACCAGACGATGCCCTTGCCCTCGTCGTGCACGAAGCGCAGCAGCGCGGCGTCGGTCTCGGCTCCGAACCCGGTGCCCTTCTCGTGGTAGCCGTCGCGGCCTTCGAAGACCACGACGATCGCGTCGTACTTGTCGATGATGGCGGCGGTGAGTCCGCGGGGATCCTCGGTGACGCGCACGCGGAACCGCCCGGTGTCTTCCAGAAGCGTTGTGAGCCACTGGTTGTGCTGGCGGAAGCTGCGGTGCTCGTTGTCGTGCTCCCGGGTCATGTGGCCCGAGAGGATGAGCACGTTCAGGACGTCGGTCATGGTCTTCCTGTCTGTGTGAGGGGGGTCATGCGAGAGGGCGTGAGCCCGCGGCGAGTGCTCCGCGAGCGAGGGCGAGATGTGCCCGCGTCATCTCCGAGGGGTCGGCATCGAGCCATTCGTGGCCGCCCCACTCGCTCGTGAGGGTTCCGGCGAACGCGGTCGGAGCGAGCAGCGCGCCCAGATCGCGGATGGGCTCGGAAACGCGGCCGTCCGCGTCGTCGAGATCCCAGAACTTCAGATGGAATGCCCCCACGAGCGGCAGGATGCTGCGCAGCACCGTGGCGTCCGAGCGTCCGAACCGCACCAGCATGTCCATGTAGAGCGTGTGGATCTGCGGAGGAACGCCGCCGGAGCGGAGGAGGTCGACGATCGCTTCGACCGTCGCGGGGTCGCGCCACTCGTTCCGCAGCCGGGTGATCAGCTCGAGGGCCACGCCACCACGCTGCAACTGCTCCAGGTAGCTCTCGGGCACGGACGGCATGAGCATGCTGACGTCGACGAGGAGCCGGATGTGCGGGTCGTCGATGAGTCCGATCGTGTCGATGGCCACGCCCGCGGACGCGCTCCCCGGCGTCTGCTGACCCTGGATCTCCTCGAAGAGCACCAGGTCGAGATCGTGCAGCAGGGGCCGCACCTTCCGCAGGAGAGGTTCGCCGGCCTGCCCGATCGGCAGTCTCACTCCGAGGGCCCCCATGCGTCTGGCGTCCTTCAGCTGCGGAACGAGGAACGCCAGCCGCTCCTCCTCATCGCGCCTCCGGCTACCGGGCAGCCAGTCGTCCAGGCTCGCCCCGACGATGCTCACCCGCCCGCCGAGGGCTTCGAGGGTTTCGCGCAGCGCCTCCACCTCGGCAGCGTCGGGCTCGGGGAACGACCGCCACAGCTGGCCCGGTTCGACCTCGATGGCCTCGGCGATGCCGTCCGCGATGATCCCCGCCGCGATGTCCGTGGCGGCGCGTTCGGCGAGGATCACCTCGGGCGTCCAGTTGAAGGCGCTCGCCGTCAAGGACCACGCAGCGGGCAGGTCCGGAGGCGTCGTGTCGTCTCGCGCAGACCCCCGCGGAGCGAGCACCGGCGCGCCGGTGTGCGGGTCGATGACGGGGGAGAGCGGCGCAGCGGGCGCAGCATCCGTCACCAGCGTCCGCTCGATGCGGAAGGGCAGTGTCAGCGGGCCGTCCGGGCGGATCTGAAGGTAGGGAATGACGAGGTCGAACGACACGATGACCCGGTGCGCGCCCGCGCCGACGCCCCGGTCGCCGCGCACGATCAGGCGATCCTGCAGGAACCACCATGCGGCCTCGTCAGCGAGAGCGGATGCCTCGACCTGCCGCCCGTTGACGTCCACCTGCAGCGGCGTCACGGTATCGCCGTCGATCTCGACATGGAGGCCCGCCAGTGATGCGATCGGGAGGGAGCGGATCCACGGGAGACCCAGACGCAGTGCGAATCCGTCGGCTGTCGCCGCGAGCGCGTCGTCGCGCAACGCCGTCAGTGTCATGGCACATCCTCGTGTCTCGATCATCGGTCGATTCCGGCTTACGAGGAGAACCTACACGCTTAAGTAGGAAACAGGAAGAAGTATCCGTCGTACGGACGCTACGGCGCCGTCACACCGGCCTCCATGAGCCGGGGATGCCCCTCGGCGAACCACCTCGGGAAGGTCGCCTCGAACAGCTGCTCGCGGGCGAGCTCGGCTCCGCCGCGCAGCGGCTCGCGAGGATCGTCGACGGACTGCACGATGCGGAGATCACGGGTGGCGAGCGGGAGCGAGAGCTCGTAGACGCGCTGACGCACCTCGGCGAGGAACACTTCACCGGCGGAGACGACGGCGCCGCCGAGGACGATGACGCCGGGGTTGAACATGTTGACCAACGCCGAGATCGCCTCACCGACGAGTCGTGCCGATCGCTGGATGAGGGTGATGGCCAGCGCATCGCCGTCCTCCGCGGAGCGCGCGATGCTCTCGGGGGTGGGTGCGATGCCCTCAGCGGCTTCGGCGGCCAGATAGCCCTGTGCGCCCTCGGCGATCGCGGCTTCCGCATCGCGTACCAGCGCCCACCCGCCGGCGACTGCTTCGAGGCATCCGGTCTTGCCGCAGCGGCACTGCGCGGTGGAATCGCCGACGCGAACGTGCCCGATGTCTCCGGCCGACCCGTTGGCTCCACGGTGGATGCGACCCTGCGAGAGCAGGCCGGCACCGATCCCCGACCCGATCTTGCAGTAGATGAGATCCGTGTGGGCGTCAGCGCGACGAGCACGTTCCCCGAGAGCGAGGAGGTTCACGTCGTTGTCGACCCAGACCGGCGCCTGGAACCGCTGTTCGAAGCGCCGACGGACGTCGAAGCCGTTCCATCCCGGCATGATCGGCGGCGCGACGGGTCGACCCGAGGCGAAGTCGACGGGGCCGGGCACGCCGACGACGATCGCCCAGATGGGCACGTCTTCTCGGCGCCCGAGGACCTCGTCGATCATCTCCATGACGGCGTCGATGGTCTCCGCGGGTCCGCGCGAGATCTCCCACGCGCGATGGGTCTGATCGAGGATGTCGCCCTCGAGGGCCGCGACACCCACATGGATGTGCAGCGCGCCCAGCGCGCACACGATGATGTGCCCGCGCTCCGACCGGAAGCGGAGTGTGCGCGGGGCCCGGCCGCCGGATGAGGGGCCGTAGTCGGCGTCATCGAGGTACCCCATCGCGATCGCCTGGTCGACGCGCTGGGTCACGACGCCGCGCCCGAGTCCGGTGACCCGGCCGATCTCGGGCCGCGTCACCGCTTCGCCGGTACGCACCATGTTCACGATGCGCAGGAGACTCGTGACCTCGTCGGTCTGCGCGCCGAAGCGGAGCGTTGATTCGGTTGCCATGCTTGATTTTGACACAAGGTGCCGCACGAACGATGAATTCATCGCGGAGTATCGCCCTACCGTCACTCACTTCAGTATGCTTTCGACGTAAGTGACACGAGGGAGTGATCGGATGCCACGAGGCGTAGGCGTCATCGGCGCAGGACCGGGGGTGTCCGCTCTGCACCTGCCCACCCTCGCGCGGCTCCCCGATCACTTCCGCGTGGTGCACGTCTCGGACGGTGGCAGCGGGCGGGCGGCCGACCTCGCGGCGCGGACGGCGGCGCGGTCCTCGTCGCACACCGCCGAGCTGCTGGCAGACCCCGAGGTCGAGGTCGTCGCCCTTTGCAGCCCTCCGGCCGGGCACGCGGAAATCCTTCGAGCGGCGGTGGCCGCCGGCAAGCGCGCGATCCTCTGCGAGAAGCCGATTGCCACCACCCGCCCTGACGCCGACGCCGTGATCGAGGCCTGCCGCGCCGCCGGCACGACCCTCGTGGTCGGCACCAATCACCTCTACGACGCCGCGTGGGGCCGTGCGAAGCACTACCTGACCGCGATGGGCGGGCGGGTGCGCACCGTATCGGTGACGGTCTCCCTCCCGCCGAATGGTCGCTACCACGAACTGGTGACGGATGCGGCGACGACGGGCGCCGCCCGGCCGCCGGGGCCGGGACCCGACTTCGGCACCCCCGAGGTCGCGGCATCCGTCGTGCGTCAGCTGCTGACCGGACTCGCGATCCACGACATCCCGCTCTTGCGCGACGTGGCCCCGAGATTCGACCGTGTCGAGTTCGCCCGCGCCATCCCGCCGATCGGATACCTCGTCGGCTACAGCGCGGGCGACGTGCTCGTGCGCCTCGCCGCGGTCATGCACGGCGGGGGAGCCGACACCCTGTGGCGCCTCTCGATCTCGACGGACAACGACCGGGTCGACGTCGACTTCCCCCCGCCTTTCGTGCATGCCGGCAGCGCCTCGGTGCGCGTCCGCGCCGACGAAGGACGATGGACCACCCACGCGGGCGAGGCATCGGATGGTTACGAGGACGAGTGGCGATCACTGGCCGCGATCCTCGACGACGGCGTACCCACGGAGTACGACGAGCTGCTCGCCGATGCGCACTATGCGATCGACATCGCGGATGCCGCGGCGGCACTGATCCGGACGGGGGAGGGGTCGTGAACCCGGGACGCACTCCGGCCGCCGTCCGCACCGACCGAGGCGACTACCGCGCTGCGCTGGCAGAGCTCACGAACGCCGCTGTCCGCACGGATTCCCCGTCGGGGGCGATCGTGGTGGTCGACGGGACGGGGCGATGGATCGAACGCGCGCTCAGTGCGGCGACGTCCGGCGCGGCCGCGCTGGTCATCGCGGAGCCCGCTCCCGTGCCGGCCGCGGCGCTCGACGATCTCCGAGCGCAGGTCGGTGGGCTCCCGGTGATCGTGAGCCGCAGCGCCCTCCGCGTCGATGTCATCGAGGACGCCCTGCGCGGCCGCAGCGACGCCGGCGCGCTCGACATCCTCCTCGTCGATGCGATGTGCACGGTGACCACGCGGCCCGACGTCGTGCGCGACGCGATCGGATGGATGCGCGCCGTCGGCGGAGGCGGCGTCCGGATGCTCTCTTCGGCCGTCCAGCGCGGCAGCGTGCTCGCCCATCTCGAATCGGTCCCTCCGTCGGGCCGGGCCCTCCCGTGCAGTCTCTCGCTCGCCGTGGCGACCGGCGGCTGGCGGGGATCGCTCCTGCGGGTGTCGGGGCTCGGGGCGGTGCGCACGGAGGTGCTCATCGATTCCGAGGCGCGCATCCGCACGGTCGACACGCTCGACGAGCGCGGCTCGCTGCGCGCACCCGACAGGTTCGAGGAGACGGCGCGCGGGGCACTGCGGCGGGCGCTGGATGTGCTCGCCGGCGACAGCTCCGCCACTGATCTGGCCGACCTCGCAGCGGACGCCCGCGTTGCGGACGCTGTTCTGCAGGCAGTGCCTGCGCATAAATGAACCCGATGACGGGGATAGGCGATATGCCGTTGCCTGATATGTCGATGGCAGGCGAAAGTGGTCTTGGGACCACCCGCACGCTCCACCGAAAGGATCGAAGATGATCAAACTGCTCTCCCACTTGTCCTACGTTGCCATCACGTCTCCCGACGTCGAGGCATCCGTGAAGTTCTATGAGGACAAGGTCGGCCTCACCGTCGTCGATCGCGTCGACGGGGCCGTCTACCTGCGCTGCTGGGGCGACTACTACGCGTATTCGCTGGTCGTCCTGCCCGGAGACGAGCCGACGCTCGCCACCATGGCGTGGCGCACCTCCAGCGCCGAGGCGCTCGAGGCCGCGGCGAAGGCCGTGCAGGACGCGGGCATCGAGGGCGAGTGGCTCGACGATGTGCCGCATATCGGCCGCGCCTACCGCTTCATCGGCCCGTGGGGCCACAGCATGACGCTGCACTGGGACGTCACCCGCCATCAGGCCGCCGGACACGTCGCGTCGATCTATCCCGATCGCCCCGAGAAGCGCAGCACGGTCGCCGGAGCTCCGCGCCAGCTCGACCACGTCACGATCGCCACCAGCGATGTCGACGCGTTCGCCGCCTGGTACAACGAGGTGCTCGGCTTCCGCATCATGGCCAAGACGGTGCTCGACGAGGCGCCCATCTCGGTGTTCTCCGTCCTCACCACGAACGAGAAGTCGCACGACCTCGGTGTCGTGCTCGACGGCTCGACCCGCGCCGGGCGCGTGAACCATTACGCCTTCTGGGTCGACACCCGCGAAGAGCTGCTGATCGCGGCCGACGTGCTCATGGAGCAGGGCTACCCGATCGAGTACGGCCCGTCGATCCACGGCATCGGCGAGCAGACGTTCCTCTACTACCGCGAGCCCTCGAGCATGCGCATCGAGCTGAACACCGGCGGGTACCGCAACTACGTGCCTGACTGGGAACCCAACACCTGGAAGCCGTCGCTCGGCTCGAGCAACTTCTACCGCAACGGCGCCATGCCGATGTCGATGACGGAGTCGTTCCCTGCGGCCGACGGCCCGAGCGCGACCGAAGAGGGTGTTCCCGACGAGATCAAGGAAGCGCTCTTCAACCCCTACACCAAGCACGGATAGGGCTGACAGCCTTACGGGGGTCGCCTACGCGGCCCCCGGACGAGGCATCCTGAATCCACCACCGCAATGACGCGAGGAGATCGCACCCCCATGACTTCGACCGGACTCACCGCCCCCTTCGCGCTCGCCCGATTCCGGGAGGGCGCCGACGTGCGCCTCGGCCTGGTCGCCGGCGACCGCATCCGCCCGCTCGGTGCCGACGACCTCGGCGCCGCGGACCTCAACGCATTCCTCGCCGCACCCGACTGGGATCGTCTGGGCGAGCTCGCGGACGCCGGCGGCGACGAATGGATGCCGCTGGCCGACGTCGTGCTGACGGCTCCGGTGCAGCCGCGGCAGGTGCTCCAGGCGGGCGCGAACTACCGCACCCACGTCATCGACCTCGTCGTGGCCGGCCGGCAGAAGACCGATCCCCGCCCCGTCGAGGAGCTGCGCGAGTGGGCGGGCAAGATGATGGACGAGCGCCAGGCGAACGGCGAGCCGTACTTCTTCATCGGGCTGCCGGCGGCCGTCGTCGGCGATGACGTCGAACTCGTGCTGCCGTCGTACAGCGACCAGCACGATTGGGAGCTCGAGCTGGCCGTGGTGATCGGTCGCGAAGCCTTCCAGGTCGGTCGCGACGAGGCCATGGACCACGTGGCGGGGTACACGATCGTGAACGACATCACGACGCGCGACCTCGTCTTCCGTCAGGACATGAAGGAGATCGGCACCGACTGGTACCGGGGCAAGAACGCGCCGGGCTTCCTCCCCACCGGGCCCTTCCTCGTGCCGGCATCGTTCGTCGACCCGCATCGACTCGAGGTGCGCCTCGAGCTCGGCGACCAGGTCATGCAGGACGCCTCGACGGACGACCTGCTGTTCGACATCCCCGCACTGGTCTCCACGGCGTCCCAGAACATGCCCCTCCTGCCCGGGGACCTGCTCCTCACCGGCAGCCCCGCCGGGAACGGTGCCCATTGGGGCCGGCTTCTGCGCGACGGCGACGTCATGACGGGAACGATCGAGGGACTCGGCACCCAGGTGGTGCGCTGCGTCGCGCCGGAGGCCGTGCGTTGAGCGGGCCCTCGGAGAACCCGGCCGACCTCGACCGGGCGAACCCCGAAGCGGAGATCGGCGCCCGCGCGGAGGCGTTCCGCAACTGGGGCCGCTGGGGTGAGGACGACGTGCTGGGCACGCTCAACTTCATCGATGCGGCCAAACGTGTCGAAGCGGCGTCCCTCGTCCATGACGGCACGGTCATCTCGCTCGCCCAGGCGTTCGACACCGACGGGCCCCAGAAGGGCTGGCGTCGACGCACGAACCCCGTGCACACCATGACCGACACCGGCGTCGACGCCGAGCGGGGCAACCAGGGCTTCCCCCACGGGATCGGCGGCGCCGATGACGTCATCGCCATGCCGCTCCAGTGCTCCACGCAGTGGGACGGCCTGGGCCACATCTTCGACCACGGCTTCGCCTGGAACGGCAGACGCGCCGGAGACGTCGTGACGAGCGAGGGCGATCTCGTGACGGGCATCGAGCACGCGGCATCCGTCGTCGTCTCCCGCGGAGTGCTGCTCGACATCGGCCGCCACCGGCAGCCCGACACCGGCGAGCTCGCCGACGGCTACGCGATCACGACGGCCGATCTCGAGTCCTGCGCCGCGGCGCAGGACGTCACGGTCGGTCGGGGCGACATCGTGCTGGTGCGCACGGGACAGTACGCCCGCACACGCCGCAACGGGTGGGGCGACTACGCCGGCGGGCCCGCCCCCGGCCTCTCGCTCACCACGGCGGCGTGGCTGCATCGCACCGAGATCGCCGCGATCGCCACCGACACCTGGGGCTTCGAGGTGCGGCCGAACGAATTCGATGCGGCCGCCTTCCAGCCGCTGCATCAGGTCGTCATCCCCAACATGGGCCTCACGATCGGTGAGATGTGGAACCTGGACGCACTCGCCGAGGCGTGTGCGACCCGCGGACGCTGGGACTTCCTGCTCTCGGCTCCGCCGCTTCCGATCACCGGAGCCGTCGGCTCGCCCATCAACCCCGTCGCGATCTTCTGACGCGCATCCCCTGGAACAGAGAGGTTCTGACATGACCGCAGTGAACAAGGTCGCCATCGCCGGCAGCGGGGTCGCGGGTCTCGCGTCCGCCATCCAGCTCGCCAAGGCGGGCGTCGCCGTCGACGTCTTCGAGCTCAAGCCCGCGCTGAGCACGCGTGGCTCCGGCATCTCGCTGCAGGGCAACGCGCTGCGGGTGTTCGACGCGCTCGGCGCGTGGGACGACATCCGCGCCGCCGGCTACCCGTTCGAGGGACTGAACCTGCGCGCACCGGGGCCCGATGCGCCGATCGTCGCCGAGCTGCCCGACGTCAAGACCGGCGGTCCGGACTACCCCGCCGCGATGGGGATGCCGCGTGTCGAACTCGCCACCATCCTGCTGGAGCATGCCCGCGCGGCGGGAGCCCGCGTGCATTTCGACTCGAAGGTGACGAGCATCGATGCCCGCGCGGACGACGGCGTCGAGGTCTTCGTGAACGGTGACAGCGCAGGTGTGTACGACCTGCTGATCGGCGCGGACGGCCTCAACTCGGGTGTGCGCGACCTCATCGGCATCGACACCAAGCCCGAGCGGAACGGCATGGGCATCTGGCGCACGTTCGTCTCCCGCCCCGCCGATGTCGTGCGCAGCGAGCTCTACTACGGCGGTCCCGTCTACATCGCCGGCTACACGCCGACCGGTGAGGACTCGATGTACGCGTTCCTCGTCGAGAAGGCCGAGGACCGCATCGGCATCAGCGACGAAGAGGCCACCCGCATCATGCTCGACGAGTCGCGCGCGTACGGCGGACCGTGGAACGACATCCGCGCCGACCTCGAAGCGGGCGCGCACGCGAACTACACGTGGTTCACGAAGCACGTCGTTCCGGCGCCCTGGAACCGCGGCCGGGTCGTCATCATCGGCGACGCCGCGCACTCCTGCCCTCCGACGATCGCCCAGGGCGCCGCCCAGGGGCTGGAGGACGCTTTCGTGCTGACCGAGCTCCTCACCACGCGCGACCACGTCGATGAGAGTCTGTGGGAGGAGTTCCACGCGCGTCGGCTGCCCCGAGCGCAGGCGGTGGTCGAGGCATCCAGCCAGCTGGCGCAGTGGCAGATCGACGGCAACCGCGAGGCCGACGCCGGCGGGCTCATCTTCGGCATCGCACAGAAGATGGCGCAGCCGGCATGAGTGGGAACGACGAGCGGATGCCGGTGACCGACGTCCACGCCCATCTGCTGCTGCCCGCGATGCACGCCGAGGTCGAGCGCCGCGCGCCCGAGCTCGTCGCCGAGGCCGCCGACCTGGAGCGACGCCGCAACGGCGTTCCGAGCCTCCAGGCCTCGGGGGCGATGGTCGGTGCCCGCATCCCGAAGCTCACCGACGTCTCGGTGCGCCTGGCCGCGATGGACGCGCAGGGTGTGGATCGCCAGTGGGTCAGCGTCTCGCCCAACCACTTCTACCCGTGGGCGCCGGAGGGACTCGCCGTCTGGGTCGCCGGCGAGACGAACCGCCTCGTCGCCGAGCACGTCGCGCAGGCTTCTGATCGTCTGACCGGGCTCGGAGTCGTTCCGCTGCAGCATCCGGAGCGCATCGTCGAGTACCTCGACGACGCCGTCCTCGGTCGCGGACTCGCCGGCGTCGAGATCTCCTCCTTCGCCGGGGACGTCGAGCTGTCCGATCCCCGCCTCGAACCCTTCTGGGCGCGCGCGGCGGAATTGGGCTGCGTCGTGTTCCTGCACCCGTTCGGGTGCAGCCTCGACGAGCGGCTCGACCGGTTCTACCTCTCGAACACGGTGGGTCAGCCCGCGGAGAACGCCGTCGCGCTGTCGCACGTGATCTTCGCCGGTGTCCTGGACCGGCATCCGGGGCTGAAGCTGCTCGCCGCGCACGGTGGGGGCTACCTGCCGTTCGCGATCGGGCGCTCCGACCGCGCGTGGCGCGTGCGCCCCGAGGCGCACGGATGCGCCCACGAGCCGTCGAGCTATCTGCGCAAGCTGTGGTTCGACACGGTCGTGCACGACGAGGCGGCGGTGCGCCACCTCGTCGCGGTGGCAGGGCCGGAGCGGGTGCTGCTGGGCAGCGACTTCCCGTTCGACATGGGGCTGGACGATCCGGTCGGCGAGATCCGCGCGGCCGGTCTCTCCGAAGACATCACCGACCTCATCCTCGGCGGCAACGCCGCGGAGCTGCTGCGCACCCGGGTGCGCACGTGAGGATCGCGCGGTGGGCGGACGGCGCCGACGTCGGTGAAGGCTTCGTCGTCGACGATCTCGTCGTGCCGTTCCCCGACGGGCTGACGGTCGCGCAGGTTCTGCATCAGGGACTGGATGCCGCGCACGCCCTCTATGCCCGGACGGACGGCGACACGGGTGTCGCCCTGTCCGACGTGCGCCTCCTGACGCCCGTCGTGCCGGCATCGGTGCGCGACTTCGTGGCTTTCGAGGAGCACGTCGAGGGTGTTTCGGCGGGAGTGGAGGGCAAGAGCGAGGTGGTGCCGGAGTGGTACCAGGCTCCGACGTTCTACTTCACGAATCCGCACACGATCCTCGGTCCCGGTGATCCGGTCGCGCCCCCCGAGACCGCTCGGCTCGACTTCGAACTCGAGGTCGCCGTGGTCATCGGAGCGGTGGCGGGATCGGACGGAACGAACCTCCCGGCCGATGCCGCGGCATCCCACATCTTCGGCTACACCGTGATGAACGACTGGTCGGCCCGCGACCTGCAGGCGCGCGAGATGAAGGTGCGGTTGGGGCCGGCGAAGGGCAAGGACTTCGGCATGTCGTTGGGACCGTGGATCGTCACCGCCGACGAGCTCGAGCCCTTCCTCGATGACGACGGGTTCCTGGCCGTGCGCGCCGAGGTCTTCGTGAACGGTGAGCTGATCGGGCACGACCTGGTCTCGAACATGGGCTGGCCCTTCGGCGAGCTCGTCGCCTACGCGTCCCGCAATTCCCGGGTCGTGCCGGGCGACGTCCTCGGATCGGGCACAGTCGGCAACGGCGGATGCCTCGGCGAGCTGTGGGGCCGCAACGGCGGACTGACCCCGCCGCCGCTGGCTGAGGGCGACGAGGTGCGCATGGTCGTCGAGGGCATCGGCGAGCTCGTGGGCAGCGTCGGTGCGATCGTGCCGGCTCCCGCCCTGCCGGCGGCGCGCACGCGGTCCCGGGCGCGCGCCCGGTCCTGACCGGGTCGGGCCGTCGCACTTATGTTGCTTTGATACTAAAGACGGACTAGAATAGACCTGACGCCGGGATCCCCGGATCCGTTCCTGCGCGTGATGTTGCGCACAGGGCACACACCGTCGCGTCGACGGCCCGATCTTTCGGGTGGACCGCCACCATGCCGCTCACTCCCTGGAGACTCCGTCTCCTCATCATCTCGCTGCTGACCGTCTCCTTCCTCGGGGCCCTCGACCACACGATCGTGGCCACATCGCTGGCGACCATCACGGGAGAGCTCGGCGCCGTCGAGCAGATGAGCTGGGTCATCGTGTCGTACACGCTCGCCAGCACCGTGCTGCTGCCCGTGCTGGGAAAACTCGCCGATCTCATCGGAGCGCGCTTCGTGTTCCTCGCGAGCATGGTGCTGTTCATCGTCGCCTCGCTCTTCTGCGGGCTGGCACAGGACATCGGGCAGCTCGCGATCGCCCGTGTTGCGCAGGGCATGGCGTCGGCGGGCCTCCACCTCATGCCGCAGACGATCGTCGGCGAGGTCACCTCACCCCGCGAACGTCCCCGGGTGCTCTCGCTCATCGGCGCGGCGTTCCCCATCGCGATCCTCGTCGGCCCGCTGGCCGGTGGACTCATCACCGACGCCTGGGGATGGCGGTGGGTGTTCTGGATCAACATCCCCGTGGGCCTCGTGGCACTCGCGCTCGCCGCGATCGCGGTACCGCACATCGCCGGGCGGGCCGCACGACGGTTCGACATCGCCGGTGCGGTGGTGCTGGGCATCACGGTCACGGCCCTCGTCCTGGCCGCGAGCTGGGCCAGCACGCACGAACCGGGAAGCGGTATCCCGCTCCTCATCGCGGCGCTCGTGGCCGTCGTCGGACTCGTGTCGTTCGTGGTGATCGAGCTGCGCGCCCCCGAACCCCTCGTGCCGCTGCGCCTGCTCGGCAACCGCACGATCCTCATCAGCATCGTGCTCTCGGCGGTCATCGGCATGGGCCTCTTCTCGGTCGTGTCCTACGTGCCGACCTACATCCAGATGGCCTACCGCACATCGGCGACCGTCTCGGGGCTCGTGCCCATCGCGACCGTGTTCGGGATGCTGGTCAGCACGCTGGTCACCGGATCCCTCGCGAGCCGCACCGGGCGGTACCGCGTCTTCCCGATCTTCGGCACCGCGACCGCCGCCGTCGGACTGCTGGTGATGGCGCTGCTGCCGGCGGGGATGCCCCTCTGGGTGCCGATGCTGGCGATGGGCCTGGTCGGGATCGGCACCGGCTCTTTCATGAACATCATCGTCGCGATCGCGCAGAGCGCCGCGACCCGGGCCGACACCGGCAGCGTCACCGCCACGGTGAGCCTCGTCCGTCAGGTCGGGTCGACCACGGCCACGGCGATCGTGGGCGGACTGATCGGCGCGGGGGTCGCGGCGGGACTGCCGTCGACGCTGGATGCCGCCACTCTGACGCCGCAGATCGTGCACGGCGCGTCCGCCGCCGTTCAGGCCCAGGTCGCGGCGCTCTACTCCGGCATCATGGCGCCGATCTTCGTCGGGCTGGCGATCGTCTACGCGATCGGGATCGTGGCGGCGATCCTGCTGCCGAACGGACGCCTGTCGGACGAGCGCGCGACGGCCACCGCGGCCGTCAGCGAGGCGGCGACGGCATGAGCGCGGGCTCAGGGCGCAGCATCCGTCCGTTGTCCGTCCCCCGATCCCGGCGCCGCGACCGTCACGCCCGCATCTATGCCCGTCCGACCCGCACCTGCACTCGCACCTGCACTCGCACTCGCACTCGAAGGAGAGTCTCATGACCACCGAATCCTCCGCCCACGCCGGCCCCACGATCGCGGTCGTCGGCAGCGGGCCGATCGGCGCGACGTATGCGCGCACGCTGCTCGAGGAGCTCCCCGACGCCCGGGTGATCATGTTCGAGGCAGGTCCGCAGATCACGGAGCGGCCGGGACAGAGCGTCCGCAACATCGAAGACCCCGATGAGAAGGCCCGCGCGCGGGAGATGTCGCAGGGTCCGCAGGCCGGCGACCTGCGCGAGTCGCTCGGCATCCCGTCGGCGACGGTCGTGGAAGGCATGTTCACCGCCCGGCAGGGCACGCATCTGTTCGACTTCGGCGGCGAAGGGTCCGCGCACGCGCCGACGTTCGCCGCGGCCGCCGGCGCCACCAACGTCGGGGGGCAGGGGTCGCATTGGACGGCCGCGACGCCGTCGCCCTCGTTCAGCGAGCGGCTGCCCTTCATCGGCGACGCCGAGTGGGACGAGCTCCTGGCCACGGCGAAGGGTCTGCTGCACGTGCAGGACGCGGCCTTCGCGGACTCCGCCGTCGGCGGCGCGATCCGGTCGCTGCTGGCGGAGAAGTTCGCCGGTCAGCTCCCGGACGGCTACGGCGTCAGCACGCTGCCCGTCTCGGGGGAGCCGCAGCCGGACGGCTCGATGCGCTGGGGCGGCACCGACTTCGTGCTCGGCCCGCTCATCGCCGACGGCGATCCGCTGGCGGAGCGGTTCGAGCTCCGCGACCTGTCACTCGTGCGTCGAGTGGAGCGCGACGGCGATCGGGTGACCGGCGTCACGGTCGAAGACCTGCGCACGCGCCGGACGTCCTTCGTGGAGGCCGACCTCGTGGTGGTCGCCGCGGACGCGTTCCGGTCTCCGCAACTGCTGTGGGCGTCGGGCATCCGTCCCGCGGCGCTCGGCCGTTACCTCACGGAGCATCCGGTCGTCATCACGACGGTCGCCCTCGAGGCCGACAAGATGAGCCGCTTCGCCACCGAGGAGCAGCTGGACGCCGAACTCGCCCAGCGCGCGAAGCACGCCGCCGATCCGGTTGCCGCGGTCAACCGCATCCCGTTCTCCGAGCCCGGCCACCCGTTCTCGCTGCAGGTGATGTATTCCGAGAGCACGCCGTTCCCGCTGCCCGAAGACAGCCCGTTCCTCGGAAACCGGTGGGGATTCGTCAACATGGGCAACGGGCTGCGCAAGCGCCCGCGCGTCGAGGACGGCTTGACGTTCACCGACGACGAGCTGGACTACCGGGGCTTCCCGAACTTCACGGTCGATTACGAGCTGACCGATGCCGAGCTCGGCGAGATCGAGGCGGCCACCGCCGATCTGCGCCAGGTCGGCGAGGCGCTGGGAGTGTTCGTCGCCGAACCGCGGCTCATGCCGAACGGATCGAGCCTGCACTACATGGGCACGACCCGCATCGGCGAGACCGACGACGGCACCTCGGTCGCCGACCCCTGGTCGCGCGTGTGGGGAGTCGATGGGCTGCTCATCGGCGGCAACGGGACCATCCCGACGGCGAACACGATGAACCCGACGCTCACGAGCGTGGCGATCGCGGTACGCGGCGCCCGCAAGGCGGCCGAGAGGCTCCGCGCGGAGCGCTGATCGCGGGAGGTTCGGGGGTCCGGTGCCGTTACCCGCGGGCGATGCGGTCCGACATCACCTTGACGCCGGCCGAGGATGTCGATCCTCCGTCGACGGGGATCTCGGCGCCCGAGACGTAGGCCGCAGCATCCGAGAGCAGGAAGACGACCACCCGGGCGACCTCATCGGCGTTCCCAAAACGCTCGAGGGGGGTCAGGTCGAGCTGCGCCTCACGCATCGCGGCAGGTGCGTTCGCGGTCATCGGGGTCTCGATGAAACCGGGGTGGACGATGTTGACCCGGATGCCGCGCGGTCCGTATTCCGTCACGGCGACGTGCGTCAGCCCGCGAAGCCCCCACTTGCTCGACGTGTACGCGACCGGGTAGTGCGCGGTGAGCGCCGCCGACGAGCCGACGTTCACGATCGACGAGTCCCTGGCCATCAGTGGGGCGAGAGCCTGGATGCCGAGCATCGGGCCGGTCAGGTTGACCGCGAGGACGCGATCCCAGTCGGTGCGCGCGGTCTGACCGAGCCGTGTGCGGTGAGTGATCCCGGCGTTGTTGACGAGGCCGCGCAGAGGCGTGCCCGCCAGATCGGTCGCGAGGAACTCGGCCAGCGCCTCCCACCCCGCCTCGTCGGAGACGTCCAGCTGCCGGTACACGACGCGCGTGTCCGCCAGCGCCGGAGCAGCGTCCACGATGTCGGTGGCGATCACCCGCGCACCCGCCTCATCCAGCAGGAGCGCGGCGGCCAGTCCCTGACCTCCGGCGGCGCCGGTGACGACGATCGTGCGGCCGTCGAGTCCTTCGTTCGTCATGACGACTCCCTGCGTCGGCGGCGACGTCTTCGCGCACGCTTCGACGCTAGCCGCGGCATCCGCTCGGGGGAACTCCGGTTCGGTGATGACGGGCATCACGTCTGCCGAGGGCGATCGACGTGGTCGCGCGGGAGGATGGAGCCATGGATCTCGCGCCCTCGGCTCTCTTCTCGTGTGCGGGACAGGTCGCCATCGTCACCGGGGCGGGCACCGGAATCGGCCGCGCGTGCGCCGAGGCGCTCGCGTGGGCGGGATCGCGAGTGGTACTCGCGGGGCTGCCCGCTTCGCAGCCCGCAGTCGCCGCGGCCGAGTTGGTCGGGCAGGGTCTCGAGGCCATCGGCGTCGATTGCGATGTGACGGATGCCGCGGCCCTCCGCGACCTCGTCGACACCACCGTGCAGCGGTGGGGGCGCGTGGACACGGTCGTCGCGAACGCGGGAGCGGCGCTGGACGGCTTTTCGGGGGATGAGGATGAGGCCCTGGATCGGATGCTGTCGCTGCACGTGCGCTCCGTCTCGCGGCTCGCCGAGCTCGCGCTGCCCGTGATGGCGTCGACGGGAGGCGGTTCGTTCATCGTGATGTCGAGCATCGCCGGGCTGCGTGGCAATCGGGTGATCTCGGGATACGGCGTCACCAAGGCGGCGAACGCTCAGATCGCTCGAAACATCGCGGTGCAGTGGGGCGGTCGCGGGGTGCGGGCGAACGCGATCTCGCCGGGCGTGATCGCGACTGATTTCGCCGCGCCGATCACGGCCGATCCCGAAGCCGCCGCCGCGCGTCTGGCCCGGACTCCCCTCGGACGCTTCGGACGACCGGAGGAGGTCGCCGGGGCGGTGGTGTGGCTCGCGTCGCGTGCCGGCGCGTTCGTCAGCGGCCAGAACATCGTGATCGACGGCGGGACGATGATCTCGGACTGAGGTCATCGTGCGGGTGGGCTGCCGGGGGTGGGCTGTCGGGCGGCCTGGCTGTGGGGCTGTCTGGCTCGGTCAGTGTTTCCTGGCAGATCCGCGTGGAGCGCGGAGTACCCGAGGTGCGCGGCCCCCACTGGTGGGACCCTCACCCCACCTGGCGACCCGTCACGAAATCGCCGGTGCGCATGCGCGAGCGACTGGCTTCTTCGCGGAACTGATGCCGTCTATGCCACGCCGCAAAGAGGAGGGAATGATTGTCGCCCCGGGTCGGCGTGTGGCGCCGCCTCACGACTCAGAGTCCGCGCGCGTCGCGCACCAGTCCGGCGTACACGCCCGCGCTGGGCTTCGCCGTGCGCTCGAAGGTCTCGCGATCCACCTCGTGCAGTCCCAGCTTCGGCGTGTAGCCGAAGATCCACTCGAAGTTGTCCATCAGCGTCCAGTGGCAGTAGCCGAGCACCGGAACCCCACCGGCGATCGCCTGCGCGAGGCCGTCGAGCGACGGTGACAGGAAGTCCGCGCGAATGCTGTCATCCGGCGTGCTCACCCCGTGCTCGCTGACCAGGATCGGCACTCCGCTGATCTCGTATGCGTACTCGACCGCACCGCGCAAGGACGCCGGATCGACGGCGGTACCCATGCCGTTCACCACCGCGCCCGGCTCCGCGGGCAGCAGACCGTCCGGACCGTAGTAAAGCCGCTCGTAGTTCTGCACGCCGACGAAGTCGTCCTCGCGAGCCAGCCGCAGCCAGTAGTCGTAGACCTCCGCGCGCTTGCGGTCCCGCACCTCCTCGCCACCGGGCGCCGCGACGTCGTCGCACATCGCGAGGGACAGGCCCACGCGAAGGTCCGCGCGGCGGTCCTTGATCGCGGCCTTCCCGGCGGTGTGAGCAGCCGTCATGCCCGCGCGCATCCCGGCGAAGTCTTCGTGCAGCATCACGTTGCCCGCGCGATAGCGCTCGGCACCCGTCGCGAGCTCGGCCGCCTCGAGGGTCTGACGCTCGAGGTCGGCGATGAAGTCGGGCAGCTCCGCCCACGTCAGCATCTCGGGCAGATCGGGTTCATTGAATGTCACGGCGAGGGCGATCCGATCGCCGAAGCGATCCATCACCACTCCGCAGTATCGCGCGAACAGCGATGCGGACTCGGGATTCAGCCAGGCGCCTCGCGCGGCGAACCAGTGCGGCGACGTGAAGTGGTTGAACGTCACGATCGGCGCGAGACCGCGGGCGAGGCATCCGTCCACCAGCGCCTCGTAGTGCGCGAGGGCCTCCTCCGAGAACTGGCCTTCGACGGGCTCGATGCGCGCCCATTCGACCGAGAAGCGATAGGCGTTGAGGTCCATTCCTGCGACCAGGTCCAGGTCGGACTCCCACAGCTCCCATCCGTTGGCGGCCTTGCCCGAGCGGTCTTGGAAGATCGTCGGCGTCACGTTCTCGAGGAACCAGGTGTCGCTGTCGACATTGTCTCCCTCGTTCTGGTGTCCGGCGGTGGCGACCCCCCAGAGGAAGTCGGCGGGGAAGGATGCTGCGGGCATGAGTGGTCCTCTCTGAACTCTCCTTCATCCTCGCATACTTGTTCATTCTATGAAAGCGTGTTTCACTGGGAGCAGTGAGGCGAATGACCATCGTTAGGCGCTCGCTAACAAGGGACCGAGCGAATCCGAATGGCCAAACCCGGCCGGGGCGGGTCACTCTGTACCAAAGGTCGACCCCGATGCGACCGCCGACACCGAAGTCCGCAGTACACCGATCACAGGAGATCTGATGTCTCGCCTCACCACAGCACGCGGAGCCGCCGTCATTGCGGCGATCGCCGCATCCGCCCTCGCCCTCACCGCCTGCACCGGTTCGGGAGGAGGCTCCAGCAGCGGCGGCGGCGCCGACACCTCGAAGCTGGTCATCGGACTCGATGCCGACCAGGCCCCGCTCGGGTACGACCCGCTCCGATACTCCTCCGGTCAGCGGATGTTCTTCGAGGGCATCTACGACTCGCTGTTCGTCCTGGACAAGGATGGCAACGTCGCTCCCGACCTCGCGACCACGGCGACGTACAGTGCCGACCAGACACAGCTGACCCTCGACCTCGACACCAGTAAGACGTTCGCGGACGGCTCGACGGTGAGCGCCGCGCTCGTCAAGGAGAACCTCGACGATCGGCAGGACGCCGACCTGTCCGCCTACAGCGGCTTCGCCACCGGTGGCGAGAACGAGATCACCGACGTGACGGTCGTCGACGAAGACACGGTGACGCTCACATTCGCTGCGGCCAAACCGGGGTTCGAAGCCAACCTGGTGTTCCCCGCCGGCGCGATCGTCGGGCCGACGGGGATCGCGGACCGCTCGAGCCTCGACTCGGCTGCCGACGGCTCCGGTCCCCTCGAGGTCGACGAGTCGGCGACGGTGAAGGGCAACTCCTACCTTCTGGTGAAGAAGGCCGATGCCGCCGCCGCGAAGGACTATCCCTTCGACTCGTACGAGTTCAAGCCGATCCTCGATCCGCAGGCACGCGTGAACGCGGCGATCTCGGGCGAGGTCGACATGGCGATCATCACCGCGGACACGCAGGCGCAGGTCGAATCCTCCGGCACGGGTCTCGTGGCGAACGGCGGCACGATCCAGAACATCATCGCGTTCGACAAGGCGGGCGCGACGGCGCCGCAGTGGAGCGACCCCCGTGTCTTCCAGGCGCTGTCGATGGCAATCGACCGCAAGACCTTCGTGAGCGCCGTGCACGCAGGTGAGGTGCCGACCGCCAACGCCCTCCCCGCCGACAGCCCGGGATACCTGCCCGAGCTCGAGACGCAGTACGCCTACGACCCGGATGCGGCGAAGGCGCTCCTGGCCGAGGCCGGCTACCCGGACGGATTCTCGTTCGACTTCACCATCACCGCGCAGAGCCAGCGCGACCTCGAGGCGCTGCAGCCGTACTGGGCGGCGATCGGCGTCACGGTCAACCTGAAGAACGCGTCCTCGACGGAGGAGGCCTTCGCGGTGGTGCAGACCGAGCCGCTCGGCGGACCGATCGCGCTCACCTGGACGAACCCGCTCGGCAACGTGTTCGGCGTCCTCTTCGGTTTCGCGAACTTCCACAAGGCGGAGAACGCAGACATCCAGGCCGCAGCCGGCGCGATCGGGGCCGCTCAGGGCGACGAGGAAGCGCAGGCCACGGCGCTCCAGGACCTCAACCGCTCGATCGTGGACGCGGGATGGCTCATCCCGCTGTTCGAGCAGCTGGCGCCGTGGGCGTACAACACGGCGAAGGTGGCCACGCCCACTTTCCCGGGTGCCGAGCCGTTCCCCCTCCTCGCGTCGGTCACGCCCGCGTCCTGAACACCTTGCCGGTGCCACCGGGAGTGACGATGCTCATCTTCATACTCAAGCGGGTCGCTTTCGCGGTCCTCACCCTGCTCGTCGCGTCGTGGATCGCCTTCATGCTCGTGCACCTCTCGGGTTCCACCCCCGGCGGAGTGGCCCTCGGCCAGTCCGCCACGCCGGAGCAGGTCACCGCCTACAACACGGAGATCGGCTGGTACGACCCCTGGGTCGCCCAGTTCGCGAACTGGGTGGGCCAGGTGCTGCAGGGCAACCTCGGGGTCTCCCTCATCGACGGTCGAGAGATCGGACCGGACATCGCCAAGCGACTGCCCGTCACCGCGGCCCTGGCACTCGGCGGCACCGTCCTGAGCGCCGTGATCGGCATCGCCCTCGGCGTCGCGGCCGCGGTCCGCGGCGGAACAGTGGACCGGGTGATCACGGCCGTCACCGGCATTCTGCTCTCCCTCCCCGCCTTCTGGGTCGGCGTGCTCCTCGTCTACTTCCTCGCGGTGCAGCTACGGCTCCTTCCGGCAACCGGTTTCGTTCCGTTCGAGGTCAGTCCCGACAAGTGGTTCCGATCGCTCGTCCTGCCCGTCCTCACGATCGCGATCACGTCGGCCGGCTTCATCGCGCGGCAGACGCGCGCGTCGATGGCCGAAGCGCTCGCACAGGAGCACATCCGCACCCTCCGCGCCGTCGGCACCCCGACCTGGCGCATCGTCTACGTGCACGCCCTGCGCAGCGCCAGCCTTCCGATCCTTGCGAGCGTCGCCGTGCAGTTCATCGTGCTCTTCGGCGGATCCGTGATGATCGAGCTCCTCTTCGCCCTGCCGGGCATCGGTCAGGCCATGCAGGCGGCGGTCGGATCCGCCGATCTCCCGTTCGTGCAGGCGCTCGTCCTCGTCGCCACGCTCGTGGTGGTCATCGTCAATCTCCTGCTGGAAACCCTCAACCGCACCCTCGACCCGAAACTGCGCACATCATGACGGTCTCCACCACCGCGATCCTCACGATCCGCCGCGCCGAACGCAAGCGCAGCTTCCGGATCCTCCGTTCACCTCTCGCAGTCATCTCCCTGATCTGGCTGATCGGCCTGATCGTGGCATCCGTCACGTCACCGCTGTGGCTGCGCTACGGGCCTCTCGAGCAGGACCTCACCGCGGTCCTCCAGGGCCCGACCGCCGCGCACCTCCTCGGCACCGACGAGCTCGGTCGCGACCTGCTCTCCCGCATCGTGGCGGCCGCCGCGTCGACACTCGCACTGGCCTGCATCACGCCCATCGTCGCCGTGGCGATCACTGTGCCGGTCACTCTGTGGGCCGTGCGCTCGTCGCGCGGAGAAGCGGTCATGAACCGCGTGAGCGAGATCGTGATGTCGCTGCCTGGAACGGTGATCATCCTCGCCTTCATCGCCGCGGTCGGCACCAACATGCCACTCGTCATGGTGCTCTTCGGCGTGCTGCTCTTCGGTGCGCTCTACCGCATCCTGTTCGGCCAGGCGAAGTCGCTCCAGAAGCAGCTCTTCGTCGAAGCGGCCACGGTGGACGGCGTGCGCCCGTTCGTCACCAGCTTCCGCCACGTGCTTCCGAACATGTCCACCACCGTGATCGTTCAGTTCGTCCTGTTCTTCGGGGTCGGGATCATGCTGCAGGCCGGTCTCGCGTTCATCGGCCTCGGCCCGCAGCCCCCCGAGCCGACGTGGGGTGGCATGATCCAGACCGCCTCGCGCTTCATCTTCCAGCAGCCCTGGATGATGGTGCCCACCGGCGTCGTCCTCGCGCTCACGATCATCGCGGCGAACTCCATCGCCGACGTGCTCGCCGGCGGAGCCGCCACTCCTCCGCCGCTCGTCGCCCTGAGGCGGACGCGCGCGAAGAAGAAGCAGGCTTCGGATGCTGCGACCCTGCGGGTCTCGACGACCGCGCCGGTCGCAAAGCAGGCGCGCGCTGCCGCATCCGTTCCGCTCGAGGCGACCGCCCTGATCCCCGCGGAGTCGGTCGAGGAGGCCGGAGAGCTCGTCGCGATCCCGGGCGATTCACCGACGACCTCCGGCGCCGACCGCACCGGCCTGGCCGCCGGTGGCGCGTCGGCAGCCGACGGCGAGCTCATCGTCGAAGATCTGGTGCTGGGCGTCGATGGGGGGCCGGCGCTCGTCACCGGAGTGTCGATGCGCGTGCGGCCGGGGCGGGTGATGGGACTCGTGGGCGAGTCCGGCTGCGGCAAGAGCGTGACGTCGTACGCGTTGCTGGGCCTCCTCTCGCCCGGACTGTCGGTGCGATCGGGTCGCATCCAGTGGGGCGACGTGGACTTGGCGCAGGCCGACGAGCAGACGCTCGCGAAGGTGCGTGGCCACGACATCGCCTTCATCTCCCAGGAGCCGAGTCGTGCGCTCGATCCGATGTTCACGATCGGCTGGCAGTTGGCGGCGACCGTCAAGCGCCTCCGCCGTGTCGGCGCGGGGGAGGCCAAGCGCATCTCCCGGCAGCTGCTCGTCGACGTCGGCATCGTCGACGCTCCGCGTGTGCTGAAGAGCTATCCGCACCAGATCTCGGGGGGTATGGCCCAGCGCGTCGCGATCGCCCTCGCCCTCGCGGGGTCGCCGCGCCTCCTCGTCGCCGATGAACCGACGACCGCGCTGGACGTCACGATCCAGGCCGAGATCCTGGGTCTGCTGCGCGGATTGATCGCGGAGCGGGGCATGTCGATCATCCTCGTGACCCATGACCTCGGTGTCGTCGCCGATCTGTGCGATGACGTGTCGGTGATGTACGCGGGGCAGATCGTCGAGACGGGCACGGTGCGCGACGTGCTCGTGCGGCCGGAGCATCCGTACACGATGGCCCTCCTGGCGGCAGACCCGCACGCGATCATCGATTTCGAGGGGACAAGCCGTCTGGCCTCGATCCCCGGCCAGGTGCCGCTGCCTGGTTCGTGGACGAGCGGATGCCGGTTCGCGCAGCGATGCCGGTTCGCAACGCAGGCGTGCCTGACCACGATCCCCCTCGATCCCCGCGCCGAGGGCTTCGGGGGAGTGCGATGCGTCCGCCGCGACGAGGTGCGCGGGCGGCAAGAGGAGTGGCGACAGCCCGTCGCCGCCGGAGGAGACCTGTGATGAGCCAGCCCACGAGCCGGGAGCCGGATGCCTCCACCCCGCTGCTGGAGGTGCGCAACCTCGTCGTCCGCTTCGGAAAGAAGGCCGCGGTCGATGATGTGTCCTTCACGATCGGCCGCGGGGAGACTCTGGGCCTGGTCGGAGAGTCCGGTTCGGGCAAGACGACCATCGGCCGGGCGATCCTCGGCCTGCAGCCGGTCACGAGCGGTCAGATCCTGTTCGAAGGGCGCGACATCACGAAGGCCGGTCCCCGCGCGCGCCGCTCCCTCCAGGGCGATCTGCGCGCGGTGTTCCAGGACCCCTTCTCGTCGCTCAACCCCCGCCGCCCGATCGGCGACGCGATCACCGAGCCGCTGCGGGTGGCCGGAGTCTCCCGCTCCGACCGCGATCGGCGCGCGCAGGAGGTGCTCGCTGCCGTGGGCCTCGCCCCCGGTTCCGAGAACCGCTTCCCGCGGCAGTTCTCCGGCGGCCAGCGCCAGCGCATCGCCATCGCCCGCGCCCTGGTCACCGACCCGCGTCTGGTGGTCTGCGACGAAGCGGTGAGCGCGCTGGACCTCTCGACGCAGGCGCAGGTGCTCAACCTCCTCGCCGACCTGCGGGTGGGCAAGGATCTCGGGTACCTCTTCATCGCCCACGACATGGCTGTCGTGGAGTTCCTCGCGCAACGTGTGGTCGTCCTCAACCGCGGCAAGATCGTCGAGGTCGGCGAGACCGCCGAGGTGATGCGCAACCCGCAGGCGCACTACACGCAGGTGCTGATGGCCGCGTCGCCGGTGCCCGATCCTGATGAGCAGGCGGCACGGCGCGAAGCCTGGAAGGCGCTGAAGGCGGCTGCCCCCACGGCGTGAAGGCTCCTCCGGCGCACGCGCACGAGGAGCATCGGCCTTAGTCTGTTCCTATCGTCCCGGCGCTCAGTGGAAGGTGGCGTCCACGAGCGGGGACAGCGCCTGCGCCGTCTCGCGGAACGCGTGGACCATCGGGTTGCGGGCATCGCTCAGGCTGCACAGGAGGATCGTGGCGGGCTCGATGTCGAACACGGGGATGAACGCGAGCTCGTCGCGACGGTACTGACGGGAGGCCGACTGGCCCGCGATGTTGACGCCCGCACCCGCGGCCACGAGTTCGAAGAGTCCGTCGACGCTGTCGGCCGTTGGTCCGCGCTTCGGCCGCGTACCGTCGGGGCGGGGGTCGACGATCCACCAGTCGACGACTTCGGGCACGCCGCCTGCGACCGCGACGAACACCTCGTCGTTGGTCTCGACGATCGACACCGACTCTCGGTCGGCGAGCGGGTGGCCGGCCGGAACGACGAGCACGCGCGGTTCGCGCCAGAGCGGTTCGAGGCGCACGCGCGCCGGGAGAGGCATCGGCGCGGGGGCGAAGACCACGTCGACACGACCGGACTCGAGTTCAGCAGCGACGTCGAAGAATCCGAGACGGCGCATCTCGATCCGCGCGTCGGGCATCGCCTGCATCGTCGCGGCGATCGCCGCCGTCGTCAGAGCCCCCGCCCCGGCCGCGACCACGCCGACCCGGAGCACCGGCGCGTCGCGGTCCCGCTGCATGGACCGTCCCCAGCTCAGAAGCTGATCGTGGTCGTCCTGCACGCGGCGGGCCAGGGGGAGCAGTTCGCGTCCGTAGACGGTGAGTTCGACTTTGCGAGGGCTCCGGACGAAGAGCTTCAGGTCGAGCTGCTGCTCGAGCCGACTGATCTGCTGGCTGAGCGAGGGGGGCGTGATGCTCAGCCGCTGGGCGGCGCGACCGAAGTGCAGCTCTTCGGCGAGAACGCAGAAATAGCGAATGACGTGGATCGGCACATCCATGCGCCGATCTTAGCCTGAGGCTAACGCCGCGTAGGGAGCTCGAACTTCCTTCGCCGGCGACTTGTCATGAGACTGGACACAGCCGGAGCGAGCGGTCGGAATGAGCCGACCGTTCTTCAGTGCTCCGCCGCCGCGCACTTACAAGGAGGTAAGCATGACCACTTTTCCCGTAGACGACGCTGACAAGGTCGCGTTCACCGGCATCCTCCCCGGTGCTCCGAAGCCGTTCGTGCTGGGCAACGGCGAGGGCGAGAAGTCGCTCGTGTTCGACCAGCTCTTCACGGTGCTGCTCTCAGCGGATGAAACCGACGACCAGTACGGCGCGTTCACGATGCAGGGGAGAGCAGGCGACCGCATCCCCGGCCACAAGCACCTGAAGACCCATGAGATCTTCTACGTCGTGGACGGCGAGATCTCGGTGTGGATGGATGACGAGGCCGACTATCACAGCAAGACGACCCTCGTGACGGGAGACTTCGCGTTTGTTCCGGCGGGCATCGTTCACGCCTTCCAGATCCACAACTCGACCAAGGTGTTCGGCACCGGTACGGCGGGATTCGAGCGGTTCTTCCATGCGATCGGCGAGAAGACGGAGGCCACCGAGCCGCAGGGCGTCTACGTGCCCGACTTCTCGGTCATGCGCGCCGCCGGCGAGAAGTACGCCACGGTGTTCATGCCCCAGTTCACGTTCCGCGACTGACACGGCCACGCCATGTCAGCGATCCTCGAGATCGACGTCGCGCAGCCGATCGGATTCCGCCCGTTGTCGATGGATCTTCGGGTCCCGGATGCCGCGACCCACGATCACCCGCCCGTCGTGGTGTTCCTGCACGGCGGGGGATGGATGCGCGGCAGCCGCCGGGTCTTCACGCCCGGCATCAGTGACGAGAGATCCTTCGACCGGATCGTGGCGGCCGGCTTCGCCGTGGCCTCCTGCGAGTATCGGCTGAGCGGCGAGGCCACGTTCCCCGCGCAACTCAGCGATGTGGACGCGTCCATCGACTGGCTGCATGAACACGGTCACGAGTACGGGGTGGATGCCTCGCGGATCGCACTCTGGGGGGTTTCGGCCGGAGCGACACTCGCGGCGCTGACGGGACTGCAGCGCCGCGACGTGCGCGGAGTCGTCGACTGGTTCGGCCCTGCCGACCTCTTCGCGATGGCCGCGCACGAGACGGGAGAGCCGCCCGAAGAGACCCGGGAGGCCCGGTGGATCGGCGCGCCCGCAGCCGAGCGGCCGGACAGCGCACGCGCCGCCAGTCCGGTCCATCAGGTGCACCCGGGTGCTCCTCCGTTCCACATCTCGCACGGTACAGCCGACTCCCACGTGCCGATCACCCAGAGCGAGGCGCTCGCCGATGCGCTCCGTGCCGCCGGCGGCGAGGTCGAGTTCCACCGGGTTCCGGGCGGCGAGCATTTCTGGCGAGGGCTCGAGGACACCGCGACGGTGTTCGACCGGGCGATCGATTTCCTGCAGCGCGTCTCCGGCTCCATGGCTGGGCGCGTCACCGGCTCGACGACACACAGAACGAACGGACCGACATCGTGACAGTCACATCCTTCACCGCGGGTTGGACGCACCGCGCCCCTACGGGGCCCTTCGCGAGCGCCGACCGCGAGCAGGTTCCCCCCGTCGTCGTGCGCCTGCCTCATGATGCGCTGCGGGACGAGTCTCGCCGACCGGACGTTCCAGGGAGAGGGGCCGGCGCCTACTACCCACCGATCGCACGAACGTACTCGAAGACGTTCGACGTGCCCGCGGGGTGGGAGGGGCGCATCGTCCGGCTCGAGGTGCAGGGCGCCTACCGTCGCGCCCAGGTCTTCGTGAACAACGAATTCGCGGGCAATCGTGCCGACGGTTACGCGCGGTTCTTCGTCGACATGACGCCGTTCCTGCGCTTCGGCCAGCCGAACGAAGTGCGCATCGAGGTACGCGCCGGCGAGGACTCCCGCTGGTACGCGGGCGCCGGCATCCACCGCCCCGTCCTTCTGCACGTCGACGAACCCGTACACATCGCGCCGGACGGGGTCACCGTCACCACGGTGCGGATCGAGCACGATCAAGCTGTCGTGGATGTCGTGACGAAGATAGCGAACCGCGGGCTGATCACGCGGACGGTGAGGGTGGCCACGCGAATCTCGGATGAGCACGGAGCACAGGTCGAAGGCGATGAGAGCCCCGCGACGGTGCCGCCCGGCGACGTCATCCTCGTCCGCCAGCGGCTTTACATCCCGCAACCCGCGCTGTGGTCGCCGAGCTCGCCCGCGCTGCACACGGCCGACGTCTCGCTCGCGGGTTCGGATGACGTGACCGTCACCTTCGGCATCCGCACCGTCACCGTCGATCCGCGCAAGGGACTGCGTATCAATGGCGAAGCCGTTCTGCTTCGAGGCGCGTGCATCCACTCCGACAACGGTCCGCTCGGCGCCGCGGCCATCGGCCGCGCGGACGAGCGACGCATCGAGTTGCTCAAGGCTGCCGGGTTCAACGCGATTCGCGCTGCCCACAACCCCGCCTCCATCGCCCTCCTGGATGCCTGCGACAAGCACGGGATGCTGGTGATGGACGAGGCGTTCGATATGTGGACCCGTTTCAAGACTGCGAACGATTACGCGGCGGACTTCCCGCAGTGGTGGGCAGCTGATCTCGCATCCATGGTGACGAAGGACCGCAATCACCCCAGCGTCATCATGTACTCCCTCGGCAACGAGATCGTCGAGGTGGGCAGCGGGCACGGAGCTGGTTGGGCCCGCCGGATGGCCGAGCATGTGCGCGACCTCGACCCGACCCGCTTGATCACGAACGGAATCAACACGTTCCTGGCCGTCGTCGATGAGCTCCCGTCGATCCTCGAGGCGGGAGGTGGCGCGCTGAATGAGGCGATGGCGAACCCCGAGGAGGGCTTCAACGCGATCTCCGTCAGCGATGCCGTGACCACCCGCATCGAGGAGTCCAGTGCCACGCTGGACGTCCTCGGCCTGAACTACGCGGATGCGCGCTATGCGGTCGACCGTGAGCAGCTCCCGCATCGGATCATCGTCGGGTCGGAGACGATGCCGTCGGCCATCGGCCGGCTCTGGCCCATGGTCATCGAGAACCCCCACGTCATCGGGGACTTCACCTGGACCGGCTGGGATTACCTGGGCGAGGTCGGGATCGGCGCGACGGCGTACGCAGAAGACCCGGACGCGGTGCCCGGGCTCGAGCGCGAGTACCCGTATCTCACGGCATGGTGCGGTGACCTCGACATCACAGGCTGGCGCCGGCCGCTGTCCTTCTATCGCGAGATCGTGTTCGGATTGCGCGCCGAGCCGTACATCGCGGTGCAGCGTCCGGAGCATCATGACCACACGATCGCGGGCCGCGCGCCGTGGGGGTGGAGCGACAGCATTTCGTCGTGGGCGTGGCCCGGCTACGAGGGGCGTCCCGTCACCGTGGAGGTCTACGCGGACGCCGACCTGGTCGCGCTGCTGCTCGACGGGGACGAGATCGCCCGGGCTCAGACCGGAACGGATCGGCCGATGATCGCCGTGCTCGAAACGGAGTATCGACCGGGTGTGCTCGAGGCCGTCGCCTTCACGGATGGTGTCGAAACCGCCCGCACGACGTTGGCCACTCCGGCTGAGGGTGTCGCGCTCAGCGCCCGCGTCGATCGATCGGTGATCCGCGACACGGACGCCGATCTCGCCTATGTCGAAATCGAGCTGCACGATCCCGCGGACCGACTCGTCACCTCCGCCGACCGAGCCGTGACCGTCGAGGTGAGCGGCGCGGGACAGCTCGTGGGCATGTGCAGCGCGAATCCCCGAACCGAGGAGCGTTTCGACTCGTCGACCTGGCGCACTTTCGACGGCCGCGCGCTCGCGGTCGTGCGTCCGACCGGCGTCGGTGCGATCACGGTGGCAGTGTCCGCGGATGGTCTCGCAGGACTGTCGCTCCACATCGATGTCGCCGCGCAATGAACACCCCACCGGCGAAGATGATCGCGCCCGTCCACCCCACCGAGGCGGCCCCGCTCCTACGCCACGAGTTCGCGCTCGACGAGGGGCACGGGATGGTGACCCGAGCGATCCTGCGCACGAGCGCATTGGGCGTCGTCGAAGCGTGGATCAACGGCGTTCCGAGCTCCGACGAGCTGCTGGCACCGGGATGGACCACCTATGAGCGTCGCGTGCGCCTCATCGAGCACGACGTCACCGATGCGGTGGCTCCGTCCTCGACGGCAGTGATCGGGCTCCGTCTCGGGAACGGGTGGTACCGCGGCCACCTCGGGTTCACGGGTGCGCGCGCGGTCTACGGAGACGAGCGTGCCGGCTACGCGGAGTTGGACATCCACTTCGCCGACGGACACGTCCAGCGTGCGGTCTCCGACGGGTCGTGGCGCACAGCATCCGGAGCAGTGCTCGCCGATGACCTCTACAACGGCGAGACGATCGATGCCCGCCTCCGCGACGACTCATGGCTTCGCCCGGGGTTCGACGAATCCGGGTGGGGCGACGTGCGGGCCGTCGAGTTCGATCTCGACCTGCTCGTGCCCCGCGTGTCGCCGCCGGTGCGCCGGCTGTCCGAGCGAGCCGTCGAGCATGTGTGGAGCTCACCGTCGGGTAAGACCCTCGTGGACTTCGGGCAGAACCTCGTCGGTTTCGTGCGTGTACAGGTCAGCGGCCCCGCGGGCACCGAGATCGTCCTCCGGCACGCCGAAGTGCTCGAGCATGCGGAGCTGGGGGTGCGGCCTCTCCGGCGTGCCGAGGCGACCGACCGGTTCATCCTGAGCGGCGGCGATGACGTGTTCGAGCCGACGCTGACCTTCCACGGGTTCCGTTACGCCGAAGTCAGTGGCTGGCCGGGGGAACTGGATCCTGCCGCGCTGACCGCGGTCGTCGTGGGTTCCGACATCCGCCCCATCGGTTCGTTCGCCTGTTCCGATCCGCTGCTGAACCGGCTGCACAGCAACGTGGTGTGGGGGATGCGCGGGAACTTCCTCAGTGTGCCGACCGACTGTCCGCAACGGGACGAACGCCTCGGCTGGACCGGCGACCTCGCGGTCTTCGCACCCACCGCGGCCTTCCTGGGCGATGTCGAGCCGTTCCTGGCCGATTGGCTGACCGATGTCGAGCTCGAGCGGCAGGGCACCCCGCACGGCTCCGTCCCGGTCGTCGTCCCCAACGTCATGAAGTACCTCGACACCGGGTTCCCCGAGCCTGGGGCGACAGCGATCTGGGGTGACGCGGCTGTGTGGGTGCCCTGGGCGCTGTGGACCGCGTACGGGAACGCGCAGACGCTGCGCGACGCGTATCCCCTGATGACGGCGCACACCCGATCGGTCGCGGCGCTCCTCTCGCCCGACGGGCTGTGGGACAGCGGGTTCCAGTTCGGGGACTGGCTCGATCCGGATGCCCCGGCCGACGATCCCGGCAAGTCCAAGGCCCCGGCGGCCGTCGTGGCGACGGCATCCGCCTACCGCACGGCCGCGCTCGCAACCGAGGCCGCGCGGGTGCTGGGGGAGCGGGACGACGCGGAGGAGTTCGCGCATCTCCGCGACGCCATCGGCGAGGGTTTCCGCGCGCGGTACGTCGAGGGCGGACGTATCCTCAGCGACAGCGCCACCGTCTACGCCCTCGCGATCGCCTTCGACGTGCTCGGCGGCGACGATCGGCAGCGCGCGGGAGACCGGCTCGCCGAGGTGGTGCGCGAGGCCGAGTACCGGATCAGCACGGGCTTCGCCGGCACACCGTTCGTGACCGATGCGCTCACCGCGACCGGTCACATCGACGACGCGTACGCCCTGCTCATGCGGCGAGAAGCGCCCTCATGGCTGTACGCGGTCACGATGGGCGCGACCACCGTGTGGGAGCGCTGGGATTCGATGCTCCCGGACGGATCCATCAATCCCGGTGAGATGACGTCGTTCAATCACTATGCGCTCGGTGCGGTCGCCGACTGGATGCACCGCACGGTCGCGGGCCTGGCGCCGCTCGCGGCAGGGTATCGCCGCATCCTCATCGCCCCGCAGCCCGGCGGAGGGCTGACGTGGGCGCGGGCCTCGCTCGAGACGCCGCAAGGACGGGCGTCGGTCCGGTGGGACCTCGAGGGCACCGATCTTCGTGTCGAGGTCACCGTGCCCGCCGGGACCGAAGCCGTGCTGCGGCTCCCCGGCCGCGAGGAGGAGACGGTCGGTGAGGGCACGCACGTCCGATGACGCGAGCCCCACACAGGGATCAGGTCGCGCGCAGCAGCCGGGAGATGTCGTCCGCCGTCCTCTGCAGCCGCGTCAAGAGCGGCCCGCGCAGGGCGGCGACGTCGTGACGGGACGAGGCGACGGCGATGTTGATCGCCGCCGCGGGCCGGTACGGATCGCGTCCGAAGACGGGCACCGACACCGACCGCAGCCCCGCCGCGACCTCCTGGTCCTGCAGCGAGTACCCCTGTTCGCGGATCAGCGCCAGTCTCTCGCGCAGTTCGTCGAGCGAACGGGCCGCGTTGGGTCCGGCATCCGTCGCGAAGTCATGACCTGCCAGGGCCGCGGCGAGTCCCGCGTCGGGCAGGTAGGCCAGCAGCAGCTTGCCCATCGACGTGTAGGCGGCCGGCAGCGTCGAGCCCACCTGGATGTTCGCGGTCACGAGGTCGGAGTTGCGCAGGCGCGCGAGATAGAGCACCTGATCGCCCACCAGCACACCGAGGTTGACGGTTTCGCCCGACTCCTCCGCGAGATGGCGCAGGGGCTGCTCGCTCAGCTGCACGATGCTCGATCCGCGCAGTGCCGCCGAACCGAGAAGCAGCACGGCGACACCGGGACGGATGCTCCCATCGGGCAGGCGCTCGAGATAGCCCCCCTCCTCGAGGGTGGCGACGACGCGGAACGCGGTCGGCATCGGGATGCCCGTGCGGTCGCAGATCTCCCGGAGCTTCAGCGACGTGACCGATTCGTCGAACAGGCGCAGGACGTCGAGCCCCTTGGCGAGCGCCTCGATGCGGTACCGGCTGCCGGTCTTCGCGGAATCGGCGGGCGCAGCCTCTTCGTCAGCTTTCATGGAGTGAAACCGTATCTCCTGACGACAACAGGTGCAATCTCACCGGACACGGAACACCCGCAGCTGCAGCGCCAGTGTCGCGTAGTAGCCCACGAGGGCCGTCAGCTCGAACACCCCGTCGACGCCGAGAAGAGCGGATGCCGCATCCCACTCGTCGTCGGAGAGGTCTCCGTCCAGCAACGCGACGACGGCTCTCCCGACCACCGCCTCACGGCCGGCGAACGCCGAGACATCGAGCGACCGGATGGCGGAGAGCTCGTCGTCCTCGAACCCAAGAGCCCGCGCGATCGCTTCGTGCGACTCCCGTTCGAAGTCGCTGTCCTCGTAGGCGGCGACCAGCAGGATCGCGAGTTCCCGCTCACGGTCGGCGAGCTTCGTCCGGTAGCGAATGGATGCACCGAGCTCCTGCTGCGCCGTTCCGAGGGCAGGCGAGCGCAGCATGATGTCGAACGGTCCCCGGAGCGACCCATCGGCTGCGGTGAGCGCGAAATGCTGCGGCCCCTGCGCCCGGGGCCCACCCACGATCGCGGCGTAGAGCACGGCCTGGTCGGCGTCGAGCTCGGCGGGTGTAAGTGGTCTGATGCGGGGCGCCATCGATCCCGTCTCCTTCGTCGTCGTGAGTCCTGCGCTCGCCGGCGGTGCGGTTCGAGTTCAGCTGGCAAAAGTAGCTTTCTTTCAGTAAACCACGTCACAATGATCCGTACATGCGGAGTTCGAAGGAGATCTCATGTCGAAGACGACCGACCACACACTGCACGCCCATGGTTTCGACTTCGGGGTGCGGGTCTACCCGGCCACCGAGCCGAACGGCTCGGTGCTGGTCTGGCTGCACGGCGGAGCCTTCATGTTCGGCACGATCGACATGCCTGAAGCCGACGAAGTGGGCCGCCGGTTGAGTGCGGAGGGGACGACCGTGGTCTCGGTCGACTACACGCTCGCTCCCCTCGATGGCCTCGCGGGGCTGCCTGCGCCCGGCGAGAACACACCCGGCCCAAGCTCCGAGGAATTCGCCGCCGAGATCGCGGCGGCGGGTCCGCGCTCGCCCTACCCGACGGCGTCGCTGCAGACGGCCGCCGCGTTCACCTGGGCCCGCGACCACGCGACGCAGTGGGGAGGCGACCCGGATCGGGTGTCGCTGGGGGGTGCCAGTGCGGGAGGAAACCTCTCGGCGGGCGCCGCCGTCAGGTTGCGGGATGCTGCGGGACCGGCGCCCGCCGCGCTGATGCTCGTCTACCCGGTGCTGCACTCTCCGCTACCGGAGGCCGACGTCGAGCTGCTCTCCCTCATGGAGGGGCTGCCGGCCGCGCTCACCTTCCCGCCCGAAGCGACCCGCGCGATCAACTCGGGCTACCTCGGCGGCGCCTCCGCCGACGAGGTGTACGCGTTTCCCGGCGGACACGACATGCGAGGGATGCCCCGCACGCTCATCGTCACCGCCGAGCGCGACCGGCTGCGCACGTCGGGAGAAGCGTTCGCCGCCGATCTCGCGCTCGCCGGGGTCGACGTCACCCTCGTGAAGGAGCGCGGGGCGCTGCACGGATATCTCAACGAGATCGGCGACCCCGCCGCGGAGCACACACTTGCTCTGATTTCAGCCGGCCTCTCGGATTGACATCCCCGATCCGCTGCCGATAGATTCATCCAGCGAAAGCAACTTTTGCTGGATGAAGACCAAGCGAATGGCAAGGAGGCGTCGATGTCGATCACGCCTGTGACCTCGGTCACTCCCGAGACCGGCTCCGCTGCGCTCGTGTCGGACGACTGGCTCGGGCTGCGCGGCGCGCGTGTGCTGATCGCCGGCGCCGGCGGCATCGGTGGCGCCTGCGCTCTCGCGTATGCCGGAGCCGGGGCATCCGTCGCCGTCGTCGATCGCGACCAGCGAGCCCTGGACGCCCTCGGTGCACAGTTCGAGGCGCTCGGCACGCGCCACGCGCTGATACCGGCCGACCTCACCGAGCACGGCTCGGGCCCGCGCGTCGTCGCCGAAGCGGTCGCCCAGCTCGGGGGTCTCGATGTGCTGCTGCACGCGGTGGGCATCAACGACCGGCGCCCCATCCTCGAATTCACCGAGGAGGAGTGGGACCACATCCTGCGGGTGAACCTCTCGACCCTCTTCGGTCTCGCCCAGGCGGCGGGTCGTCACATGGTCGCGCAGGGGTCGGGCCGAGTGCTCGCGCTCTCCAGCGTGTCAGGCCTGCTCGCACATCATTCCCATGGTCCGTACGCGGCGTCCAAGGGCGGCATCAATCAGCTGCTGCGCGTGATGGCCCGGGAATGGGCGGCGTCGGGAGTGACCGTCAATGCTCTGGCCCCCGGTTACATCGAGACACCGCTCACCGCCGGCGAGCTCGCCAAGCCGGGTAAGCGCGAGAACCTCGAGAGTCTCGTGCCGGCCGGACGACTCGGCACCCCCGACGAACTGACCGGACCGGCGCTGTTCCTGTCGTCACGTCACGCCGGCTTCATCACCGGCCACGTGATGTACATCGACGGCGGACGCACGCTGGTCTGAAACCACGCACCACAGAAGGAGAGCACGCATGACTCAGATCTTTCCCCGGTTCGCCGGCAAGACCGTCCTCGTCACCGGCGCCGGCACCGGGTTCGGCGCCGAGATCGCGGTCCGCGCCGCACAGGAGGGTGCCACCGTGGCGGTGCACTACCGCTCGTCGAAGGCCGGCGCCGAGGCCACGCTCGAGCGCATCCGCGAGGCGGGCAGCGACGGCATCCTCGTGCAGGCCGACATCGGTTCGTGGGAGGCGATAAAGAGAATGGCCGACGAGGTTTTCGCGGCTTTCGGGACGCTCGACGTGCTGGTCAACAACGTCGGCGACGTCTCGAGCGAGCAGATGGCTTGGGACCAGCTGACCCAGGAGGCGCTCGATGCGGTGATCGACATCGACGTGAAGGGCACCCTGCTCATGACGCACGAGTTCGGCGAGCGGATGCTCGCCCAGGGGCACGGCAACATCGTCCAGGTGGGCTCGACCGTCATCGTCCGAGGGTCCGCCCGCGCTCCGCAGTACGCCGCCGCCAAGTACGCGATCCTCGGGATAACGAAGTCCTACGCCAAGGCCTTTGCACCGGCCGTGCGGGTCAACACCTTCGCCCCCGGCTTCATGGAGACCGAGCGGTTGCTGAACCGCGAGGACTGGAAGGGTGGCCGCCGCGAAGTGCTGCTCTCACAGACACCGATGGGCGTCATCCCGCCCCCCGAGTTCGTCGCCGGCGCCTGCCTGTGGCTCGCCACCGACGAGGCCGCACATCTGACGGGCGGATACATGCTGGCCGACGGCGGCTTCAACATGGTCGGCGCTTAAGCGCTCATCACACCCCCGAACCAAGGAGAATCATGAAACTCATCACCTTCGACGGCGGCCGCGTGGGCCGCCTGGAACTCGAAGAGAACACCGTCATCGAACTCGACGTGCCCTCTACTCGCGAGTACTTCGAGCGTGGAGGCGACGTGCGGGAGACGGGCGAGCGTCTGCGGTACGCGGACGTCACGCTCGAGGCGCCCATCCGCCCCAAGAAGTTCTTCCACACGGCGGGCAACTTCGCCGACCACCACAAGGAGCTCACGGCGGTCGACTGGTCGCACCCGGTGCACAAAGGCATCGTGTTCTTCCAGAACGTCGACGCGATCATCGGCCCCGAAGACGAGATCGTCTACCCCGAGGGGCTGACGAGGGAGCTCGACTACGAGCTGGAGCTCGCGATCATCATCGGAAAGTCGGGCAAGTTCTTCGGACCCGACGAAGCCGATGACTACATCGCCGGATTCACGGTGTTCAACGACATCACCGCCCGCGACATCCAGCGCAAGGAGATGGAGTCGGGGGTGTTCTCCTTCAGCAAGGGCATCGACACCTTCAACCCGATCGGTCCGTGGATCGTCACACGCGACGAAGTTCCCGACATGCACGAGCTTCCGATGCAGCTGCGCGTGAACGGCGAAGTCCGTCAGCAGGGCAACACGAATCAGACGCGCATCAGATTCCCCCACCTGGTCGCGTATCACTCGCCGCAGATCTACAGCGCAGGCGACATCATCACCACCGGAACGATCTCCGGCGTGGCCGCCGTTCAGCCTGACCCGTTCGAGTTCTACCTGAAACCCGGCGATCAGATCGAGGCCGAGATCACGGGCATCGGCACGCTGCGCAACAAGGTCATCGGCTGGGAGGAGCGCTACGGCGAGCCCGCCCCGCAGCGCGTGGACTGGTAGGACGACATCGTGAAGATCGCGAATCTGGATGGTCGGGCCCTCCTGATCCCGAAGGGCGCGGCGACGCATACCGGTGCCGTCGACGTGCAGCAGGCCTCCGACGGGCGCTTCGGTCCCGATCCGCAGACGCTCTTCGATGACTGGCCCGCGTTCTCACGGTGGGTGCAGGAATTCGAGGCGACGGATGCCGCAGCATCCGTCGCCCGGGTGCCGTTCGACGTCGAGGCGCTCGACGCGCCCGTCCCGCGCCCGCGCCAGGTGTTCGCGATCGGCCTCAACTACGCCGAGCATGCGGCGGAGGCGGGCTATCCGCCGGACGGCATGCCCGTGACCTTCACCAAGTTCCCGTCGTCGATCGTCGGCCCCCGCGCGGTCGTCGAACTGCCGGAGGGTCACGTCGACTGGGAGGTCGAGCTCGTCGTGGTCATCGGCCGCGAAGCGTTCCACCTCGATCGCGAGAGCGCGTGGGAACACGTCGCGGGTCTCACGATCGGTCAGGACCTCTCGGAGCGCATCACGCAGATGCAGGGCGCGGCTCCGCAGTTCAGCCTGGCCAAGTCGTTCCCCGGCTTCGGCCCGACCGGCCCGTGGCTGGTGACGCCCGACGAGGTGCACGGAAAAGACGACCTTTCGATCGCCTGCAGCCTGTCGGACGAGGGGATGCAGTCCTCGCGCACGTCGATGATGCTCTACGACGTGCCGGAGCTGCTGGTGCGCCTCTCGGCCGTCTGCACTCTGCTGCCGGGCGACATGATCTTCTCGGGGACACCGTCGGGCATCGGCAACCGGCGCACCCCGCAGCGGTTCATCGGCCCCGACGACGTGCTCGTCAGCGAGATCGAGGGTCTCGGCACCCTCACGACCCGGTTCACCGCCGCGCGCTGAGACGGTCGCACCATGATGAACCCGCGCACTGCGCGCGATCTGCGCGTCGAGTACCTGAGCCGGCCGATCGCCGTGGCGACGCGTGTGCCGCGGTTCTCGTGGATCGTCGATCACGCGCAAGAAGCGTTCGAACTCGAGGTGGCGACCGTCACCGGCCGTATCGTCTGGGCCTCCGGCCATCGGTACAGCGCCGAGACGTCGCTCCTCGAGTACGGCGGCGAACCGCTGCGTTCCGACACCGACTACACCTGGCGTGTGCGCAGCTGCGCCGAGGGCGCGTGGACGCCGTGGGCGTCGTCCTCCTTCGGCACGGGACTGTGGGATGCCGCGGACTGGGTCGCCTCCTGGGTCGAACCGGTCCAGCAGGATGCGGTGGTCGAGCGATGGAGCATCGTCGACTGGATCCGCGGAGGTGGTCCGGAGTCGCCGCCTGAGGACCGACTTCGCCCGCCACAGCTGCTGCGACAGCCCTTCGTCGTGCGGGAAGAGCTGGTGCGCGCGCGCCTCTACGCGACGGCACGGGGTGTCTACTCGGCTTCCGTGAACGGCCGCCGCGCCGACGACCAGGTGCTCGCGCCCGGGGCCGACGCGTACGAGCGTCGCATCTCCGTGCAGGCGTACGACATCTCCGCCGCCCTCGTCGAAGGCGAGAACGTCCTCGGCATCGCGTTGGCCGACGGCTGGTGGGCCGGGCGCCTCGGCCTCACCGGATCGAGCGCCCAGTTCGGCACCCGGGTCTCGGCGATCTGGCAGCTGCATCTCGAATACGTCGACGGCACCACCGAGGTCGTGGCATCGGGACCCGACGTCCGCAGCGCACCCGGCCCGTGGGCGTACGCCGACCTCTTCGTCGGCGAGCGCTACGACCGCCGACGGGTGCCGGCGGGGTGGGATCTCGCGGGTTTCGACGATGGGGGATGGATGCCGGTGGCCGCGCTCGACGGCGATCATGACGTCCTCCGTCCCTTCGCGGGCGAACCGATGAGGCGCGTGCTCGAACTCCCCGCCGTGAGCGCCGACGACACGGCGGACGGGACGATCGTCGACTTCGGCCAGGTGATCGCCGGCCGGGTGCGACTGCGCGTGCAGGGCGCCGAGCCGGGGCAGCAGATCACGATCGAGCACACCGAGACGCTCGCCGCCGACGGGACGTGGTTCACGAACATCGCGGGCATCAACAAAGAGCAGACGGACGTGTTCATCGCGGCCGGTGGGGACGAGCAGTGGGAGCCGGAGTTCACGTTCCACGGATTCCGCTACGCCCGGGTGAGCGGTCTGCGGGGGCCTCTCGTGCTCGCAGACATCGTGGCGGTGGTGATCGCGAGCGATCTTGCGCAGACCGGGTCGTTCGCGGCATCCGATGCCCGCCTCGACCGACTGCATCAGAACGTGGTGTGGAGCCAGCGCGGCAACTTCCTCTCCGTGCCGATGGACTGCCCGCAACGTGAACGCGCCGGCTGGACGGGGGACATCCAGGCGTTCGCCGGCGCCGCGACCAACAACGCGCAGATCGCTCCCTTCCTCTCGCGCTGGCTCGAGAACCTGCGCGCCGACCAGCTGGACGACGGTCGGGTGCCGATCTTCTCCCCCCGGTCGCCCTTCGATGCCGAGGCGGCCGCGAACGCGCAGGGGATCGGCGCGATCGTGGCCGCCGCGGGCTGGAGCGACGCGATCGCCTTCGTGCCGTGGACGCTCTACGAGCGGTACGGCGACCGGCGGGTGCTCGATGAGAACGTCGACGCGATGCTGCGGTGGATCGGATTCCAGCGTGCGGTGGCCGCGGCGGAGCTTCCCGCACGGCTCGCCGACGAAGAACTCGAGGACGACCGACGCCGTGCACAGGCCCTGCTCTTCAACACCGGCGACCACTTCGGCGACTGGCTCACCCCGTCCACGATGGCAGGGCGCCCGATCCACGAGGCCATCGGCATCGCCCCGGCCCTGACGAGCGAGTACGTCGCCCCGATGTTCCAGGCGCAGACCCTCACGGTCGCCGCGTCCGTGGCGACCGTCCTCGATCGCCACGCGCATGCCGCGGAGCTGCGCGACGATGCGGCGGCCGTGCGCGCGGCCTTCGCCGCCGAATACGTCGACGCGGAGGGCGATCTGCCCGTGCGACTGCAGGGCGTGTACGTGCTGGCGCTGGCGTTCGACATGGTGCCGGCGGCCCTGCGCCCCCGCACGGCGGCGCGTCTCGCGCAGCTCGTCCGCGAGAACGGCCACCGCCTGGACACGGGGTTCCTCTCCACCCCGTACCTGCTGGACGTGCTCTGGGAGGCCGGATACGCAGACCTTGCCCGCTCGATACTGTGGCAGCGGGAGATGCCGTCCTGGCTCTACGAAGTGGACCACGGTGCGACGACCATCTGGGAGGCATGGGATGCGATCGGCCCGGACGGCGAGATCCGGGCGATGTCCTTCAACCACTACGCGCCGGGCAGCGTCGACGACTGGCTCTACCGTCGGGTCGCCGGCATCCGCTCGACCTCGCCGGGATTCCGCTCCGCCGTCATCGAGCCCGACTTCGCGTGCGGGGTCGACGACGTGCGCGCGCACGTCGGCACACCGTACGGCGAACTGGCCGTGCACTGGCATCGGACGGCGGATGCGGCATCGGTCGTCGTCGCCGTGCCTTTCGGTGTTGCGGCATCACTCGTCACGGCATTCGGGACCGTGGACCTCGCTCCCGGGCGCTCCACGCACGAGGTGGATCTCAGCTGAGCACCTGGGGTGCTACCGCACCCCACTCACCGGGGCTCCGCCCCAGACCCCCTGGGGTGCTACCGCACCCCACTCACCGGGGCTCCGCCCCAGACCCCCTGGGGTGCTACCGCACCCCACTCACCGGGGCTCCGCCCCAGACCCCCTGGGGTGCTACCGCACCCCACGCATCAGGGCCAGCACCGGCTTCGTCGCCAGCAGCAGCGCGATGCCGATCCCGATGGCGATGAACCCGAGCACCGTGAAGTAGGGCACCTCGTTCTCGGTGTCGTAGAACTGCGCGAGCCAGCCCGCGATGCTCGTGCCGAGGGCCACGGACAGGAAGAACAGCGCCACCATCTGCGTGTGGAAGTGCGCCGGGGCGAGCTTCGTCGTCACCGACAGACCGACCGGCGAGACGAGCAGTTCGGCGATCGTGAAGACGAACAGGATGCCGACGATCGCCAGCAGCGGAGTCGAGTTGGGTCCGCCGCCCGCCCAGGGCAGGAACAGCAGGAACGCGAGACCCATGATGATCGTCCCGACGCCGAACTTGACGGGCGTCGAGGGCTGACGCGAGCTCATCTTGGTCCAGACGGCGGCGAACACCCCCGACAGGATGATGATGAAGACGGGGTTGATCGACTGCACCCAGGAGACCGGCATCTCCCACCCGAACAGCGAGCGGTCCAGCTTCTTGTCGGAGTAGATCGTCAGCACCGTGAACTGCTGCTGGTACAGCGACCAGAAGCCGACGCTCACGATGAACAGCGGGATGAATCCCAGCACCCGCGAGCGCTCGGTACCGGTGATCTGCCGCGACGCGATGATCACGATGAAGTAGGCGATCGCCGCACCGAGCGTGAAGAGGATGACGACGCCCGCCAGGTTGTCGGCTCGGATCACGCCGACGAGGACCAGCACCACGATCAAGGCGATACCGGCGAGCCCGATCCCGATCATGAGCGGATAGCGGCTCCGCGGCAACGGGTTCGGGATGATGCGCGACGTCGAAGGCAGCGACCGCCGCCCGAACGAGTACTGCACCAGTCCGATCGCCATGCCCACGGCGGCCAGGCCGAAGCCCCAGTGGAAGCCGACGGTGGTCTGCAGCAGCCCGGTCAGCAGCGGCCCGAAGAACGCCCCGAGGTTGATGCCCAGGTAGAAGAGCGAGAAGCCCGCATCACGGCGGGGGTCCTCGGGCGAATAGAGCGTGCCGACCACCGAGGTCGCGTTGGCCTTGAGTCCCCCCGAGCCGATCGCGATCAGCACGAGCCCGACCCCCACGCCGCCGACCCCGGGAATGAGGGCGAGCGCGAGGTGCCCTGCCATGATCACGATCGCGCTGAAGAACAGCACGCGCTCCGACCCGAGCAGCCGGTCGGCCAGCCACGCTCCGAGGATTGTGGCGAGGTAGACCGCTCCGCCGTATGCGCCGACGATCCCGGTGGCGACCCCTTCGTCGATGCCGAGACCGCCCTCGGCGGCGGAGTAGTAGAGGTAGATGAGCAGGATGCCCTGCATGCCGTAGAAGCTGAAGCGCTCCCACATCTCCACGCCGAACACATGGGCGAGCGCGAACGGCTGACCGAAGAACCGCGTGTCGGAGTCGCCCTTGTTCTCGGCGTAGAGCGTGGCCGAATCGGTGCTCACGGCCGCGGCATCCTTCCCGCTCGCTGCCGACACGTCGCGTGGGTCGTCGTGGCTCATGGCGTCAGAGTAGCGCTCCGCGCCCACCGGGTGGGGTGACACGAGACACCGGATGCCGCGGCATCCGGTGTCTCAGCGCGTCGGCGGATCCCGCCTGCTGTCCTCGGGCAGGGACGGGTGCCGCTCGTGCGGATCACGGGCGCGGGGGATGAACAGGGCCACGACGAACGCGATCGCCGCGGCGCCGAGACCGAGTACGAACGACATCGTGAAGGCGCTGGTCGTCGGAACCTGGACGCCGTCGAGGGTGGTCGAGTACGACGCGAGCACCGCGCCGATGACCGCCGCCGCGGTCGAGGTGCCCAACGACCGGAAGAGCGCGTTGAGGCCGTTGGACGCACCGGTCTCGGACGGCGGCACCGAGCGCATGATGAGCATGGGCATCGCGGCATAGCCGAACCCGATGCCCACGCCGATGATGATGTTCGCGACCAGGATGTGCCACACCTCCGACGAGAACGCCAGGGTGAACGCGTACGCCACGACGAGCGAGATGGCACCCAGCACCAGGAGGAGTCTGGGTCCGACCGTGCGCGCCATGCGGCCCGAAAAGGGCGAGAGCACCATCATCACGAGGCCCGACGGCATGATGATCAGGCTGGCCGCGACCAGCGACAGCCCGAAGCCCGCGCCGGTCGAGACGGGCAGCTCGAGCATCTGCGGGTACGCGACGTTCGAGGCGAACAGCGAGAAGCCCATGGCGATCGACGCGATGTTCGTCAGCAGCACCGGTCGGCGCGCGGCGACGCGGAGATCGAGCAGCGGCTCGGCGATCCGCAGCTCGAACCAGCCCCACGCCAGCAGCACGACCACGCCGCCGACCCCGCACACCAGCACCGCAGGCGAGGTCCAGCCCCACTCGTTGCCTCGCGAGATCGCGAGCAGCAGACCGACGAGTCCGACGGTGAGCCCGGCGGCGCCGACGAAGTCGAACCGGCCGGCGGTGCGCAGCACGCTCACCGGGACGATCCACAGCACGAGCACGAAGACCACCGCCCCGAGGCCCGCCGCCATCCAGAACAGCACGTGCCAGTCGCTGTATTCGGTGATGACGGCGCTGATCGGCAGGCCGAGCGCGCCTCCCACGCCCAGCGTCGCGCTGATCAGCGCGATCGCGGAGTCGACGCGCTCCTCGTGCAGCACATCGCGCAGGATGGCGATGCCGAGCGGGATCACGCCGGTGATCGCCCCCTGCAGCGCGCGGCCGACGATCACTCCGATGATGCCCGGCGACAGGGCGGCGATGACCGATCCGAGCACCATCACCGCCACGAGCACCAGCACGATCCGCCGCTTGCCGTACATGTCGCCGAGGCGCCCCGAGATCGGCGTCACGACCGCGGCCGCGAGCAGCGTCGCGGTGACGACCCAGGCCGTGTCCTCGCGGCTCGCGTGCAGCAACTCGGGCAGCTTCGACTGGATCGGCACCATGAGCGTGAACATGAACGACGACGCGAGCCCCGCGATCGCGAGCACGGCGATCACCGCGCCCTGGCGGGGCATCCGGGTCAGATTTCTACGATCGTCACGCCCGGAGCCCATCACTTCAGGCTATCGGCGGAGCGATGCCTCCCGGGCCGAGGCGCGGAAGGCCCCGTCGACCGCCTCGATCCACCGGCGCAGACTCGCCCGGGCTTCGGGTGTGTCGGGGTAGCGAACCCGCAGATGCAGCCCGCTCCCGTTCACGATGAACCACACCATCACCCCGTCGGTCGGGATCACCGCTGACACGTGCTGCACGCGGAGCGCGTCATCCAGCTGCACCGGCAGCCGTCGCGCGTCGAGCCAGGAGAGCGCGAACATCCCCGGCCCCGCGGGCATGCCGCTCGGACCGAAGATCGGCGCCAGCGGGTAGGACCCGAGCGCGAGGGACTGCTTCACGGCCGCCGCGCACGCGGCGGGGTCGGGGTCGTCGCACTCCAGCACCGCGTTCGTGATGAACCAGCCGACCGCCCCGTGCCAGCTCTCGTCGTGCCGGCTGTGCACCGGGAAAACCGCGCGCAGAGCGGACGCCGCGACCTCGGCCGTCACCGTCGTCAGCAGCGACACCGACAGCGAGATGAGGCGCACCCCCGCCGCGGCCGCCCGTGCCTCGAAGGCGTCGAGCTCGGCTGCGTCGAGCAGATCGTGCACCTCCACGACTTCGGGTCGCCGTTGCGACAGGTCGCCCAGCGGCATCGGGAACACCGGCATCGATCCGTCGCCGCGGGCGAGCACCCCCGCCCACCGCTGCTGAACCTCGGCGGGCGCCGGCCCGGCGGCGGCCAGCTGCGCGGTGTGGACGGCGAAGGGGGTCGCCGGCTCGAGCGCCGCGCCCGGATCCCGCCCCCCGCGCACGTCATCCAGGCACGTGACGAGGTCGCGGACGAGTACCTGCAGCGACCACATGTCGACGTGGGAGTGGTCGGAGCCGATCAATACGACGGGTCGGGGATCGATGGCGGACTCGGCGTCACCCCCGTTCTCGGCCCCGGGCGGGGGCTCGACGACGATCAGCCGGTGCGACGGACGCGCGAACGGCCGGCAGTGCGCATCGAACACCCGCCGGACGATCCGGCGTGCCTCCTCCTCGCCGTCGTCGGCGGCGGAATGCTCCTGCCACCGCCCGGGGCCGAGGGGGATCTCATGCAGGCGCACGGCGTCGCCGCCGGCTCCGGCCCCGTCACCTCCGCCGGGCGAGAAGGCCGTGCGCAGCGTTCCGTGCCGGGCGACGACGGCGTCCCACGCCGTCGCGAGCTCGGCGCGCAGGCGGGCGCTCGGATCCGTCACCGGCCCGCGGGGGGTCGCGGCCGCCTCCGGCACACGGAAGGCGATCGCCATCCAGGATCCGGGTCGATCGCCCTCACCCACGTGACGCCCCTGATCGAACGAGACGGGCACGGATGCCGCATCCGCCCCCGCCTCATCGAAGCCGTAGCTCATCACCCGGCCCGGAGGCAGGGAGATGAGGGCGACGTTGGTGAGGCGCATGGCGCCGTAGTCTAAATGGACGACGTTTCGACTCTGCGACATCCCGCCCGTTCCGCACCCCCGGAGGACCGTTGCCCACTCTCGAGGTCCGCGGCGCCGTGCTGGACTACGACATCGCCGGCGAGACCGGTCCGCTGGTGGTGCAGCTGCACGGCCTCACGTCCTCGCGCGACCGCGACGCGCAGCTCGGACTCGATCTGTCGCGTGCGTTGCGCGGCCATCGCGTGCTGCGGTACGACGCCCGTGGGCACGGCAACTCGACGGGGACGAGGGATGCCGCGGACTACCGCTGGGATCGCCTGGCGGGTGACCTGCTCGCTCTGCTCGAGCACGTCGCCCCTGACGAGCGCGTGCACGGCGTCGGGCCGTCGATGGGCACCGGCACGCTGCTGCACGCAGCGGTGCGGCGTCCCAAGAGGTTCGCGAGCCTCACCTTCGTGACCCCGCCGACGGCCTGGAAGACGCGGCGCGCCCAGGCCGCGCGCTACCTCGACAACGCGCGGCTCGTCGAGCGCCTCGGGCTGAGCGCGTTCGTGGAGCAGGGGAGCACCGCACCCGTTCCGCCGGCGCTGGCCTACGCGCCGGAGACGCGTCCGCGGGTGGACGAGGCGCTGCTGCCGACCGTGATGCGCGGCGCCGCCTCGACAGATCTGCCCCCGCGCAAGCAGATCGCCCGCATCCAGGCGCCGACGCTCATCCTCGCGTGGACGCGAGACCAGGCCCACCCGATGAAGACCGCCAACAGGCTGCACGAGACGATCGACTCGAGCCGCCTCGTCGTGGCCCGCAGCCCGTACGGCATCATGGCCTGGCCCGGGCTGTTCGCCGAGCACGTCACGACGACGCGCTGAACCCCGCGCGCCGCCCTGATCTCCGCTGCCCCTCTGCGCGAACGGGAGGGGTTCGCGGCGAATGGGAGGCGAACGAGGGAACGGGGCGGGAACCGCGACGCCGGGGGAGGGCGACGGCCGCGACCGGGTGCCAGACTGACGGGATGGCCGACCACGAACCCTCCTCCGCCCTCGAGATCCGCGAGCTCGCCACCGTCGCGCAGGTCTTCGAGGCATCCGCGGTCCTCGGCGAGGTCTGGGGCGGAGACCGCTCGGGAATGCCGCCGAACCTGCTGCGCGCGCTCGCCCATGCCGGCAACTACGCGGTCGGGCTCTACGACGGCGACACGATGGTCGGGGCATCCGTCGCCTTCTTCGCCGCACCCGCAGCCCGCTCGATGCACTCGCACATCACCGGAGTGCTGCCGGGTCTGCAGAGCCAGGGACTCGGGCGCCTGATCAAGCAGCATCAGCGGGAATGGGCGTTCGCGCGCGACGTCGGACACATCACCTGGACGTTCGATCCGCTCGTCTCTCGCAATGCGCACTTCAACTTCCGGGTGCTGGGGGTGCGCGCGACCGAGTACCTCGTCAACCAGTACGGCCCGATGGACGACGGAGTGAACCGCGGCGACGAGTCCGATCGCATCATGGTGTCGTGGGCGCTCGCTGCTCCGCCGGTGCCCACTCCCACGGGTGACCGGGTCGTCGCCACCGTCGAGGTGCCGCACGACATCGCCGCTCTCCGCGACGAGTCGCCATCGGATGCCGCGGCCTGGCGCATCCGCGTCCGCGAGGCCGTGCTCGGTCATCTCGCTGACGGGCTCGTCATCGGCGGCTTCGACGATGAGCGCGGGTACCTGTTCATCCGGCCGTGATGATCGATCTGAACACCGATGTATCAGGGAGCCATCCGATCGCTCCTCGTCTCCGAAGAACAAGCGCGAGCGGCCGCAGGGTCGCCGTCACGGACACGGGAGATGGACATGCGGGCATACCTGGAGCGGGCCACGCGCCGCATGCATCCGTCGAACCCGGGTTCCGCTGTTCCACGGCAGTCGGTGAGTCGCAGCGCGAAGGCCCTCCAGCCGCGCGCCGCGCGCACCACCTTCGTGCCGGTCCGCGACCTGGCCGCCTTCTGAGGCGCTGAGGGAGCCGCCCGAGGCCGGGCATCCGTCGACACCTGGGGAGGAATCGACGGACCAGCCCGGCCTCCGGGCGCACATCGCTGCTTCCTCCGGGTCACGGGACTCGCCGGAAGCCGGGCATCTGCTGAAGTCCGGGGGGATTCGGTGGATCGGCCCGGCTTCCGGTGCATCTCCGACGTCCGGCAGCCCCGGCCCCACTAACCTGAGCCCATGCCCATCGCCCGGCCTGCCGCATCCGTCTCCCTCGAAGGATTCGAGCTGCGCGTGCTCCGGATCCCCCTCGTCGCACCCTTCACCACGAGCTTCGGCACCGAAGAGGTGCGCGAAGCGATCGTCGTGCGCGCTTTGACGACCGACGGCGAGGGATGGGGCGAGATCGTCACCGCGGCGGCGCCGCTCTATTCGAGCGAGTACACGCAGGGAGCATGGGATGTTGCGCGTCGATTCCTCGTGCCCGCACTGCTCGCGCAGGGCACGGTCGCGCCGGAGGAGGTGTCCGGAGTACTCGCGCCGTTCGTGGGACACCGCATGGCGAAGGCGGGGATCGAACTCGCCGTGCTCGACGCGGGACTCCGCGCCGAAGGCCGGGTGCTCGGCGAATACCTGGGTGCGGTGCACGACCGGGTCCCGAGCGGGGTGAGCGTCGGCATCCAGCGCGATCCGGCGGCGCTCGTCGACGTCGTCGGCGGATATCTGGACGAAGGCTACGTGCGCATCAAGATCAAGATCAAGCCGGGCCGCGACATCGCCGAGACGGCCGCGCTGCGCGAGGCATTCGGCGGCATCCCGCTGCAGGTCGACGCGAACTCGGCCTACACGCTCGCCGACATCGACACCCTGGCCGAGCTCGACCGATTCGATCTCCTCCTGATCGAGCAGCCGCTGCAGGAGGACGACATCGTCGACCACGCCACCCTCGCCCGGGCGCTGCGCACCCCGGTGTGCCTGGACGAATCGATCGTGTCGCGCAAGGCCGCTGCCGACGCGCTGGCCCTGGCGGCGGCATCCGTCGTCAACATCAAGGCCGGACGGGTCGGCGGCTATCTCGAGGCGGTCGCGATCCACGATCTGTGTCGGGATGCCGCGATCCCGGTGTGGTGCGGAGGCATGCTCGAGACCGGCATCGGCCGCGCGGCCAACGCCGCCATCGCCGCACTTCCCGGCTTCACGCTGCCGGGGGACGTGTCGGCCTCGAGTCGCTTCTACGCCCGCGACATCGTCACCGAACCGGCGGTGCTCGAAGACGGACACGTCCGCGTGCCGACCGGGCACGGGATCGGGGTGCAGATCGACGAGATCGCCCTGGAGGACTTCACCGTGGCCCGCGAGACCGTCCGGCGCTGAGCAGGCGCGCCCGACGGGGTCTGGTCAGAGCCCTGCGAGCGCCTCGTCGAGGTCGGTGATGAGGTCGTCGACGCTCTCGATCCCGACCGACAGGCGCGCGAGCTCCTCGGGGACGGCGAGTTCGGTGCCCCGCACCGAGGCGTGCGTCATCGCGTCGGGGTAGTTCATGAGCGATTCCACGCCACCGAGCGACTCGGCCAGCTGGAAGAGCCGGGTGGACTCCGCGAAGCGCCGGGCGGTGGCGCCGTCGGCGAGCTCCACCGACACGATTCCGCCGAAGCGGGACATCTGCGCCGCCGCCAGATCGTGGCCGGGGTGGGACGTCAGGCCGGGGTAGTGCACCCGCGCGACGTGGTCGTGCCCCGAGAGGAACTCCGCGATCGCCTGCGCGTTCTCGCTGTGACGCTGCATGCGCACGCCGAGGGTCTTGATGCCGCGCGTGGTGAGCCAGGCGTCGAGCGGGCCCGAGACGGCGCCCGCCGCGAACTGCAGGAACTTCGCCTGCTCGGCGAGGGCGTCATCGTTGGTCACGAGGGCGCCACCGACCACGTCGGAGTGGCCGCCGAGGTACTTGGTGGTGGAATGCACGACGACGTCGGCCCCCAGGGCGAGCGGGTTCTGCAGAGCCGGGGAGGCGAAGGTGTTGTCCACGACGACGAGGGCGCCCGCCTGATGGCCGAGCCGGGCGAGTCCGGCGATGTCGGTGATCCGCAGCAGCGGGTTGCTCGGCGTCTCGACCCAGACGATGCGCGCCGGCCGCTCCTCGAGCGCAGCGGCGACGGCGCTCAGGTCGCTCATGTCGACGATCCGCAGCCCCACGCCCCAGGGGGCGAGCACGCGGGCGAGCAGGCGGTACGTGCCGCCGTAGACGTCGTTGCTGAGCAGCACCTCATCACCCGGCTTGAGCACCGCGCGCAGCAGTGCGTCCTCCGCGGCGAGGCCAGACGCGAACGACAGCCCGTGGGCGCCGCCTTCGATCGCCGCGAGCTGCTCCTCGAGCGCCGTGCGCGTCGGGTTGCCGCTTCGGCCGTACTCGTACCCGGCGTGCAGACCGCCGATGCCGTCCTGGGCATACGTCGTCGAGAAGTGCACCGGCGGGATGACGGCCCCGGTCGTGGGGTCGAACTCCTGACCCGCGTGCACCGCCCGGGTGTCGAAGCCGCGGGGGGTGGCGGACGAGGGCTGGCTCATGCGTGTTCTCCTTCGTGAGAGATGTGGGGGACGGATGCCGCGGGGTGGCGGTCTCCGTGGGCGGCGACGTCGTAGCCGTGGTCACGCATCCAGTCGTCGTCGAAGATCCTGGTGAGGTAGCTGCGTCCGTGGTCGGGGAGGAGGACGACCACGACGGCATCGCCGGGCAGGTCGCGGGCGGCGCGGAGGGCGCCCACCACGGCCATGCCGCTGGACCCGCCCACGAGGAGTCCCTCCTCACGCGCCAGGCGTCGCGTCATCGCGAACGACTCCGCATCCGAGACGCGGTGGAACTCGTCCACCACGGTCGGGTCGAAGGTCGCGGGCCAGAAGTCCTCTCCGACACCCTCGACGTCGTACCCGTGCACGGGGCCACCGGAATACAGCGAGCCCTCCGGCTCGACCCCGACGATCCGCACCGTCTGCGCCGAGGCATCCCGCAAGTAGCGTCCCGTACCGGTGATGGTGCCCCCGGTGCCGACGCCCGCCACGAAGTGCGTCACCCGGCCGTCGGTGTCGCGCCAGATCTCCGGCCCGGTGCTGTCGTAATGGCCGCGAGGGCCGTTCTGGTTCGCGAACTGGTCTGGTTTGAACGCCCCCGGGATCTCGCGGGCCAGGCGGTCGGACACGCTGTAGTAGGAACGAGGGTCTTCGGGCGGCACCCGGGTGTCGGTGACGACCACCTCGGCGCCGTAGGCCCGCAGTACCGCGACCTTCTCGCCCGCGAACTTGTCGGGGACGACGAAGACCATGCGGTAGCCGCGCTGCAGGGCGATCAGCGCGAGGCCGACACCGGTGTTGCCGCTCGTCGGCTCGACGATCGTGCCGCCGGGCTTCAGGAGGCCGTCGCGTTCGGCGGCGTCGATGATGGTGCGGGCGATGCGATCCTTCGACGAGCCGCCGGGGTTGAAGTACTCGACCTTGGCGAGGACCGTCGCTGCGATGCCGTCGGTGACGCGATCGAGCCGGACGAGAGGAGTGTTGCCGACGAGGTCGGCCACGCTGGAGGCGTAACGCACGAGAGGAATCCTTGGGTGTTGCCGCGCAGGGGCGGAAGGTGTCGGGGTCGCGGGAGGGGTGCCGGAGGCACTCAGCGACAACAACGACAGGTCAACACGCAGACGAGCCTACCGGCATCGCCGCCCCGAGCGCCCGGAGTCATCGCCCGAATCCCAGCCGACGCATAGGCTGAGCACATGTCAGCCCGGCCGCGCCGCAGCACCACGGCGACACCCACGTCCCGCCCCCGTCGAGGTCTTGCCCTGCTCACCGCGGGGATGACGATGGCGCTCGCGCTGAGTGCCTGCACCGCCGGAACCGACGACAACGGCGGAAGCGATCGAGGCGACTTCGCCGACGACGGCTGCACGAGCGTGGTCGTCGCGACGTCATCGGAGAAGGTCAACATGCTCGACGCGCTCGCGGCGGCCTTCAAGGAGTCACCCGAGGCGAAGGCGCTCGACACCTGTGCGACCGTCCGCCCCATCAACGTGTCGTCCGGCGATGCCACCCGCAACCTGACCGCCGGCGGCGACTGGCCCGACGCCGACAACCGTCGGTGGCCCACGATGTGGTCGCCGGCCTCGACCGTGTGGACCGAGCGTGTGGCCGCCGCCGCGTCGCCTGCACTCGTCGGCGAGCCCGCGTCCTTCACTCACACGCCCGTCGTGTTCGGCGTGCCCGAGACCATGGCGCGGGCCCTCGGTTGGCCCGGCACACCGATCGGGATCGCCGATCTCGAGCGACTCTGTTCCGACCCCGAGGGTTGGGGCAGTGTCGGAAAGTCCATTTGGGGATCGTTCAAGATCTCCAAGACGAACCCGAACACCTCCACCACGGGACTCTCGGCCATCCTGATGCAGTCGTACGAAGCATCCGGAAAGACATCGGACCTGACGACGGCCGATGTCGCGGCGGCGGCCGAGTTCTCGCGGGTGTTCGAGGAATGCGTCATCCACTACGGCGACACCACGGGCAAGGTGCTGACGACCCTGGCCGAGGAGTCGCAGAACGGCGCCGGCGGATCGGGCTACGTCTCGGCTGTGGCGCTCGAGGAGACGTCGCTGCTGAACTACAACCAGGGCAACCCCGACTCGCACACCGTGCAGCCGGGTGAGACCCTGACCCCGCCGAAGGAGAAGCTCGTCGCGGTCTACCCGAAGGGTGGCTCGATGTGGTCGGACAACCCGATCACCGTGCTCGGTGCGTCGTGGGTCACCGACGAGCAGCGCACCGCAGGGGCCGCCTTCGCGGCGTTCGTCCAAACCGCGGACGCGCAGAAGATCCTGCCCGGCTTCGGCTTCCGCCCGCTGGACGAATCGGTGCCGCTCGGCGAGCTGTTCACCACCGATTACGGCGTCGACCCGGCGCAGCCCGCGATCACCCTGCCGCGTCCCGGCGTCGACGTGGTGTCCGCCGCGATCGACCAGTGGACGCAGATCCGCAAGCCCTCGTCCGTACTCGAAGTGATCGACATCTCGGGGTCGATGGACGACTCGATCGGCGATGGCCGCTCCAAGCTCGACGGCGCGATCGAGGGCGCGCAGTCCACCCTCGACCACTTCCGCCCAAGCGACGACGTCGGCGTGTGGGCGTTCACGACGGGTATCTCCTCGGCGGCGGGCAACGGAATCGGTGTCATCCGCGACGTCACGCCGCTGGCATCCGATCTCGAGTCCCTGAGCTCGTCGCTCGATGATCTGCGCTTCGCCGACCGGCAGGGCACCCCGCTGTACGACGCGATCTCGGCCGCCTACGACGAGATGACCGCGCGGGCCGAGCCCGGCCGCATCAACGCGATCGTGGTGCTGTCGGACGGCCAGGACACCGACTCGGCGATCTCGCTTGATTCGCTGGTCGCCAAGATCGGCACCGCGTCGCGCGAAGGCGGCGACGACGCACCGGTGCGCATCTTCCCGATCGCGTACGGCGAAGGCGCCGACACCGGAGCGCTGCAGCGCATCGCCGAAGCGACCGGCGGCCAATGGTTCGACGCATCCGACGCGAAGAAGATCGATCTCGTCTTCGCGTCCGTCATCAACAACTTCTGACGAGCGCAGCATGGGATTCGTGTTCACCGACGCCGGCGGCTATGTCGATGATGCGGTCGATGGGCTCGCGCAGGGGCACGTCTTCGTCTCTTCCGAGGTCGACGGCGCCGCTGCGCTGACCTCGTCCCTGCAGCAGCAGATCTCGGATGCCTCGATCGGCGTCGCCGTCTTCTCGGACAACGCCGCGCTCGAGGCATCCGGACCCGAGATCGTGTCGCAGCTCGCCGAACGCACCGGGTACGACACCATCATCGTCGCGGTGGGTGACGACCTCTCCGCGGGTTCGCGCGTGATCGAGCCGGCCGGTGAGGCCATGCGCATGGCCAATCAGGCCGAAGGGTCTGCCACTTCCGTCGGCCAAGCGCTGACCGAGACGATCCAGAGCGTGGTCGCGGCCTCCGATCAGCCATCGCCGGCGGCTGGGTCGGACGGCGGACCCCTCATCGGGGTCGTGCTCGTGGTCGTCGCCCTCGTCGCGGTGATCGGGGTGACGTGGGGCGTCGTGCGCGGCCGACGATCGCGAGCCGACGGGGCCGGGCGCGGCCTGCCTGACGAGATGCGCGCTCACGTCGCGGCGCTTCAGGCGCTCAGCGGCGAATACGACGCCGTCGGGGCGCGCGGCAATGGGATCGCTGCGCAGACGGGCGCTGAGATCGCCGTGATCGCGGCGAATGTGACCGAACTCTTCGCCCGGCTCGGCAGGCGGAACGACGAACAGAGCGGCATCGCCGCCACCGAATACGACGACAAGCTCCGCAAGCTCACGGCTGCGCTCGACCGGGATTACCTCCTCGACATCCTGACCCACCCGAACCTCTGGGACGATCCCGGAGGCCGCATCGACGAGGTCCGCGGCGCCGTCACCGCGGTCTCAGAAGAACTGGTCGAGAACATCAAGCAGGTCAACGCCCGCCGCGGCCTGCAGTTCCAGGTTTCTCTGGACGGGCTTATCGGCGGACGGAAAGAGCTGCGCGACTGGGAGCGCCAGTTCGACGACGCGTCGGGCGACGGCCCCGCGAACTGAGGGCGATGTCGCACTCGCGCCGCGCCGTCAGCCGCGACGCCAGTCGTCGCTCTCGAGGTGCGATCCCGCCTGCGGTCCCATCAGCAGCATTCCGCCGTCGACGACCCAGCTGGCGCCGCTGACGTAGCTCGAGGCCGGGGAGGCGAGGAAGGCGACGACTCCGGCGATCTCTTCGGCGCGGCCGGGGCGGGCCAGCGGGATGCCGGGACGCCGCGTCTGTTCGGCCTCTTCCGAGGTCATGTCGTTGAGCGGTGTGGCGATCTCACCGGGAGCGACCGCGTTGACCGTGATGCCCTGCGCACCCAGCTCGAGCGCCATCGTCTTGATGAGCCCGCCCAGGCCGTGCTTGGCGGCGACGTAGGCCGCGGATCCCGCCCGCGGGGCGTGCTCGTGCACGCTGCTCACGGCGATCAGTCGCCCGCCTGCGTCGGCCTTCGCCATGTGCCGCGCGGCGGCCTGCAGCCCCACGAAGGCGCCGTCGAGGTTGAGCGCGACATCCGCCCGCCAATCCTCCACCGAGAGGTCGAGGAACGCGCCGCCCGAGCCGCCGCCGGCGTTGTTGACGAACACGTCGAGGCCGCCCAGGTCGTCGATGAGCCCGTCGATGACGGCCGCCGCCCCGTCGAGGTCGGTCGCGTCGAACTGCACGACGAACGCCTTCCGGCCGCGGGAGCGCACCCCCTCCGCCGTCTCCTCGGCGCCCTCCTTGTCGCTGTGCCACGTGACACCGACGTCCATTCCGGCGTCCGCCAGGGCCAGGGCGGTGGCACGGCCGATGCCGGAATCGGAGGCGGTGACGATGGCGCGGTGCGGTGCGAATACAGAGGACGTGGAAGTCATGTCCTCGACGCTAGACGCGGGGTGCGATACCGGCGCGGGGGTTTACAGGGCCGCGGCGAGACGTTAGGCGGGGCGCGTCCTGCGGCGGAGGCGGGGGGATGCCGCGGGGGCGCCGCGGACCCGGCGCTGACGGCCGGATACGATGCTGATCGTGCGGAGCTTCGACGAACCACTCGGATACCGCCCTCGGAGGGTCGTGGTCGCCGGTGTGTCCGGTACGGGCAAGACGACGCTCGCCGCGCGGATCGCCGCCGCGCTCGACGCTCCCCACACCGAGATCGACGCGCTGTTCCACGGTCCGGGCTGGACTCCTCGGGAGGAGTTCCAGAGCGACGTGCGCGCCCTGGTCGCGGGGGAGGCGTGGACGACGGAGTGGCAGTACTCCACCGCGCGGCCGCTGCTCTCGGAGCGCGCCGACCTGATCGTCTGGCTCGACCCGCCGTTCCTCACGGTCACGCTGCCGCGTGTCGTCCGGCGCACCCTCCGGCGGCGCGTCCGCCGGGAGGTGCTCTGGAACGGCAACATCGAACCGCCGCTGTGGACCTTCTTCACCGACCCCGAGCACATCGTGCGCTGGGCGTTCGCCACGAGGAAGAAGTACGCCCGGCAGGTGCCGCAGCTGGAGGCCGAGCATCCGCACCTCACCGTCGTGCGGCTCCGCTCGCAGCGCGAGATCGAGGAGTGGCTCCGGGGACCGCTCGCCGAGGCGATGAGGCTGCGGGGCTAGAGGACCCGGAGCGGCGCGAGGCTCAGAAGTCGCCGCGGACGTCTCGGACGAATCCCTCGACGTGCTTCCGCAGTGCGTCGATGCGCCGATCGCGGGCCGCTTCGCGGTCGAAGCCGAGGTAGGCGCTCGGGGGCAGAATGCGCACGTTCCGCGAGCATTCGAAGTTCTCGCAGATCAGCGTGCCCACCGTGTCGCCGCGCCGGCCGGCGTCACCTGCCCGTTTCGTCGTGTAGAACACCACGTCGTTGGGCAGCTGGACGTCGGCGCACCAGGAGCACTGCGGCCGGCTGCGGGCGCGCGAATCGGTCTGACGCAGGAGCAGCCCGACAGGCTCATCGTCGATATCGGCCACGATGTAGCTGACGTTCGGGAGCTTGGGGTCCCGCCAGCCGAGATAGTCCCGCGTGCCGAAGTCGAGCTCGTCGAAGTCTGCGGGCAGCGCGATGTTCTTGCGTTCGCTGCGGGACGCGTTGAGGAAGGATGCCCGGACCTGGGCCTCGGTGAAAATGCGCATGCGCGTGCTTTCTGTGCGGTCGCCGCGTGGCGACGTTCGTGAGGGAGGGGTGCCCGAAGGCGGGTGCCGGCCGGAGCGCGGACACGCTCGGCGGGCGTCGTGGCGGATGAGCCTCAGGCTCGCTCGCCTGTCGACGCGGTGTGCGTCGACGACCTCCCCACGCCCGAAGGCCGCACACGAGTGTTCACGCGCCCGAGTGTACGCCCGGCCCGGTCTGTGGGTGGCTCAGTGGGCGGCGGGCATCACGACGACCTTGCCGTGGAGGTTCCCCGTCGCCGCTTCCACGTGGATCATCGGAAGCTCGCTCAGGGGGACGCGCTGAGCCACGTCGACGACGAGCTCGCCGCTGTCGATCAGGCCGACCAGTCGTGCCAGTTTGTCGACGTCCGGTTGCACGAACACGCTCGCCGTCCGGACTCCCCGTGCGGCGTCGCCGGGGGTGTCCATCCAGGCCGTGGTGGCCACGACGATCCCGCCGTCGCGAACGAGCGGAACCAACGCCTCGAACTCCCCGGGGCTGAGGGGCGCGAGGTTGAGCAGCATATCCACGGGTTCACTGACCGACTCGGGAATGGTGCTTCGCGTGTGATCGATGATCTCGGCCGCGCCGGCTGCCGTCACGGCATCGCGGCTGCGCGGGCTCGCGGTGGCGATGACGTACACCCCGGCGTGCGCAGCGAGTTGGACGGCATATCCGCCGACCGATCCGCCGGCGCCGGCGATCAGCACCCGCTGACCGCTCGTGAGGCCGCCCAGATCGAACAGCGCCTGCCAAGCCGTGAGTGCGACCGACGGGAATGCCGCGGCGTCAGCGAGGTCGATGCTGGTGGGGGCCTTCACGAGGACGTCGGCCGGGGCGACGACGTACTCGGCGGCGGACCCGTCCGCTCCCATCGGAAGGAAGCCCACCACGTCGTCTCCGACCACGAGGTCGTTCACGCCCTCACCGAGAGCCTCGATGGTTCCCGAGACGTCGTAGCCGGGCACGTGGGGCAGCGCCACCGGGAAGGGCAGCGTACCGCCGCGGATACCGGAATCGGCCGGGTTGAACGCCGACCCGGCGACGCGGATCAGAACCTGCCCTGCGCCCGCGACAGGTCGGTCGGCGTCTTCGTAGCGGAGAACCTCGGGGCCCCCGAACTCGTGGAAACGCACTGCCTTCATCATGATGTTCTCTTTTCGTTCGGTAAGTGCTTCGAATACGAAGCAACAAGGATGAATGTATCACTGCTTCAGATTCGAAGCAAGTGCTTTGAGTTCGTAACACGCCGTAGGCTGTCGGCATGCCCGAACAGTCCCGTTCCCTCGATCCCACGGAGTTGGGCGCGTACTTCTCGCTCATCGAGGTGAGCAGCCTGCTCAGGCACGCGGTCGAGCAGCAGCTGCGGGACGCCGGCGATCTCAGCTATGTGCAGTTCCAGCTGCTGGCCCGGCTGGGTGACTCGGCGGACGGCAGTCACCGCATGACGGACCTGGCCGACGGGGTCGTCTACAGCCGAAGCGGCCTCACCTATCAGGCTCAGACGCTGGAACAACGAGGGCTGGTCACGCGGACTCCGTCGTCGGACGACGAACGCAGCACCACCGTCACCATCACCGACTCCGGCCGGAGGATCCTGGCGCAGGTGTTTCCGGGACACATCGCCCTTCTCGATGAGATGCTCTTCGCACCTCTCGCGCGCGCCGATGTCGAGCGGCTCGCCGAGGTGCTCGGTCGAGCACGCGATCACATGCGAGCGGCCCCTCCACGCTCGGCCGCGCCCCGCAGGCGCCGCTCGTCCACCTGAAGCGCGTCGGACGTGCTCCCGGCCGCGCCCCGTCTGCTCCCCGTCGATCGACCCGGGCCGCCTCGGTGGAGACGAGACTTGGGGTATGTCCCGACGTAAAGACGGAAGACCTCGCACACTCTCGCGAATGGCGGACGAGCCGCCCATCGACCGTGCTCCGCGCGCGGCCGACACGCGGGACGACGCGCCCGCGAGCGATAAGGAGAACTCCGCCGCCGACGCGCAGTGACCGTGCGCTCGCCCACGGAAGGGCGTTGCCGGTTCGACGCGCGTTCGTTCGTGTCATTCCGTGGGCGCGTGGGGTTCATCGCGACACCGACCGGACCCGGGGAAGAGCCCCTTCTCAACTAGAATCGACGGATGCCGCGGCATCCGTCCGTTGTCGGGTGAACGCGCGCACACCCCCTCCACGCACGCAACCCGACCATTGGAGCCACCATGGCCGAACAGTCCCGCCTCGATAAGGTCATCGCCCTCGCCCGACACCGGGGGTTCGTGTTCCAAGCGGGTGAGATCTACGGTGGATCCCGGTCCGCGTGGGACTACGGCCCGCTCGGCACGGAGCTGAAGGAGAACATCCGCCGGCAGTGGTGGCAGACCTTCGTCCGCGGCCGCGGCGACATGGTGGGACTGGATTCCTCGGTCATCCTCCCCAAGCGGGTGTGGGAGGCGTCGGGCCACGTCGCCACCTTCACCGATCCGCTCGTGGAATGCCTCAACTGCCACAAGCGGTTCCGCGCCGACAACCTCATCGAGGACTTCGAAGCCCGCAAGGGTCGCGTCGCGGAGAACGGCCTCGCCGACATCCCCTGCCCGAACTGCGGGGTCAAGGGCGACTACACCGAGCCCAAGGCGTTCTCGGGCCTCATGAAGACCTATCTCGGCGTCGTCGACGACGAATCCGCGGTCAACTTCCTGCGACCGGAGACCGCCCAAGGCATCTTCGTGAACTTCGGCAACGTGCTCACCTCCTCGCGGAAGAAGCCGCCGTTCGGGGTCGGCCAGGTCGGCAAAGCGTTCCGCAATGAGATCACGCCCGGAAACTTCATCTTCCGCACACGAGAATTCGAGCAGATGGAGATCGAGTTCTTCGCGCCGCCCGCCGAGGCGCAGCAGTGGTTCGAGCACTGGGTGGAGGCCTGCTGGGACTGGTTCATCGACCTCGGCATCGACCCCGCGCACCTCCGGCGCATCGACGTGCCCGAAGAGGACCGCGCCCACTACTCCGCCGGCACGATCGACGTCGAGTACGAATTCGGGTTCGCGGGCAAGCAGTGGGGCGAGCTCATGGGCGTCGCCAACCGTACCGACTTCGACCTCACCAACCACTCCGAGGCATCCGGCACGAACCTCACCTACTTCGATCAGGCCAGCGGCGAGCGCTACACGCCCTACGTGATCGAACCGTCGTTCGGCCTGACGCGCGCCATGATGGCGTTCCTCGTCGACGCCTACCACGAGGAGGAGGCGCCCAACGCGAAGGGCGGCACCGACGTCCGCACCGTCCTCAAGCTCGATCCGCGACTGGCCCCGGTGAAGGTCGCGGTGCTGCCGCTCTCGCGCAACGAGCAGCTCTCGCCGATCGCCCGCGAACTGGCCGCCGACCTGCGCGGGCACTGGAACATCGACTTCGACGACGCCGGCGCCATCGGCCGACGCTACCGCCGACAGGACGAAGTGGGCACCCCGTTCTGCGTGACGATCGACTTCGACTCCCTCGAAGACCGCGCGGTGACCGTCCGCGACCGCGACACCATGGGCCAGGAGCGCGTACCGCTCGAGGGTCTGCGCGCCTACCTCGCGGAGCGGTTGAAGGGCGCCTGAGCCGTGTTCACGTACACGGCCGGCGGGGAGGACGCCGGATTCGCGTTGATCGCCGATCATGTCGTCGTCCTGATCGACCGGTCCGCGGGCGTGGACTTCGTGACGGCCCTGTACCGGCAGCTGCAGGACGAGGACGGCGGGCTGGATGCTGCGCTCGACGCGATCGCGGGTGCCGATGTCGGCGCGGCCGTCGCGATCGTCGAGCTCCGGCAGGCGCGCGAGCGCACGCTCCGCGCCGCCGTGCGCGGCGCGTTCTCCGTGGAGATGGGCGGCGGCGGGTCGACGAGGCTCGGCGGTCCGAGCAGACCCGACTGGAGCATGACCGAGGCGAGCGGCGTGCACCGCTTCACCCTGCGTGCCCCCGATGCCCCCGACCTCGACGCACTGCCGCTGCGCAGCGGGGTCGTGCGTGCAACGCGCGTCGACTTCGCGATCGAAGACGGCGTGCCCCCGCGGCCGGGACTTCTCCCCGAGGACGAGACCACACGGCAGATGCCGATCCTGCGGCGCGAATCCGCCCGTCGCCCGGACCCGCAGCCGACGCAGGAGCGCGTCTCACGGCTCCTCCCGGCCGAACCCGTCCCGGCCGAACCGGTGACGGACGTACCGGTGACGGACGTGCCCGTGACGGGCGAGTCCGCACCGGCAGCGACTGACCCCGCCGCGCCCACTCCGGAGCAGCCCCCAGCGGGTCGCCCGACGGCGCCGTTCCCCGCACCGCTCCCGATTCGCGCCTCGGCGCATGCTGCCGCAGACATCCTCGGTGCCGCGCGCGGCCGCGACGATGACGGCGGAGTAGGCGGTCATGGCGCGGCCGACACCGGAACGGGTGGCCACGGAACAAGCGACCGCGGGGCAGGCGACCACGGAACCGGCGACCGCGGCGGCGATCACGCACTCGTCTCCGACGCGCTCGCCCCCGCGGCATCCGGCCCTGCCGGTTGGATCTTCGGCCTGCCCGACGGCAGCGAGCTCGACGATCGGGCGCCCATCGTGTTCGGCCGCAAGCCGTGGCACCGACGTGGCCGTCTGGACGACGCCGTCCACGTCGTGGTTCCGTCGCCCCGGCGTGAGATCTCGGGCGAGCACCTCGAGATCAGGATCAGCGGATCCTCGGCCACCGCCCGCGATCTGGGCTCGACGAACGGCACCCTGCTCTTCTCCGGCGACGGCGCCCCCCGCCTCGTGCACGCGGGCGTCGAGGTTCCTCTCAGCCGCGGCGATATCCTTGACCTCGGGGAAGGTTTCTGCGTCACGGTAGGCGCACGACGACCGGCGTTCGCGCGTGCTGATGCCGCGGGCGCCCCGAGCTGATCTGCGAACGGAGCACTGCCGCGTGGCCAAACGTCTCATCGCGCCGCCGCCGACGCTTCCGGGCTACAGCTACGTGCGACCGCTCGGGTCGGGCGGCTTCGCCGACGTGTACCTCTTCGACCAGGATCTGCCGCGCCGTGTCGTCGCCGCGAAGGTGCTCACGAGCGATGTGGCCACGCCGGACGTGCTGCGCACGTTCAACGCCGAAGCCGACGTCCTCGCGCGGCTGAGCTCGCACCCCGCCGTCGTCACGATCTATCAGGCCAGCATCGCGGCCGACGGCCGACCGTATTTCATCATGGAGTACTGCCCCGACACGATGAGCGCCCGCTACCGCCGCGGCCCGCTCGCCATCGCCGACGTGCTCGACATCGGTGTCCGCATCGGCGGGGCGCTCGAGACCGCGCACCGCGCGGGACTCCTGCACCGCGACATCAAGCCGTCGAACATCCTCGTCACGAGCCTCGGCTCACCCGTGCTCGCCGACTTCGGCATCGCCGCCGCACTCGCGGCCGACGGTGACGACCTGATCGCGATGTCGGTGCCCTGGTCGGCACCCGAAGTGCTCGAGGAGCGCATCAGCGGTTCGGTCCCCAGCGAGGTGTGGAGCCTCGCCGCGACCCTGTACACGCTCCTCGCCGGACGCAGCCCCTTCGAGGCCGACCGCCGCGATCTCAATTCCCGCGATCAGATCACGGCGCGCATCATCAAGGCGAAGTACACGCCCACCGGACGTGCCGATGTCCCCGACCGCCTCGAGCAGGCCCTGGCGATCGCGATGTCGAAGGATCCGGACCGTCGTTTCCCGACGGTCCATTCCTTCGCCGAAGAACTGCGCTGGGTGCAGTACGAGCTGGGAGTGCCGCCCACCAACCTCGACGTCGCCGCCACCGAATGGGTGCGCGCCGCGGGACCGCTGGCGCTCGACGACGTCGAGCGTCGTGGACCCGCCGTGACGGTCGTCAACGCCCACTCCCGTCGTGCGGTGCGGGCCGAGAAGGCCGCCGCCGAAGCCCAGCGCGACCGCGACGGCCTCGTCATCCGAGAGCGCCGACGTGGACCGAGTCCGCTGGTCGCCGCGCTCATCGGAGCGGGTGTCGCGATCGTCGCGATGGTCGGCATCGGGATCGCCCTCCTCACCTCGGGAGTGCTCTGATGGCCATCACCGCCCGCCGCCGGGTCGCGCTGAAAGTCACGGCGATCATCGCCGCGGCCGCGGCGGTCGTCACGGTGGCCGTCGTCGCCAACGGCTACGACGCGCAGGAGGTCGACAAGCTCGAGACCTCGGTCTGGGTGACGCGGTCGGCGGGACAATACGCCCGCGTCGACACCAATCTGCGGCAGATCGACACGGTGCGCGACGCCGAGGATCCGTCCTGGGTCGCCCAGTCCGGGTCGGCGGCGGTCGTGTTCACCGACGGGCTGCAGAAGATCTGGAACGTCGACCCCGCAGACCCGAAGGCCATGATCGGGTCGTCGGATGCGGCGTCCGAGTCCGGTGGGGCATCCGTCGCCGAAGGCACCACGACCCCCGCCGGAACCCGCGACGTCGTGGCATCCGGCGACTGGACCGTGTACCTGACCGACACCGGCAAGGTGTTCGTGTCGCAGGTCTCGGCGGTGGGCGCCAGCGCCAGGCCCGTGCAGATCGACCCCCTGCGTGAAACGGCGAAGGAGGGGGACACGCCCTACGACGCGACGGCGGTCGCGGTCGCCGACGACGGCACGATCGTGATGTACTCCGCGGCCGAGCAGGCGGTCCGCCGCTACAACGCCCGCACGTCGACCTTCGCGGATGAGCGCACGGTCCTCGCCTCGCCCCCCGCCGAGGACGCCACGCTCGTGCTCACCGTCGTCGGCGGCCGCTGGGTGCTGGGCGAGACGGGCGGGGATCGCGTGTGGATCGACGGACATGAGGGCCCGGTCGACGTCGGTCTGGCGGCCGGCGCGGTCGCCCAGCGCGGGTCGTCCGACAGCGGCCGAGCGTACTTCGCCGACGAGACGGGTCTGGTCTCGGTCGACATCGAGCGCGGCACGGCGGAGCGGGTGCAGGCCGGGACCGGCACACCGGCGGCACCCACCCGTGTCGACGGGAAGCTCTATGCGGCGTGGCTCGACACGACCGCCGGCACGCTGTGGACCGAGGGCGGCGACCAGGTCACGCTGGAGGTGCCGGGGGGCGCGCTCGACCAGGTGCAGCAGCCCGAGCTGGTGATCGCCTCGAACGGGCGGCGCGCCGTGCTGAACGAGACCACGACCGGACTGCTGTGGTCGATGCCCGACGGAGAGCCCATCCCACTCTCGCAGTGGCAGGCCGACGAGCAGGAGACGCAGGAGACCGGCACGGTCGAGGTGACGGATGTCGCGCAGGAGGAGCCTCCCGTGGCAGAGTCCGACGCCTTCGGCGTGCGCTCGGGCGGTGTCGCGGTGCTTCCGGTGCTGCTCAACGACCACGACCCCAACAAGAAGGACGTGCTGACCGTCGAGGCGTCCTCGATCTCCGGTGGTCTCAGCGATCCCGCCTTCGGCGAGCTGACGCTCTCCAACGACAACCAGCAGATCCTCGTGCGCGTGCGTGCCGAGAGCGGATCGGCGACGTTCTCCTACGCGGTGACGGACGGTCAGCAGCAGTCGCCGCCCACGACCGTGACGCTCACCGTCGCCGCGGACGACGCCGACACGGCGCCGGTGTGGTGCGGCGTCGAGGGGTGCCTGCAGGACTGGCCGACCGTCGAGATCGCCCCCGGCGGCACCGTCAGCGTGCCTGTGCTCACCGGCTGGGTCGATCCGGAGGGCGACCCGATGATCCTCGCGTCCGCCGTCAAAGACGACCCGAACGCTCCGCTCACCGTCGTCCCCACCGCCGACGGCCGCGTCGCCATCCGTCACACCGACCCGAATGCGGCCGGGGCCACGCTGTCGGTCGTCGTCACGGTGACCGATGACCACGGAGCATCCGCCACCAAGATCCTCAAGGTCGCGGTCACCGCCAACCCCGCGCTCGTCGCCGACCCGGTCGTGGCGGTCGCGGGCGTCGACCAGGAGCGCACGGTGGCGATCAGTCCGGTCGTCAGCGGAGGTTCGGGGTCCTACCGTCTCGTCGATGCGGTCGCCTCGTCCGGTCAGGACCAGGTCAACGTCGTGCCGAACGTGGCAGCGGGCACGGTGCAGCTCAGCGCGTCCTCCGCGGGCGAGTACATCATCGGCTACACCGTCCAGGATGCGCAGACGGAGGCGCAGCAGAACGGCATCCTGCGCTTCAGCGTGGTCGGGGGGTCGGGAGCCCTCAGCATGCCGCCGCTCACCGCCTTCGTCCGCTCCGACGAGGACACGACGCTCGAAGTGCTCGACGCCGTGCAGAACACCACCGGCCACGTGCTCGCGCTGGCGTCGGCGACCTCTTCCGACGCCCAGCTCTCGGTCGGCATCGTCGACGGCGCGAAGCTGCGCGTGTCGGGGACGACGCCGGACGGCCAGCCCGGCCGGGTGGGGACCGCGTCCATCACCGTGACCGACGGCGCGGGTTCGAGCGTGAGCTCCACCGTCACCGTGTTCCAGACCGCCCCGGCTTTCGGCGTGGGACCCATCGCGGTGCCCGATGCGATCTCGGTGCGCGCCGGCGCGCAGGTGAACATCCCGGTCACGGAGAACGACATCGCCCCGCGCGGCGAGCAGGTGCTCGTGCATCCCGACATCGAGCCGTCCGGGGCAGAGGGCGAACTGGCGTTCGTCGCCGGAACGGTCGTCCGGTACCTCGCACCGCCGACTCCGGGCGTGTACACGCTGCGCTATTCGGATTACCTCGACGGCGACCCCGCACGGCTGGACTCCGCCGCCATCACGGTCACCGTGCTTCCCGCGGGCGAGAACCACACCCCCGAGCCGACGGTCCTGTCCGCCCGGGTGGCGGCCGGCCAGACGGTCCGCATCCCGGTGCCCGCCAGCGGCATGGACCCCGACGGCGACCCCACGTCGCTCGTCGCGATCACGCAGCCTGCGCCGGGCCTCGGCTCCGTCGTCATCAACGCCGACGGGTCCGCCATCCGGTACACCGCCCCCGCCGGAGGTGTGCCCGACGGGCAGCTGCAGTTCTCATACACGCTCCGGGACGATCAGGGCGCGGAGGGGACCGGGACCGTCCGCATCGCCGTCCTCGGCGGAGAGCTCGCCGACGTCACCCCGGTCACGTACACCGACGGGGTGCGCGCGGTCACCGGAACGTCGGCTCCCCTCACCGTTCAGCCTCTCCTCAACGACCGCGATCCCGCGGGCGGCACCCTGCAGCTCGTGTCGCTCGTGCCCAACGCCCCGGACGTCGAGGGCAACACCGAGTACGCGCGCCTCGACGCGCTGATCGACGACGCCACAGATCTCGAGAAGGGGATCGTGTCGCTCCGCGCGGGCACCGTGCAGGGCGTCCAGTCCTACGTCTACACGGTGCGCTCCTCGGCGACCTCGAGCACGGCACAAGGTCTGATCGTGGTCACCGTGGCCGGAGAGCCTGCGCCCGACAATCCGGTGATCTCCGACACCGTGCTGACGATCGCCGACCGGTCGACCCTCGCGTCCGGCGTCGACGTCATCACCGGCAAGACCGTGTGGGCTTCCGGCGACATCAGCGCGCTGACGCTCGCCGTGTGGGGCGATGCCGCATCCGGCTACGTCGCGACCGGCAACAAGATCTCGGGCCGCGCTCCCGTCGAGGGGGCTCTCGTTCCGTTCTCGCTCACGGGGGAGGACTCCGCCGGAAAACCGGTCGCGGCGTACGGGTTCCTCCGCATCCCGGCGCTCGACGCCATGCGCGTGCAGCTCAGGGGCGGCATCACCGCCGCCCAGGTGAACGAGGACGAGTCCGTGCGCATCGCGCTCGGAGATTCCATCCAGCTCGGCGACGGCGACCGGCTCGAAGTGCGCGAGGGCGGATCTTTCCCGGTGCAGCGCGGCAACGCGTCGTGCGCGGCCTCGGGCGCGGCATCCGTCACCTACACCGCCGGGCGCAACGCCCCCTGGACCGACAGCTGCACGGTGGAGGTGCGCATCGCCGGTCAGGACACCTGGACGCAGCTGCCGATCCCGGTCGTCATCCAGCCCAGGAGCCCCCAGGCGATCCTGAGCTCGATCAGCCGGACCGTCGCCCCCGGCGCCAGCCAGAGCATCGACCTCTACGCCGACCTCACGACCTGGGAGGGCGGACGCGTCGGCGATCGATCGTCGCTCGACTACCGAGTGGCCTTCACCGGCGGCGATTTCGTCGTCGAGCAGAACGGCTCGGCGCTCACCGTCACCGCCCGTGCCGACGCTCGCCCCGGCGCCCGCCAGAACGCCACGGTCACCGTGACGTCGTTCGGTGGCCTGTCGGCCACACTGTCGCTCATCGTCGGGGCGGCGCCGACCGACGCCCCGCGCGGCGCGACGTTCACCGCCGCCTGCGCGGTGAGCGCCGGCGCGAGCTGCACGATCCCCGTCGTCGGGATCGCCGGCGAATACGACCCGTTCGCCGGGACGCCCGGCGCGGGACTGACGCTCGCCGGCATCTCCGTGCCGGGTTGCGCGGTCGCGGGCATCTCGGCCTCCGGGACGACGTCGGTGACGGCGACGTGGCCGACGAGCGCCAAACCCTCCGGCGGCACCTGCATCGTGCCCTTCACCGTGGTGGACGCCCAGGGTCGCACCGGCGTGGGCACGCTCACGATCGACGTGCAGGGCTACCCCGCGCCGCCCAGCTCGATCACCACGACCGCCTTCACGGGCTCGTCGGTGACGATGCTGGTCACCCTCGGCGAGGCCGCGAATGCGATCCCCGGTGTGACGGGCGCGGCCATCTACGAGAACGGGGTCCAGGTTCCGGCATCCTGCGTCCCCGGCGCCGGCGGCACCTTCTCGTGCACGGTGCCCGACCTCGTGAACGGCCAGCGTCACACGTACACGGCGCGTGCCGTCAACCCGGTGGGGGAGTCGCTCGACACCACACCCGTGGTGACCTGGGCTTACAACCCGCCCGCCGTGCTGGCCTTCACCGCCGCGCCCGTCTTCGTCGACGGGCAGACCTCGACCTCGCGCGGCGGGGCCGAGCTCAGCATCGAGACCGGCGACGACGTCGCGACGCTGCAGATCGCCGCCGACAGCGGCGAGACCGTCGAGATCCCGCGCACCGGGCCCGCGACGCTCTACACGCTGACCCTCCCCGTCGGCGCCCGGCAGCTGACGGTCGTCCCGGTCAGTCAGTTCCAGCCACCGCTCGGCACCGGCAGCAGCGGCTCGCAGGCCGCCGCCGCAGTGCAGGTCGCTGGCAGCCCGTACATCGATGCGAACGGTGCCCTCTCGCCCACCTCCAACACCTCCCTGGAGATCTCGGGGGTGCAGCCCAACGGCAACTTCAGCGCGCAACCGCTCTCCGTGCTGTACGCGGCGTGGGCCGAGGGGCAGAGCGAGCCGGCGTGCAGCGCCGACGCGTCCGGAGCGGCGGTCATGCCCGGCGGACAGGCGGGGACCACCTTCACCGGCCTGCCGAGCTATACCCGATTCTTCGCGAAGGCGTGCGTGTCGAACGGCTTCGGTGCGGCCGGCTCGGCACCGGTCAGCAACTACACGTTCGCGACGTCGCCCGCGGCGCCCGGCGGACTGACGTACACGGTCGACACCACGCCCGACCTCGTCCGCGACCGCTCCTACGTCGTGGAGGCGAACTTCACCGATTACACGGTCGCAGACGTGCCGTCGGCGGGGACCGGGTTCTCGACGCGCATCTCGTCGAACTACGGCACCGGCGACCGGCTGCAGCTCTCGGCCGACCAGCTGCCGGGCACCGTCACCGCCCGCTACTGCTGGCTGCTCACCGACGCGTGCGGCACGCCGTCGACGATCGCCCCGAAGACCGCCCCGACGACCGTCACGGTCGCCGTGACGTCGGCGTGCACCGCTGAGCCGAAGGACACCGATCTGCGCTTCAGCAAGGCCGTGGACTTCGATTCGTATCGCACGGTCACCGTGACGCCGGATGCCGAGACGGAGGTCGTGACGTATCGCGTCGTGTTCCGGGGCGAATTCGCGTCGCTCCCCGCGGTCGAGCTGACGCGCTGCTTCACGCCGCCGCCACCCGAGCCGACGGTACCCGATTCCCCCGCCGACCCCACCGACCCCTGACGATCCCTTCCCAACGCACGCCCCACACCGGCACCAGGAGCCCCTCCCCATGACAATGACACCCGAGCAGAACGCGTGGTTCACCGACACCTTCGGCCTGCTCGCCGACAACGTCGAACAGGCGATCCTCGGAAAGCGCCACGTCATCGAGCTCGTGCTGGCCGCGATGGTCAGCGAGGGACACGTGCTGTTGGAGGACGTGCCCGGAACAGGCAAGACGGCCTTGGCGCGCGCACTCGGCCAGACCATCAAGGGCACGAGCACCCGAATCCAGTTCACCCCCGACCTCCTCCCCGGCGACGTCACCGGCATCACGGTCTACGACCAGAAGCGCGGCCAATTCGAATTCCACGCCGGTCCGGTGTTCGCCAACGTGGTGCTCGCCGACGAGATCAACCGGGCGAGCCCCAAGACCCAGTCCGCACTCCTGGAGGTCATGGAGGAGGGGCAGGTCACGATCGACGGCGTCACCCGCTCGGTGGGCGTGCCGTTCGTCGTGCTCGCGACGCAGAACCCCGTGGAGCAGGCGGGTACCTATCGCCTGCCCGAGGCCCAGCTGGATCGCTTCATGATCAAGACGTCCATCGGCTATCCCGATGACGCGTCGGCGCTCCGCATCCTGCAGGGGGCGCAGCATCCCCGGCGCGAGGTGTCGGGCATCATCGACACCACCATGCTCGCGACGATGAGTGAGCTGGTCCGCGAGGTGTACACGAACCCGCTCGTCCTGGACTACATCATGCGGCTCGTCAGCGCGACGCGTCGCGCCGAAGAGGTGCGCCTGGGCGTCAGCGTCCGCGGGGCGCTGTCGCTGGCCCGCTTGGCGATGACGTGGGCGGCGGCGCACGGCCGCAGCTACGTCACTCCCGACGACGTGCGCGACCTGGCCGTGCCGACGCTGTCGCACCGACTCGTCCTCCGGCCCGACGCGGAGTTCGACGGCGTCACGGCCGAGTCGGTCATCGGCCAGATCCTGCTCGACGTCGCAGCGCCCACCGAGAACGGGGCGGCCTGAGCATCGGATGAGCGATTTCGAGACCACCGGCTCCCGCCTCGGGCGCACGGCATCGGTCACCAGCACGCGCACCCGCGCGTCGACGGTGACGAGTGTGACGCGCGCCAACACGGGTGTCGTCAGCGAGGGGGTGTTCCGCAGCCGCAGCGCGTTCGCCGCCGTCATGTCGGCCGTGCGCACGGCCGCCCGCTGGCTGGCCGAGACGGTCACCCCCGCCGGGTGGCTGGTGGTCGGAGTGCTCGTGGTCGGACTCGCGATGGGCATCGTCGCCGGGTGGAGCCTCGGATGGATGCTGGGCGTCGCGGCGTTCGCCGTGCTGGTGTTCTGCGTCCCCTTCCTGCTGGGTGGCCACGATTACCGCGTGCACCTCGAGCTGGAGCACGACAGGGTGGTTGCGGGCACGGACGTGCAGGGCCGCCTGGAGGTGCGCAACGCCGCCAGCCGTCCCGCGCTGCCGGGTGTCGTGGATGTGCCGGTCGGCGACGGACTCGTGGAAGCACACGTCCCCTTCCTGTTCGCCGATCACACGCACGTCGAGCAGATCTCGATCGCCGCGCGCCGCCGCGGCGTGATCGACATCGGACCCCTGTCGGTCGCCCGTGCAGACCCGATCGGCATCCTGCGGCGTGAAGTGGTGTGGCCGGCGGTGCAGACGATCCACGTGCACCCGGCGACCACCCCCATCCCCTCGACCAGCGCCGGCCTGATCCGTGATCTCGAGGGGCTGCCCACGAGCAGCATCGTCGATTCCGATCTCGCGTTCCACGCGATCCGGCAGTACCTTCCCGGCGACTCCTACCGACAGGTGCACTGGAAGTCGACGGCCAAGACCGGCAAGCTCATGGTGCGCCAGTACGAAGAGACGCGCCAGTCGCGGATCGCGGTGCTGATCGGCACGGACGCCGTCGGGGAGTACGCGTCGGACGACGAGTTCGAACTCGCCGTCAGCGTCGCGGCCTCGCTGGGAGCGCAGGCCGTGCGAGACGGGCGCGAACTCGTGGTGACCACCGGGGCGGAGCGACCCGAAGTCGCCCGTGGCGAGGTGGTCGCGGTCCGCGACATCCCGACCCGCAGCATGCGGTCGATGCTCGACGGCTTCGCCGAGATCGAACAGGGGGAGCGGGTCAGCCGTCTCGAGGATGTCGCCCGGCTCACCGCGCAGGCCAACGCGCGCCTCTCGGTGGTCTTCCTCGTGACCGGTTCGCAGATGCCGCTCGACCGGCTGCGCGCTGCCGTCTTCGCGTTCGGCCCCGACACCGCCGGCGTCGTCGTGCGCTGCGAGCTCGACGCCGATCCCGTCATGAGGCAGGCGGGCCCCCTCCGTGTCATGACGGTCGGCGCGCTGAGCGACCTCGGACAGCTGATCGCCCGGGGAGCGCTGCAATGAGCGCGGGAGGTCGCGCAGCGCGTCGCCGACAGCGTCCGAGAGCGGATGCCGGCTGGCGGCAGCGTCTGCTCGCCGTCGTATACGTCCTGGTCGGGCTCGCGCTGACCACGGCTCTCGCCTGGCCGCTCTTCCAGACGCCGCGGCTGATCGTGATCGCCGTCGTCGCCGGACTCAGCGGGGCGGGGGTCGCGGTGATCGGGCAGCGCCGCCGCTGGCCCCTGTGGAAGCGTGCCGCGCTCCTCGCGGGCGTGTACGTCGTCGAGGTCGTTCCGCTCGCCGTGCCGTCGGGACTCGCGTCGTTCCCCGCGTTCTTCGGAGCGTTGCGTGACGGACTGATCGGCATCATCATCGGCTGGAAGCAGCTGCTCACCCTCGAGCCTCCTCTCGGCGACTATCAGGCCGTGCTCGTGCCGTTCTTCGCGATCGCCCTGCTCGGCACGGCGCTGGCGACCGGTGTCGCCCTCATCCCGACCCGCCGTGCGGGGTTCGCCGTGCCGCTCGTGCTGGTGAGTGGGGCGTTCGGCGTCGCATTCGGCCTGACCGACCCCGGGCCGTCGGCGACGGTGCTCGGCCTCACGATCGATGCGCCGCGCGAGGTGCTGCTCAGCACCCTCCTCGTCGCCGCGTCCCTCATCTGGCTGACCTGGCGCACGCGCCTCGAGCGCAGCGCCGCCCTCGCCAAGGCGACGTCGACGACGGCGACCCTGCGCACCGACACCGTGGCATCGGTCGCCGCGGCCGCGCGCCGGCGTGTGCTGGCCGGGGCCATGGTGGTCGCCGCCCTCGTCATCGGCCTCGTCGCCGTCCCCGCGTTCGCCGACGTCTCGCCGCGGACCACCCTTCGGACGGGGGTCGAGCCCCTGCTCGTCATCCGCAACGTCAGCAGCCCGCTCGCGGACTACCGTGGAGCCTTCGCCGGCGATCGTTACGAAGCCGCGATGTTCACCATCTCCGGCGACCTCGACGGCATCGACCGCCTGGCCATGGCCACGCTCGACCGCTGGGACGGCCAGCGGTTCTCGGTGTCGTCCGACGGTCGCGACGCGACGCGCTTCACCCGTCTGCCGGGAGGCGACCCCGCCCCCGGGGCGCAGACGGTCAGCGTCACGATCGGGAGCGGATACTCGGGCATCTGGATGCCTCTTCCCGCGGGCGTGCAGTCCACCCCGGTGTTCGAGGGTGAGCGCGCGGGGGCGCTCACCGACTCCTTCTACATAGACCGCTCCAGCGGTGCGGGCATAGACATCGCGGGCTCGGGGTCGGCGCGGGGCCTCCGAGAGGGGGACGGATACCGTGTCGACGCGCCGCCGACGACCGCGGTCGCCCTCGGCGCGCCCAGCGCGACGAGCTCCATCGACCTTCAGTCCTACCCGCAGCTCGACGCATGGATGCAGGCGCAGGAGCAGCCTCGGTCGGCGGACGGCTTCACCGAGCTGATCTCCCGGCTCCGCGAGCGCGGCTACCTGAGCCATTCACTCGCGGCGGATGAGACATCCGCGCAGTGGATCTCCGATCTGCAGGGCGACGCGCCGTACACCTTCCAGTCCAGCTATGCCGGGCACTCCACCGCGCGCGTGGAGGAGATGTTCCAGCGACTGGTCGACCAGCAGAACCGCGTCGGCCCGAACGCCGCGGAGTCGCTCCTGATCGCCGCGGTCGGTGACGACGAGCAGTTCGCGGCGGCCGGAGCGCTGCTCGCGCGCGCGATGGGCTACGACTCCCGCGTCGTGGTCGGGGTGAAGCTCGTCGACGACCCTGCGGACGGAGTGCTCGCGTGCGACGGGGAATGCCGGGGGTCGAACCTGTCGGCGTGGATCGAAGTGCGCTCGCCCGGTGCCGGCGAGTGGACGACCGTCGACGTCGCTCCGCAGTTCCGCCAGCAGCCCGTGCTGGTGAACATCGGCCAGCAGCTGCCCGAGAATCCGACCGTGCCCGAGCAGGCCGACGTCGACATCTCGCAGCCGCCGGCCGTGCAGCGCGACGACGGCACGACGACCACCACGACGGATGCGCCGGCGCCCACGTGGTGGGATGCCGTGCTGCCGTACCTCCGCATCGGTGCTCTGACGCTCGGCACTCTGCTGCTGCTGGCGCTGCCGTTCCTCGTGATCGTGATCGCGAAGGTGCTCCGGCGGCGCGCGCGCCGGGACGCCCGCGTGCCCGAGGTCGCCCTGGTGGGTGCGTGGGAGGAACTCTCCGACACGTGGGCCGACGCCGGCATCGAAGCGGTGGGTGGCACACGGCTGGAGCGCGCGCGGTCTGCGCAGTCGGCTCCCGCCGAGCACCTGGCGCGGGTCGTCGATCACGCCGTCTTCGCGCAGCATCCGCCGACGCGTGATGCGGTCGCCGATGCCTGGCGGATCTGCGACGACGAGCGCCATCGGGTAACCTCCGAGCGCGGGGTGTGGCGGCGTCTGCTGATCGCGATCACCCCCCGCTCGTTCCTCCGCTCGCTGCGACTGCCGGATGCCCGCCGGTTCGCGCCTCGGGCGCCCCGTCGGAAGAAGGCCGCGTGATGGATGCTTCGACACAGGCCGTGACGGTGTTCGTGATCATCGGCTCGCTGCTCTGGGTGCTCGTCGGCGTGCTGCTGTGGGCCTGGTACGCGGTGGCCCTCTCGGGGGTCTTCGCGCGTCTCGGAGTGCCGACGTGGCGCGCATGGGTGCCGTTCCTCAACGAGGCCGAGATCCTGCGTGTCGGTGGTCACTCTCCCTGGCTCGTGCTCCTCTACCTGGTGCCTATCGCGAACGTCTACGCGATCTATCTGCGCGTGCGCTCGGTGCACCGTATCGACGAAGGTTTCGGCCGCGGTGTCGGGACGACCGTGCTCGGGATGCTGCTCCCCCCGGTGTGGGCCACGATCCTGGCGGTCGGGTCGGAGGCGACCGACAGCGAGCCCGGTCGCCGCATGGCCGCCGGGCCGAGCACCGCACCGGTGACGGGCCCGCTGGCGGCTCTTCAGGGCCTGGCGGGAGAACGGCCGGACGCGGCGCCGGTCACCCCGGCGGTTCCCGCGCCGGTGATGTCCGCGCCCGCGATGTCCGTGCCCGTGCAGCCCGCGCCCGCGCTGCCCTCCTGGCGGCCGGCACCGCCGCTGCCCGTACCGGGGAGGCCCGCGCCGCTGGGCGCCGTTCGCCCGGTGTCGGCACCGCCGCCCGCCCCGCCCGCCCCGGCCGTCCCGGCCTTCGTGGTCGATCCACGGGCTGCGGCGCCGTCGGTTCGCCCGCCGGCGCCGGTGGTCGCGCCGGCCGTGCCTTCCGTGTCGGCGGTGTCCCATCCCGCGTTCGCGCCCACGGCCGCCGCATCGGCGCAGAACGCGCTCGTCCCGCCGACCGGAGACGCGCCGATCCTGGTGCACCGGCCGGGCGCAGCATCCGCTCTCCTGCCCGAGACCCATGCGCAGGAGACCCACGCGCAGGAGCAGCCCGGCGAGCACGACCCCGACCACGACACCGCGACCGCGGTGGTCGACCGCCGTCCGCGCGTGCGCTGGGAGCTCGTGATCGACGACGGCCGCAGCTATGAACTCTCCGCACCCGTCGTGGTGCTCGGCCGCCGTCCGGTCGGTGCGGAGCCCGGCGTGCAGTACCTCGCCGTCGCCGACACCTCCCGGTCGGTGTCGAAGGAGCACGCGCGACTCACCCTCGAGGGGGAGCGGTGGGCGATCACCGACCTCGGCTCGACCAACGGCGTCTTCGTGCTCGACGACAGCGGCGCCGAACGCGAGCTCACGGCGCACGAGAAGGTCGCGGTCGCCGAGCGCGCGTCGCTCGGCGACGTCGGCTTCCGGCTGCGCCGACGGGAAGTGGCCTGATGGGCGGCGTCGACGCGGTCGATCTGGCCTTCGGGGTGACCACCGACGTCGGGCTGCGCCGCAAGGTGAACGAGGACTCCGCGCTGGTCGTGCGCCCCGCCTTCGTCGTGGCCGACGGCATGGGCGGTTACGAGGCGGGCGACCTCGCCAGCCGCGCGGTGGTGGACGCCTTCCGCGATCACGTCTGCACCGGGGAGCCGGTGCGCCTGGTCGACGTGAGCGATGCGCTGGCCGAGGCGGAACGGCGCGTGACGACCATCGCCGCGGCCACGCGCCGGGGGGCCGGAAGCACGCTCACGGGGGTCGTTCTCCTGGAGTACGAGGGCCGACCGCACTGGCTCGTCGTCAACGTGGGCGACTCGCGCGTCTACCGTCACTTCGGAGCCGAGCTCGAGCAGCTGACGATCGATCACTCGCTCGCGCAGGAGCTCATGGACGCCGGGCAGCTCACCGAGCAGGAACGGCGTACCTTCGACGAGCGCAACGTCATCACGCGGGCGATCGGCGCCCCCGACGCCCGCGCCGACAGCTGGCTCATGCCGGTGACGAACGGCGAACGTCTGCTGGTGTGCTCCGACGGGCTGCACGGTGAACTGATGGACGAGCAGATCCGCGCGATCCTGACGATGAGCGGTCGACCCGCGGCAGCGGCGTCAGCACTCGTGGATGCCGCCAAGCGCACCGGCGGGCGGGACAACATCACCGCGATCGTGGTCGACGTGCGCTCCGGCGGCACCGATCCGGCCGGTGATTCGTCGATGTCGAGCTCGCTCATCGGCTCGCGTCGCGAGGACACCGGGGCTGATACGACGGTCGACCGCGCCGGCACGGTGCCCCGATGAGCGCGGTGCCCCGATGACCACGGATGAGCGCGACCTCGACCTGGATGCGGACGACCTGGACGAGGATGACCTCGACAGCACCGTCCTGGTGGACCGCACGGGCGGGGCGCGCGGTGACGACGGGTCGGAGAGCACGATCGTGGTCGATCGCGCGGAACGTGCCCACCGGGTGTCCGACCCGGGCGACGACGACGACCTCGACACTCCTGGGCCCGACGACCTCGACAGCCCCGGTCCCGACAGCCACGACGACACCGGGCCTGACAGCGATGACGACCCCGGGAGCACGATCGTCGTCGATCGCGCCGGCTCTCGGGCGCCCCACCCGGCGCCGACGGAGGAGGCGACGATCCTCGGTCCACGTCGGATGCGGCGGGCGAACGCCGAGTCCGCCGTCGAGGCGCCGCAGCCCGACCCGGCGGGTGCCTCTGAGGCGGAGTCCGGACACGAGCGGTCGGACGCGCCGGCAGCCGAGGCATCCGCCGCTCTCCTCCTCGCCGACGGTGTGCAGCCGTTCGAGGCGCCGCACCGTCCGATCGCTCCGCATCGGCCCCGGTCCCATCGCGCGAAGCGGACGCGCATCATCCTTCCGCCCTCCACCGAGGCCTCGACGCGGGCGGTGGTGGGTGTCGGCCCCGGTGCCGTCGAGCCGTACGCCCCGCGCGACGTGCCCCCGCCGCCGGTGGCTGCGATGGAGCTCGCGGAGGGGCCGGAGGCGAGCCGCGCGGATGCTCCGCAGATGCCCTCGGTGCGGCGGGCCAGTGCCCGCGGGAGCGCGATCGCCCTTGCCAGCGTCGCCGGAGCGTGCGTCGTGTCGGTGGCGGGCCTGGCGTGGATCGCCGTCAGCGTGTTCGGCGGCTGAACCCCGGCCTGGCCCTTACGGCGCTCCGGGCTCCTCGTCGCGGTACAGACCCGCACCGCGGCGCTGCGGAGGCGCATCGACCGCCGCGGCCAGCGCACGTCGGCGGCTGCGCATGACGACGAGGGCACCGATGACACCCAGCAGCATCGCTGCGACCACCGCGCCCAACACGCCCAGCTGCAGGGCCCGGCCGTTCGGCGGCGGCTGACTGGTGATCGTCACCGCGGACTCGGAGGCATCCGGTGCGGGGGTCGCCCCCGCACCCGGGAACGGGCTGACCGGCCCGCGGATACCCGGCCCCGGAACCATGACGATGGCGTCGTACGGCTGCACGATGCCCCAGCCGCTGACGTCGTCGCGCGCGTCGGGGTCGGCGCGCACGGCCGTCGCCTCGAGCCGATACGCCCACTGCGCAGGAGTCTCGTCGGGGTGCGCGGCGGCCACGAGGGCGGCCGCCGCGGCGACGTAGGCGGCCGCGTAGCTCGTCGCGGGTACATCGCCCGCGAGGGCGCAGTCGCCGCCCGTCGCCGACGTCGTCAGGATCTGAGCTCCCGGCGCGCTCAGCGCGATGTGCGGACCGTGGATGCTGGCTTCCGTGACGACACCGGTCGCGTCCGTCGCGGCGACCCCCAGCGCTCCGTCGTCGCCCGCCGGGTAGCGGATGCCGTCGCCGGCCGCCTCCTCGAAACTGAGGGTGGAGTCGCGGTTGCCGCCGCTCGCGATCACGAGGCTGCCGCGATCCCGGGCATAGGCGACGGCATCCGCGAGTTCGGGAGAGGGCGCCGCGGTGCTCATCGACACGGTGATGACCTGCGCGCGCTCATCGGCGGCGTAGCGGATGCCGGCTGCCAGCCGTGCGACGGTCGGACCGGACCCGGCGTCGATCTGACTGTCGTCGATCCCGGCGTACACCCGCACCGACAGGATGCGCGCTTCGGGCGCGAGGCCGATGATGCCCGATCCGTCGATCTCGCGCGCGGCGATCTGCCCCGCGATCGCGGTCCCGTGCCCGAATGTATCGGTGAAAGCACCGCCGCCGTCTCCGACGAGATCGGTGCCCCCGGCGATGGCTCCTGAGAAGTGGGGACCATCAGCCATGACGCCCGAGTCGACGATCGCGACCGCGACGCCGGCACCGCGCGTCACCCCCCATGCGAGCCGGCTCTGCAGGCTGTCCAGGGCGGGAGGGGGGTCGGTGATGCGCGTCGAGGCCGTGCACTCGCCGTCGACCGCCGTGTTCGCCGACGGCGCCGCGATCGACGACCCCGCCGAGATCGGGACATTGGACTCTGCGGCGGTCGCGGATGTCGCACTCAGCCCGAGGAGGAGAGCCCCCCCGGCCGCTCCGCCGGCCACAGCGCGGAGGATGTCTGCGCGCCGGCTCGCGGCCGGGGAGCGTCGTGCGCGGGCAGAGGGGCGGGTCATCACTGCGCCGCAGTGCCGGGCGTCGTGCCCGCGGCCGCCTCGGTCAGCGCGGGGCCGCTGGCGAGCAGGGCGATCCAGTCCTGACCGGCAGACCCGACGTCCGCATCCGGGTCGTATCCGAGGCGCTTGATCGTCTCCTCTGTGGCGCCGGGCAAGGCGTACGCGGTGCCCGTCGCATCGACCAAGGTCAGCATCGCCGTCGATTGGTCGCCGCGACCGCCCGCGGCCACCAGGGCCCCGTGACCGGCCTGCACGCGCACGCCGGCGGTCGCGGCATCCGTCGTCGGCTGCGTGGCGAGCACCGTGTGCGCGCCCTGGGCGTCATGCGTGAGCAGCGCGCACGCCCGCGTCGTCGTGTCGATCGAGGTGAAACCGGCACGAGGCCAATCGGCGCCGCCCGCCGGCTGTCGGGCGGTCGGCAGCGCGCGGGCCTCGGCCGCCGTGACCTCGCTGACCGTCCCCGTGTTCTGCCCGCTGCCGAGCTGATACAGCTGCCACGCCAGAGGAGTCAGCTCGGCGAGCGTGCCGTCATCGAGGATGACGTAGCGGACGTCTTCGGGATCGCCGCCGATGTGCACGACGTCGCCGATCGAGAGGGCGCTGCCCTCGAGGGGCAGTCCGGCGTTCGTCACGACGATCGGCGAGAGGTCGGCGCCGGGGGTGAAGAGGTTGAGCCACGACGCCGACACCGGGGCGGGGTCGAGCGAAGTGATCCCGGCCGCGCGCAGCACCGCGTCGCTCTGCGTGGGGTCGACCGCGAACCGCTGCTCGCCCGCGACGACGAACAGAGCGCCGGATGCCTCGACCACCGCGGCATCGCGAGTGGCGGAAGCCGCGGCATCCGTGGCGATCCGCACGTCGGTCCCGGCATCGTCGGCGACGCACGCGGTCCAGCCGTCCCCGATGAGGTTCGAGGGGGAGGGGAGGGAGTCGGGGGCCCCGACGATGCCGAGCGTGGAATCCAGGGGCACGCCGGCGAGGGTGTTCTGGTCGGTCGAGATAACGGCGAAGTCGCTCGAGGGGATCAGGAGTCGGGCGCTGGCGGTGTTGATGACCGGGTGCAGCGCCCCCTCGATGGAGACGTAGCGCGCGCCGGTGTCCTTTGCGAGGACGAGCCGGCCGTTCTGCCAGCCGTTCGGCAGCCCCGGCTGGATGAGGCCCCAGAACACCCCGACCAGAAGCACGGCCGCGGTGAGCGCGATCGCGGCGAACACCGCGCGCAGCGGCGCTGCGGGCTCGAGTTCCTTGCCGCCCGGCGCGCCGCTCACGAACGCGGTGAGCAGACGGCGCCGCGAGAAGTTCTGCGCCTCGATGAGGTCGTTTTTGGTGGCCATCGACGGCTACGCGAGTCCTGCCGCGATCACTCCGAGCGGCAGCAGGACGGCCAGGATCACGACCTCGGCCAGGTCGGCCAGGCGGGTCAGGCGCATCCGGGCCTTCGGGGCGAGCAGAGTCACGGTCACGACGATGGCGGTCGCGACGATCAGCATGATCAGCAGCGTGAGTCGCAGCCCGGGCTGGGCGATCGACGCCGTGACGCCGGCCACGGCGAGCCCGGCGGTGCCGAGGGCCATGAGGGCGAGCACGTTGCTGCGTGCGTAGCTCTGCCGCGAGGGGAACATCATGCCGAGGAACGCGAGCGCGCACAGGGCCGCGCCTGCGGCGTTGCCGGCCGCGACGAGCGGAGTGCCCGCGAGGACGGCGAGGCCCATCGCGACGCGCAGCGCGACGAGAGTGCGGTGCCCTGCGGCTGCGCGGCGCTTGACATCGTCGGCGTCGATCGGTGCGGGGGTCGCGAAGACCTCGGCGTCGGTCTGGGGTGAGATCACCCGGATGCGCGTCGAGCTGAGCACCATCCAGGGGAGTCCGTTGCCGAGCGTCGCGACCACGGCGACCATGATCGCGTAGGCGGGGAGGGGGCCGGTCGGCAGGATGGCGGCGATCGATGCCGTGAGGCCGAGCGCGGCGCCGAAGGCCATCGGGATGAGCTGCAGCTCAGGACGCTCCCGGATGAGCGCGTACGCTGCGCCGCCGAACACGAGTGCGCCCAGCCCCGCAGCGGCGAGCGGCCACCCCCACAGCTCGCTTCCCACAGGAACGGCGAGGTATCCGGCGACCGCGCCGAACGCGGCCGATGCGAGCCCGAGCCCGCGGCCCGCTTCGGGCTGGCCGAGCCGGGTCACGACCGCGGCGACCGCGATGAGGACGACCGCTCCGGCTCCGGCGATGAGCGCTCCGACGCCCAGGCTCGGACCGGCCGCGACCAGCAGCACGGCGCAGATGCCGAGGAGGGTGAGGCTCGCCGCCAGGGCGGTGCGCGCATTGTCCTTCGCGGTCCACGGGCGGTGCTGCTCGGCGGTCGCGTCGAGCACCGCCTCGACGATGTCGTCGTACACGCGCGGCTGGGCCAGCAGCCCGCCGCGCGCGAGCGTCAACAGCTCCCCCTCGCGGACGCCTTGCTCGCCGGCACCGCGGCTGACGTCCAGGACCGTGCCGTCGGCGCGCTGCAGCGCATATCCCGCGTGGGTCATGGTGGGGTCGAGCACGCCGAGGCTGCGGGCGAAGCCCGGCATCAGCTCCACGAGCGGCAGCTGGGCGGGAACGCCGATGTCGAGCCGTCGGCCTTCGCTCTGCACGGAGATCCGCAGCAGCGCCCGCGATGCGCTGACGGTCTGACTCACGTGGTGATTCCCCCTGGTGCGGCGTCGGACGGACCGGCGCGGATGTGGCGTAGCCAGAAGTCTACTGATGCCCCTGCGCCGCACCGATTAGCATCGAGGCATGAGCGACTTCTTCTCTGCGGACATCGACGCCGATCTCGCGATCGAGCGGGTGCAGCAGCAGATCGCCGACGCGCAGGCGCGAGCGGCGAAGGCGCAGGCCATGCGCAGCGACATCGAGGCGGTGCGCGGCGTCGCATCGTCCCCGCGCCGCGAGGTCACGATCACGGTCGACGCTTCGGGACGTCTCGCGGGTGTCGAGCTCGCCGACTCCGCATACGACCTGTCGGCACGCGAGCTGGGCCGTCTCATCGTCGAGACGTCCAACGACGCGCAGCGCAAGGCCGGCGAACAGGCCCTCGCGCTCGCCGCCGAGGCCTTCGGCGAGGACTCGTCGGTCGTCGACCACCTCCGTGCCGAGCTCGACAAGGAACCGCCGTCGGCGGAACCCGAGCTGCGCCACTGAGCCCGCACGACATCGAACGACAGCGACAGGAGACGACATGGCCGATCGCATCGCCCTGGACCAGGACCTGATCATCGCGCACGCGGCGCGCGTGCAGCAGGTCGCATCCGACATCCAGGTGGCGAGGGATGCCGCGACCTCGACGTCGATGGGAGGGGGTGCCTTCGGCATCCTCTGCTCCTTCCTCGTCGCTCCCGCCACGATCGCCGCGTCGATGGCGGGGACCGCGATCTCTTCGGCCGAGGGGATGGTGCGCCGCAGCGCCACCGAGGTCAAGGGCGTCGCGACCGACATGGCGGCCTTCGAAGACGATCTCGTGGCTGCGATCGGACAGATCGAGTCGACGCTCGGCTGATCCGCGGTACCACCCCGGGCGGGGACCTGTCCACGGAAATCTCTTATGTTGCTCCTGTCGCAGGGAGCGCTTACCGTAGGGGAGTCGGGGGACTCGCGTCACGGGTGTGATCTGAGCGCCCGACTCCATGTCAAAGAACCGATGGAGGATGTCGTGGCAGATCTGATCTCCGCAGAAGAGGGCGCGCTCAAGCGCGGTGCTCAGGCGGTGAACTCGGCGAAGGCCGGGATCGACCAGCAGGTGAAGTTCGTGCGCGGCGAGATCGAGCAGGTGCGTGGTTTCTGGACCGGCGCCGCCGCCATCTCGTACACGCAGCTGATGGCGCGTTGGGACGACGAGACCCGCAAGCTCAACGAGGTTCTCGTGACGCTCGAGGACGCCCTGTCGGGCACCGAGCGCGACCAGGCCGCCACCGAAGATTCCCACCAGCAGACCATCAGTGGTCTCGGCTCGATGATGGGTGCCTGAGCCTTCGGGCACAGGCCAGAGAAAGGTTTCGACATGCAGTCAATGTCCGTTCGTCCGGAGCAGGTCATCGCGCTCGCCGGTCAGATCAAGACGGGTGCCAGCGGCATCAAGAGCCAGCTCGACACGCTCGAGTCCGAGGTCGGCAAGCTCCGTGCCTCGTGGGACGGCTCCGCGCAGGCCGCGTACGACGAGGCCCAGCGCAAGTGGACCCAGTCGCTGAACGCGCTCAACGCACTCCTCGAGCAGATCTCGACCAAGACGCAGGACATGTCCCAGGGATACGTCTCGCAGGACAAGTCCTCCGCGGGACGCTTCGTCTGATCCACCCTCGCCCCGCGGGCCGGCTGTCGGATGATGCATCCGTCGTCGGCCCGCGGTGCGTCCTGCCCTGCCAGAGGAGGCACCCATCGTGGGCTACCGCATCGCGATCGATGACGGCGTCGCGCAGTCGCAGCACGCCAAGCTGACCGAAGGTCAGAACCTCGTCCCCGCCGGCGACATCATCGAGCTCGTCCACGGCGACGGCGCTGAGCCGGCGTCTCTCGAGTTCCTGCAGAGACTGAAGGATGCTGCGGCCCTGATCGGTCAGCACACCGACGCGGTGCGCGCCGCCGTCCAGCAGAACGCCGATGCTCTGAAGGCCGCGGCCGAGGCACTTGCCGAGACCGACGCGGCCTCGGCATCCGACCTCGGCACGATGACCGAGGTCATCGATCAGACCGCCGCCGACACGACGCACACCGACGTGCAGGCGAGCAACGAGTTCCTCGAGGCCGAAGCGGCCGAGGAGGCGGCCGAGCCCGTCAGCCCGGCGCCATCCGGTCCTTCCTCATCCGGTGGTCCCGTAGCCGGTGGATCGGGTCCGCTCTGATGCAGACCTCTCACGGCCGTCGCAGACGCGGCGGCATCGCTGTGCTCGCGGTGGCCGTGGCCGCGCTGATCGCACCCGCGGGCGCCGCTCACGCGGATGCCGTCGCCGACGGCAATTGGTGGTACTCCGCGTTCGGTGCGGACGAGGTGCACGGCGAAGGCTGGACCGGCGAGGGGATCAAGGTCGCGGTCGTCGATCAGCAGATCAATGACACGTTGCCGGTGTTCGAGGGCACGAATCTCACGGTGTCGCCACGACCGCTCTGCGGTGACGACACGGATGACGTCGTGACGACCGATCTCACGGAGGGATCGCTCCACGGATCGGGTATGACGGCCCTTCTCATCGGCAACGGTGAGGGCAACGGCGCCGTCAGAGGCATCGCCCCCGGGGCCGACGTCACCTTCTACGGCTACGGATCGGAGCTCTGCGTGATCTCGGCCGACGGCAACGGGAACCTCACCGGCGGATACTCCGAGGCCATCCGCACGGCCGTCGCGGATGGCAACAAGATCATCACCACGTCGGTCGCCTTCGACGAAGCGCGTCCCGACGAAGTGTCCGCCGTCGCCGAGGCCCTCGCCCAGGGGGTGATCATCGTCGCCGCGACGCCGAACTCGACGACGGACACCTCGAGCTACCCGTCACAGCTCAACGGCGTGGTGTCGGTGAACGCGTTCGACGCGAACGGGATGCTCAACGCCGATGAAGTGACCGGGGCTCCGAACATCTGGCCGGAGGTCACGGTGATCGCGCCGGGCGTCGATGTCGCCTCCGTGAACTGGGACGCCGAGAAGCTCGAGTCCGGATCGTCGAACGCGGCACCGCTGGTCGCGGGCATCCTCGCGGCCGCCTGGCAGAAATACCCGGACGCCACGTCGAATCAACTCATCCAGTCGCTCATCCACAACACCACACCGGACGATCACCCGCTCAGTCGCAACATGGAGAACGGGGCAGGGTACGGTCCCGTGTCGCTGCGGCACATGCTCGCTGTGGACCCGGCACAGTACCCGGATGAGAATCCGCTGATGGATAAGGCGTCCGGTCAGCCGACGGCGGCGCAGGTCGCGGACGCGGGGGCCCAGGACGGCGCCACGCCTGCGCCTGCGGCGTCCGACGCGCCGGCGACGGCAGAGTCGGCGGAGTCGGCGCCCGACGCGATGCCACTGGTCGTCGGCGGCATCGGCGTGCTGGTGCTCGTGACCGCGCTGGTCTTCACGATCGTGCGCGTGCGCAGAGGTAGAAATGGTCCAACCCAAGGAGAGAACCGATGAGCGGTGCGTGGGAGACGCGACTCGACAACCTCGCCAACGGAGGGCGCGACTGGGCGCTCCCGTCGCATGAGGAGCTGACATCCTCGCTGGACGCGCTCACCGGTGTCCTGCGAACGGCGGCTTCCGAACCGGGCGTCACGGGGTCGTCCGGGGATGCGGCCACCGTCGTGCTGGACACGGCCGCGGTCCGCGCCACGAGGATCGTGGCGGTGGCCGATGCCGTCAAGAGGGCGACCGACAAGGCCAACGTCGTGCGAAGCGATGCGCAGGCGGCGCAATCCGCACTGCCCTCCGGTGAGCTCTCGTTCGGCGAGCAGGCGCTCATCGCGGGCGCCACCGCCGGTGCGACGATCTTCCTCGGTCCGTTCGCGATCGTGGCCGGTGCTGCCGCGGCATCGAATGCGGCGTCGGCGAAAGCCGCCGTTCGCGAGAGCGAGGCGAAGAAGGCGGTTCAGAGCGCGAGTGCCCGGCTGGGGGCCATTCCCCTTCCGCAGGACATCGACGCACCGACGACCGACTACGCGACGCCCCCCGTTCCCGGCGACCCGCCCGGGTCGGACGGATCCGGGGGCTCGGGGGGTTCGGGGGGTTCGGATGGTGCGGGCGGCGGCCGGGGAAGCCACGACGGTGGGTTCTCCTCCTACCCGGACGCGCACATCGAACCCGTCGAGCAGGTCGGAGCGCTGCCGGGGGTCACGTATGTGCCGGGTGGTCACACCTCGATCCCATCGGGCGCGATCCAGATCCCCGTGGAGGGATATCCCACGCTCCCCGGAGTGCTGACCCCGGACGGACCCACGGCGGGTGGCTCGACCGGCTTCCCCGGGACGGACGGACCGGCCGGTCTCGGACATCCGGGCGGCTCGGGCGGCCTGCTGGGCGGATCAAATGCAGGCATGGCCGCGGGTATCGGCGGTGCGGCTCTGCTCGGCGCAGGATCTCGCGTCGCGGCAAGCGGTCTCGGCGGGCTGGCGGGCACGCGACCCGGTGTCGTCGGCTCTTCAGGTGCCGGCGCGAAGGGCGTGGGCGGCCTGATGGGGGGCCCGAAGGGCGCCGCGGGTGCAGCCGGCGCGAACACCGCCGCGGGGCGTCCCGGGGGCGGCGGCATGATGGGCGCTGCGGGCACGACCAAGGGTCCCGCGGCGGGGCGCACAGGCGGCCTCCTCGGCAAAGGCGGGAGCCCGAACGGCGCCGTCGGTCGATCCGGTTCGCCCGTGGCGGGCGCCGCCGGAACGCGCGGCGGGTCCGCCGGCGCGGGCGGGCGTGGCGGCAGCGCGGTGGCAGGCGGTCGCGCGGGCGTCGTCGGGGCCGGTGGACGCGGAGCCGGTACAGGAGCGGGTTCCGGGACAGCAGGTCGCGGTGCCGCGGGTGCGGGCGTTCGCGGTGCGTCCGGTGTCGGTGCGGCCGGCGGACGCGGGGTGAACGCCGCAGGCGCCGGCACACCAGGCCGCGCCGGCGCGGTCGCGGGCGGACGCGGAGCGAACGGTACCGGTGCTGCCGGTGGACGGGGCCCGACCGGTATCGGCGCAGCCGGCGGCCGGAACGCGGGCGGCGGCACCCTGGCGGGCGCGGTTCCCGGTCGCGGGCCGGCCGGAGCGAACGGCGACGGCGCACCCGCCGGCAGGCGCTCCGCGGCGGGCTTCGCGGGCGGTTCGGGCGCGGGCGGGCGCGGCGGTTCAGGAACGAGCGGCGCAGGAACGAACAGTGTCATGGGCGCCGGCGGTCGCGGGGCGAAAGACGGCCGCACGCGCACGCGGGGCCGCGGCCTCGGCGGTCCGATCGCTCCCCATCTCGAAGACGAGGCCGAGTTCGGGCCCCGGTCCGAGGCGGCGGGCGCCGGTGAACGTGAGTAGGCGTCCCGCCGCAGCATCCACGTGCGGCATATCGACCAGGAACCGATCGACCGTGATCGAGAGGGAGCAGTCATGATCGAGAAGATCTCCGCCACCGAGGGCGCGCTGCGGCGCGGAGCCGAGGCCGTCATCGGCGCGCACGGCGACATCACCGCCAGCCTCGGGCGGGTGCGCACGCAGCTCGAGGAGCTCTCGGCCGCATGGGAGGGCGACGCCGCGACGTCGTACGCCCACATGCTCACGACCTGGCGCGAAGACGCCGGCCGACTCAACCGCATCCTGGTGCAGCTGGAGGACGCTCTGCGCGGAACGGAGCGCGACCAGGCAGCGACGGAAGACGAGCACCGGGCCACGATCGGCGGGCTCGGTTCGATGATGGGGGCGAGCTGACATGTCGGACCTCAAGGTCACTCCCGAGTCGCTGCACGCCGGTGCCGCCGAGCTGCGGTCCGAGAGCGCGCACATCGCCGGCGTTCTCGCCGGCCTCGAGCAGGAGGTCGGCCGCTTACGCGCGCAGTGGGACGGCGGAGCTCAACAGGCCTACGACCAGGCGCAGCGCTCGTGGTCACGCACCTTCGACGAGATGAAGACCCTGCTCGCTCGGGTCGCGGACGCAACAGACCGCATGGCCGAGGAGTACGTCACCCAAGACAAGAACTCGGCGGGTCGCTTCACCGCGGTCTGACGGGAAGGAAGCCATTCGAATGTCGCCTTCAGGATTGTTGTCATGACCGATTCCCGCGCCCCCCGGAGTTCTCCCGCATCGACGGAGCGGTTGCGCCTGCCGGGTGTCGCGGTCGTGTTCTTCGTGCTTTCGGTGCTCCTGCTGCTGCTCGGGGGCTTGACGCTGCTCGGCACCTCGAGCCGCTCGTTCTTCGAGAACGCCCCCACCCAGGCGAGCATCGGCGCGCTCCTGCTGCTGATCGGCGCGGGGGCGCTGATCGCCGGGCTGGTGCTGGTCGGCGTGCGTTCGCTCGCACAGCAGCACCTCGATGCGACCTTGCATCACCGAGCGCGGCCCCGCTGAGGATCGCGCTCGCACGTCACGGATACAGGGACGCGATGACCGCGTCCCAGGGGGAGAAGCACGTTCATGGCTGACTACGCAGACCTGTCGGGCATCGTCGGGCAGATGAAGCGCGCCGCGATCGACTGCTGGATGGCCGACCAGGGCTTCTACCCGAACTGGGGCAACGACCAGCTCTACGCCAAATGGGGCTGGATGCTCAACTTCTACGACCGCCCCGCGGAGGACGGTTCCGGCGGAGGCGACGGCAACGGCGTGGAGGACTCGGTGGCCGAGGAGTTCGCCGAGATCCGGGCCGTGATCGACTCGCGGGTCTCATCGTGGCTCGACCTGCCGGACGGCTCCCTGTGCGGGGCGCCGCGCGGTGCGGCGAATGCGACGACGGCCCTGCTGGGCGGATCGGCGACGAGCCCGACGGTGCAGGGCGGCGGCGAGATCGCCACCGCGAACGACACGGTGCACGAGGTCGTCGTGAACAATCTGCGCGGAAGCTTCCGTGCACCGTTTCTGGACAAGTACTACACGCAGTTCTCGAAGGTCGCCCACGGCCTCGGGGACGCCTGCATCATCCTCGAGGCGAATTACGCCGGCGAGCAGGCGATGTGGCCGGCGGCGCGCACAGACGTCGCGACCATCTGCGACGCCGCACGGGCGGCGTGGGCGAAGCAGGCGGAGGATGCCTCCGCCGCGAACGGCACGCTCGCGCTGACGGTCGTCGCCGCCGTCGCCGGTGCGGTCTCGGGCGTCGTCACCGCGGGCGCCGGCACGGTTGCGGCGGTTGCCGCCCTGGGAAGCATCGCCGCGCTGGCCAGCAGCGCCGTCGCCGCGATCACCGCCGAGACGGCGGTCAGCGGCGGGTCGTACCTCGAGATCCTCGAGTCGCTCACGAGTGCGCTCGAGACGCTCGATGAGACCCTGACAGATCAGGAGGACGCACTGGTGACGATGTTGAACGGCGCGAGCAGCACGATGAGGGGCGACCTGGCGAGCTACAACCTCGACGCCTTCGCGATGGGGGACTACCCGCTGGATGACACGATGACGATGGACCGGTCCGACACCTCGATCGTCTCGACGAACATGGGGCGGGTCGAGACGGCGCTCGCGACCGCGTCCACGACGCTGGGCGCCCCGCCGACGGCGAATCCGACTCCCCGCGGCGCCGACGTCGGCCTCGGCTCCGCCGGCACACACGACGCCGCCACCGATCTCTACGAGGTCACCGCACGCTGCCTCGAGTTGACGGCGGGTGAGTACGTGCGCGGTCATGCGCTCTTCGACGCCGTCGTGGAGGACTACTTCAGCGCAGACGCGGCGGCGCGCCACACCGTCGAGACACTGCGTGCCGACGAGGCTCTCAGCTCCGAGCTGGGGGTGTGACGTGATGGAGAGCCGCCATCTGGGACCGATCGCGCTCGACGGAGGGCTCGGCGGCGGGGCTGTCGAGGCGGTCGTCGGGGCGCTCGGAGCGCAGATCGATGTGCGCGTGGAGATCGACTACCCGGCGCGGTTCGACGAGTCGGTCGTCCGCGACATCGACATGGTGCTGGACCGCCTCGACTTCGTCGATGGGCTGGCTCGCCAGACGATCGCACGCGGCATACGTCGCGACGACACCTCGGCCGCGCAGTTGTTCACCGCCTGGAGGAAGGCCACGGGCGACGAAGACGGACTGGAGGACGACTTCCTGGAGGCTCTGCGTCCCGCACGCATCACGATCACTCCCGACGGCGGCCGGGTCAACCGCGACCGCGTCATCATGACGTACGCGCTCCCGGATGTCGACGTCGAAGGCCGGGTGAGCGTCCGCTTCGTCGAGCCCACCGGTCCCGAGCTCGTCTCGCCGACGCGCGTCCGCACGCACTGACGGGTACGCAGTGCTCTGACCGTGACCGCGGCAGGGCCCGTGGAAGGATGGGGTCATGGTGGCAGCCGAGATCGCGGAACGGCGGCGCATCGCCGTTCTCGACGGCGGGAGCCGCTACGAACTGGCCCTTGCGCCCGACGTGCTGATCGCCGAAGCGCTCTCCGGATTGGGGATCGAACTCGAACCCGGACACCGGGTGCTCCTCGAACGCAGCGGCCATGAGGTGCGCGCTGACGTGCGCGCACAGGACCTGGCCGACGGCGCCGTCCTGGCCCTCGTCGACCTCACCGAGCCGCCCCCGGTCACCGACGCCGAGCGGACGCGAACGGTTCAGACGGATGCCGCGGCGTCCGTCTGGTGGATGCTCGGCGCTTTCGGACTGCTCTTGGCGAGCATCGCGCTCGCTCTTCCGACCTCGATCGGCGAGGGGACGCGGGTCGTGCTGGCCGTCGCGGCCGCCGCCGGAGCGGTGGCGAGCGCCGCGGTCTGGGTGCTGCGGGCGCGCACCGATCGTCCGCTCGGAGCGGCGGCGGCATCCGGTCCTCTCACGCTCGCCTTCGCGGCCGGTGTCGTCTCGGTTCCGCCGTTACCCGCCAGCACCGCGACACTCGCCGTCCTGGCCGGGCTCTGCGCGGCGGCCGTGCTGGCAGCACTCCTCGGTCTGCTCGCGCGCACCGGTGTCATGCGCGCCGAACTCGGCACCACCACCGTCATCCTGCTCGGGCTCGTCGCGGTGTGGGCGCTCGCCGTGGCGATGGCCGTTCCCGCGAGCGCTCCGGCCGCCGTCGCTCTGGGGGCGGTCCCCGTCGCCCTCCGGGCGCTTCCGTCGACACTGCTCGATGTCCCACCCGGGATGTTCATCGACTTCGGCCGCTTCCAGACGTCGCGCTGGGCCGTGCGTCAGCACGTGCCCGCCGAGGGCGGGCCGATCGCCTCGAACGCGGCCCGCGATCTCGTCGGACGCTCCTCCTCGCGCCTGCTCGTCGGGACGGCCCTGCTCAGCGCCGTCGCGGCCGCCAGCGCGCCGTTCGCCGTGCCCGACGTCACCGTCGCAGACCCGCTCGTCTTCGCGGGCCGCATCGCGCTGATCTGCTGCGCCGCACTGGCGCTGCTCCTCGGTGCGCGACGGTCCTCCGCGCCGATCCTGCGCTGGATGCCGCGGCTGGCTGCTCTCGTCGTGATCGTCGTGGCACTCGCCGCGGCGATACGTGCGGCCGGTCCGCTCTGGCTGACCGTCGCCGCCGGCGGGCTGCTGCTCGCCGGCCTGGCGTTGGCGTTCCTCGTCGTGCCGGTCGGTCGCGGTGCCCGCTCGCTCGCCTGGTCGCGGTTCGGCGACGTCCTGGAATGGCTGGCGGTCGTGCTCGCGCTGCCCGCGGGCCTGCTCGCCGCCGATGTCATCGACCTCCTGCGTGGGATGATGGGGGCATGAGTCCGGCACCATCGACACCGGCGGCACCGGGCTCGACGACCTGCTGGAATTGCGGCCAGGAGATCCCCGCGGGCACGCCCCGCTGCCTGTTCTGCGGCGTACCGCAGGATGCGCAGAGCGCCCGTCTGGTCGTCGCGCCGCACGGTGTGGTCGGCGCTCCGCCGCCGTTGCTCGCACCCCCGTCGGCCACTGCTCCGGGGGCGCCCTCCCTCGCGCCGCGCGGCGGGTCGGCGGCGGACACCACCATCCCGTGGAACGCTTCGCCGCTGGGCGCCGCCTTCTCCGGAGCCCCCGCCGGCGTCGGGTCGCGGCTTCTCGCTCTCACCATCGACGTGCTGGCGGTGTCGGTCGTCGTCCTCGCCGTCGGTGTCCTGACGGGATCCGCAGCCTTGGCGGTGCTCGTGGCGGCAGAACTGCTGATCGGGCTCTGGGTTCTGCAGGCGCGCACCGGCCTCGGTCTCGGCAAGCTGCTGCTGCGCCTGCGCGTCTCGCGCATCGAGGAGCCGTTCTCACCGGGTGTGGACCGCGCATTCGTCCGCGGAGCCGTCACTGCGGCCGGGGCGCTGGTGCTCCTCGCCGGAGCCTGGGCGGTCGAGGCATCCGCCGCCTGGGACCGCAGCGGGCTCCGTCGTTCCTGGGCCGACCGGGCGGCGGGGACGGTGGTGGTGGCTTTACCGCCGCGCGTGCCCGGCCTGCCCCGGCGCGTGCGCGTCGCCTCGCGGCGGGCATCGCCCGCCGAGGACGTCACGCACGGCGCTCCGTCGATCGCTCCGCCCCAGGTCTCGATCCCGGTCCCGGCGCCGTCACCCGACGTCGTGGCGGCCGGTGTCGGGTTCGGCCGCGCGGCCGACTCGATCACCGGTCGGGCGACGGCGTCCGCCCTCGGGCCCGGTGGCCGCGAGCCCGCCGCCGTGTCCGACGCCGAGGCTCCGGAGCCGACGCATCAGGACGCCGTTCTCGCGCGCGCAGCCGAGGCACCACCCACCGAGGCCCCCGGCATCCCTCCCCTCGACGTCCCCGCGGTGCCGCCGCTTCCGCCCGAAGCACTCGCCGCGCCCGCTACCGGCACCGACATCGGCACCGGGCGTCCTGCGCCTGCCGATCCTGCTGCGGCGCAGCCTGCGCCGGGACCTCGGCGCTCCTCTCGTCCCGCGGCTCCGGACGCGGCTCCTAACGCAGCGCCGACCCCGCCTCCGCTCACTCCGCCTCCGCTGTCGCTCGGCGAGCCGCAGCGTCGCTCGACCCCGCCGCGCATCGATCGCGCCGGCGGCTCGGTCACGGGCGCCCCGGGCCCGCGCCGTTCGGCCGCGGTCCCGCTCGACGGTGAGGCGGACGCCCCCGGGCCGCGGCGGCGTCGGTCGTCCGCCGTCCCGAACGAGGATGCCCTCGAGCCGAGCGCGCACGACGGGCTGCTGCTCCTGGTGTTCGACACCGGGCAGCGCGAGCAGCTGCCGATCCCGGTCGCGGCGAATCTGGGGCGCAACCCCGGGGCATCCGAGCCGTCGGATCTGCTCATCCCGGTGCGCGACCCCGATTCCACGGTCTCCAAGACCCACCTCCGCCTGGAGCACTCGCGCTCGGGCACATGGGTGACGGACGCCGGGTCGACCAACGGCACCGACCTCCTGGATGAGGAGGGGCGGATCACGCCACTCGCGTCGGGAGTGCGTACGCTCGTCGAAGACGGTGTGCGGGTGCGACTGGGCAACCGCGTCTTCACCGTTAACCGGCTGATCGGAGCCTCGTGAGTCAGGGTCCGCGCCTCGCGCCGCCGCGCATGCCGAGCGGCAAGATCATGGTGCAGCCGCCACCGGAGCTCGTGCCCAACGACGGCTCGGGCGGCATGCTCACGTCGCTGCTGCCGATGCTCGGCAGCATCGGGTCGATCGTGATGATCTCCTTCACGAACGCGGGGCCCACGGGCTTCATCACCGGCGGCATGTTCCTGCTGTCCTCGCTGGGCTTCGTCGCCGTCAACGGCTGGCGGCAGCGCGCGCAGCGCACCTCCGCGGTGCTCGGCAACCGGCGCGAGTACCTCGCCTATCTCTCCGAGCTGCGCGAGACGGTGCGCGTCGCTGCCCGTCAGCAGCGTCGACACGACAACTGGATCAATCCCGCGCCGGCGGCGCTGCCGTTCATCGCCGAAGAGCGCACCCGGGTCTGGGAACGCTCTGCGACCGACGAGAACTTCCTCCTGACCCGCGTCGGGCTCGCCGACCAGCCGCTCTGCGTGACACTCGAGGCGCCCGAGCTGCCGCCGCTCGCCCAGCTCGACCCGGTGGCCGCCTCCGCTGCGCACCGCTTCATGCTCACGCACGAGATCCAGCCGGCGCTGCCGGTGGGGATCCGCCTGAACGACTACGCCCGGATCGAGATCACCGGCTCGGACGAGGCATCCGTCCGCTCGCTCGCCCGTGCGATGGTGGCGGGCGCTGCGACGATGCACGATCCCGAGAGCGTGCAGATCGCGATCCTCGCGGGCGAGGCCCAACTGCCCCAGTGGGAGTGGGCGAAGTGGCTTCCGCACACGCAGTCCACCCGGGCGCAGGACCGCCTGGGCGCGGCGCGCCTCATCGGCTCGTCGCTCGGCGACCTCGAAGACCTGCTGCCCGCGGGGCTGCGGGAACGGTCCCGCTTCGGTCGCGGCGGTGAGGCGGCTCCGCACATCGTGCTCGTCGTCGACGGCGTGCGCCTGCCCATGGGCGACCCGATCGTGGGCGGCGACGGCATGATGGGCGTCACGGTCATCGAGCTGCCCGAACGGTGGGGCGAACTGGCCGACCGTGAGACGCTGCGCATCGCCCTGCCCTCCGGCGTCGGCGGCGGCGCCGAGATCGCCGAGCTCATCGACCTCGGCCGGGCGTCCGAGTCGTTCGTCCCCGATCAGATCTCCCTCGCCGAGGCCGAGGCGACCGCTCGGCGCCTCCTGCCCCTGCATTCCGTCACGACGGTCGCGGGCACCACGAGCGGCTCAGCGTCGCAGACCCAGATGGAGCTGGTCGACCTGCTCGGCCTGCCCGACGTGCGCGAGATCGACTTCGACCAGTCGTGGGCAGGGCGTCTCGAACGAGACCGCCTGCGCGTTCCGATCGGCCAGGACACGACCGGTGCGCCGATCGTGCTCGACCTGAAGGAGGCCGCGCAGCAGGGCATGGGCCCGCACGGCGTCATGATCGGCGCGACCGGGTCGGGTAAGTCCGAGGTGCTGCGGACCCTGGTGCTGGCCCTCGCCCTCACCCACTCGCCCGAACAGCTCAACTTCGTCCTTGTCGACTTCAAGGGCGGCGCCACGTTCGCCGGCATGGCGGGAATGCCGCACGTCTCGGCCATCATCACGAACCTCGGCAGCGAGATCGCGCTCGTCGACCGCTTCCAGGACGCCCTGCAGGGCGAAGTCGTGCGCCGACAGGAACTGCTGCGCTCCGCCGGCAACTTCGCGAACGTGTCGGACTACGAGAAGGCCCGCAAGAACGGCCGCGACGATCTCGAACCGCTCCCGGCGCTCTTGATCGTCGCCGACGAGTTCTCCGAGCTCCTGGCCGCCAAGCCCGAGTTCGTCGAGAGCTTCGTCAACATCGGCCGTGTCGGCCGGTCGCTGCAGGTGCACCTCCTGCTCGCCTCGCAGCGACTCGAAGAGGGCAAGCTCCGTGGGCTCGACACCTACCTGTCGTACCGCGTCGGCTTGCGGACCTTCTCGGCCGCCGAGTCGCGCACCGTCCTCGGCGTCCCGGACGCCTACACCTTGCCGCAGCAGCCGGGTGTCGGGTTCCTCAAGGCCGACACCGAAAACCTGACGCAATTCCGGGCCGCGTACGTCTCGGGTCCGCCCAAGACCCGTCGCCGCGCGGTCGGCAGGACGACGGATGCTGCGCGCGGCCAGGCCGCGGACGTCGAGCTGTTCACGGCCGCCCGTCAGCAGCTCGTCGAGCGCGAAGAGGCCGCGGAGCCCGAGACCGCCGCTCCCTCCGAAGCCGCCGAGGAGCGCTCGACCTTCGAGATCGCCGTCGAGCGGATGATGGGCCGCGGGCCCGCCGCGCACCAGGTGTGGCTGCCGCCGCTGTCCGACCCCGCGACCCTCGATCAGCTCATGCCCGACCTGGTCGTCGACCCACAGCTGGGGCTGGTCTCGCCCGGGTGGCGGGCGGCGGGCGCCCTCACCGTGCCGCTCGGCATCGTCGACGTCCCACTCGAGCAGCGCCGCGAGCGGCTCACCGTGTCGCTCGGCGGTGCGGCAGGACACGTCGCGATCGTGGGCGGACCGCTGAGCGGCAAGTCGACGATGGCGCGCACGCTGGTGTCGGCCCTGGCGCTGACGGGCACGCCGCGCGAGCTGCAGTTCTTCGTGCTCGACTTCGGCGGCGGCAGCTTCATCGGCATGCAGAAGCACCCGCACCTGTCCGGCATCGCGATGCGCACCGAAGCCGAGTCCGTGCGACGCACCGTCGCCGAGGTCGAGTCCGTCCTGGACGCCCGCGAGCAGTACTTCCGCCAGAACGGCGTGGACTCGATCGACACGTACCGCGCTCGTCGCGCGCAGGGCCTCGTCGACGACGGCTACGGCGACGTGTTCCTGGTCGTGGACGGCTGGGCGACGCTCCGGGCCGAGTACGAGGCGCTGGAGACGCGGGTGCAGACGATCGCCGCGCGCGGCCTGAGCTTCGGCGTGCACGTCGTGATCACCGCGAACCGCTGGCTCGAGATCCGGGCGAGCCTGAAGGACCTCGTGCAGACCCGCCTCGAGCTGCGGCTCGGCGATCCGAGCGACTCCGAGATCGACCGCAAGCAGGCCGTCAACGTCGCCGCGAACGCGCCGGGCCGCGGCCTCAGCCCGAAGCGTCTGCAGATGCTCTCCGCGCTTCCGCGCATCGACGGGACGGGCGACGCCGCGGGTCTCGTCGACGGTGTCGACTCCATGATCGCCCGCGTGAGCGAGGCGTGGCAGGGGCCCGCAGGACCCAAGCTGCGCCTGCTGCCCGAGCTGCTGCCGCTCGAAGACCTGCGGGCAGCGGCCGGGGACGCGGCATCCGGCCGCCTTCTCCTCGGAGTGGACGAGGCTCAGCTGGCGCCGTTCGGCATCCATCCGCGACAGGAGCCGCACCTGTTCCTGTACGGCGATGCGGGCATGGGCAAGTCGTCGTTCCTGCGCGGGATCGTGCAGGAGATCACACGGCTCTACACCCCGACCGAGGCGAAGATCTTCGTGGTCGACTACCGCCGGTCGTTGCTCGGAGAGATCCCGAGCGACTACCTGGGGGCCTATCTCACGTCGCACGAACCCGCCACGAACGGGCTGGCCGAGCTGGCGGCCTTCTTCTCCGGACGCATCCCCGGTCCCGACGTCACGCCCGAGCAGCTGCGGCAGCGCAGTTGGTGGAAGGGCGCCGAGGGGTTCATCATCGTCGACGACTACGACCTCGTCGCCACCAGCCAGGGCAATCCGCTCGCGGTGATCCAGCCGCTGCTGGCGCAGGCCGCCGACCTGGGGCTGCACGTCATCCTCACCCGCCGCACCGGCGGCGCGAGCCGTGCCGCCTACGACCCGATCATCCAGCGGTTCACCGACCTGGGCGTGACCGGCATCCTGCTGGGGGGCAACCCCGAGGAGGGCGCGCTGATCGGGCGGGTCAAGCCCGTGCCGTCGGTGCCGGGTCGGGCTCAGGTCGTCAGTCGTGAGCGCGGCCTCGTCGCCGCTCAGCTCGCCTACGCCGCGCCGATCCCGCACTGACCCCGGAGGTACGAATGTCCGACCAGCTCCCCGAGGACGACGGCCCCGATTTCGTCTCGATCATCCGCGAGGCCGTCACCGCCGATCCGCAGAACCTCGGGCTGCGCGTCGATCTGGTCGAGCTGCTCCTCGAGTCTCAGCCCGAGGTCGCGGCCGTCGAGATCGAGACGCTCAGTCATTACGGCGCCAATCAGCAGACGGTCATGGTGCTGCGGGCGCGAGCCGCGGCGGCTCTGCTGCGGCGCCGGAACGCCTCACCCGGGGCGGACGCGGGGGGAGGGGCGGTCCAGACGCCGGATGCCCCGCCCGCCGCCCCCGCGCACCCCACGGCTCCGCCGCCGTCGTCCACGCCCGAAGCCCCGTCCGGCGCGCCCGCGGCCGAGGGCCCGCCCGCGCTCGGCGGTCCGTCGGCCGCCGAGGATCCGCGCGCCCGCATCGGCGGTGCGGTTCCCGGCGCGGAGGAGCAGCCGGTCTGGGACGTCGAACGGCCGACGATCCGGCTCGCGGACGTCGCCGGAATGGCCGAAGTGAAGCAGCATCTCGATGCGTCGTTCCTCGCCCCGATGCGCAATCCCGAGCTCGCGCGCATGTTCGGCAAGCAGCCTCGCGGCAGCCTGCTCATGTACGGCCCTCCCGGCTGCGGTAAGACGTTCATCGCCCGCGCGATCGCCGGTGAGCTCGGCGCGAGCTTCGTGCACGCGACTCTCGCCGACATCATGGGCGAGTATCGCGGGCAGGCCGAGAAGGCGATCCAGCAGCTCTTCGCGACGGCTCGGGCCGCGCGGCCGTGCGTCATCTTCTTCGACGAGTTCGACGCGATCGGCGGTCGGCGGACGTCGGGCAATTCCTTCGCGCAGGGTCTGCGGATGATCACGAGCCAGCTCCTCGAGGAGTTCGACGGTGTGGATGCCTCGAACGACGGCGTCTACGTGCTGGCGGCCACGAATCGCCCCTGGGACATCGACACGGCGCTCCGCCGCCCGGGGCGGCTCGATCGCACCGTGCTCATCCTTCCGCCGGACGCGCCCGCGCGCGAAGCGATCGTGCAGACGGGCCTGCGCGACAAGCCCGCGGCAGCCATCGACGCCGCGAGCATCGCGCAGCGGACCGAGGAGTTCTCCGGCGCCGATCTGTCGTACGTCGTCGAGACGGCCATCGAGCAGGCGTTCATGGAATCCCTGCAGTCGGGGGTGCCGCGCATGATCCGCACGTACGACCTCGAGGCCGCGGCATCCCGGATCGTCCCCTCGACGCGATCGTGGTTCGAGCAGATCAAGCCCGTGCTGGAGTACGGGGTCGACGACGGCACCTTCTCGCAGCTGCGCACGTATCTGAAGAAGCACCGGATCTGACGTGGTCGACAGCGCGGCGCACGAGCGGGCGGAGGCGTACATCGCCGCCCGACAGCTCGATCGTGCGCGCGACGAGCTGAACGCCGCGCTCCGGCAGGATCCGAACGACGGCGATGCGCTGATCATGCTGTCGCAGGTCGCGACGTTCTCGGGCGACCTCGCGGGGGCGGAGGAGATGGCGCGCCTGGCCTGCGCGATCCCCGAGCACCGCGCGTACGGCCTCGTCGCCTTCGCCCGCGTGGTCGGTGTTCGCGGCCCCGAGCGGGCACCCGAGGCGCTCGCGGCCGCCACCGAGGCGGTGAACCTCGAGCCGCAGATCTGGCAGATGCGGGCGGCGCTGGCCAGCGCGCTCGCCGACACCCGCGACTACGAGAACGCGCGGGTGCAGGCCGAAGCGGCCGTGCAGCTGGCCGGGGCCGACCCGGGGGAGCGCGCCGGGGCGCTCGTCGGGCTCGCCCGTGTGTTCGCGGCCACGCCGGGCGGCCAGCCGCGCGCGTACGCCGTGGCGACCGAAGCAGCGGCGCTGGATCCCACGAATCCGCGCATCCAGCAGCTGCTCACCGAGACCGAGTTCGGTTCGGGCAAACGCGCGGACGCCCTCGCCTCGGCGCTCGCGATCCTGCGCCAGAGCCCGACCGCCGTGCTCCCGCCGGTCATCGCGCAGTTCTCGCTCTATCTGCTGATCCGTCGTGCGGTGGGGTTCCTGCTGCTCACGTCGATCGGGGTCGCGATCGTGTTCCTCGGCTTCTTCGGCGAGGCGCTCGGCCAGTCCGCCGCCGCCCGGCTCGGCGGCGGTGCCGGTCTCGCCGCGTACGTGACCGTGCTGCTGACGACGCTCGGTCCCCTCACCGATCCGAGCATCCGGCGGCCGGTCTGGCGCTTCGGCAAGAGACGCGCGAGCGTATGGATCGCGCTGGTGCTCGTGGTGTCCGCGCTGCTCTGCTACGGCGTGCTGGCGCTGATTCTCGGCTCGTTCGCGGGGGTCGCGTTCCCGTTCGCCCTCATGCTGATCGCCTGGATCGCGCACCTCTTCGCCGCGTTCGGGCTGAGCGTGCCCGACCTCGAGAGCGTGCTCAGGCGGAGCTGACGGCGTCGCGGTCCCGAGCTAGGCCTTCGAGGCCTTGGCGGCCGCCTTCATCGCCTGCTTGTGCTCGCGCACCTTGCGCAGCGAATCCGGCGAGACGATGTCGGCGACGGATCGGAAGGATCCTTCCTCGCCGTAGGGGGCGGATGCCTCACGCCACCCCTCGCCGGTGAATCCGCACTGCTTGCCGAGAAGCGCGAGGAAGATCTTCGCCTTCTGCTCCCCGAACCCGGGGAGTGCCGTGAGCCGCTTGCGCACCTCCGGGCCGGTGGGGTCGCCCGAGGTCCACAGGGCCGCGGCATCCGACCCCCAGTCCTTCTCGATCGCGGCGCTCAGCGCCTGGACGCGCCCGGCCATCGACGAGGGATACCGGTGCACCGCCGGCGTCTCGGAGAACACCGTCGAGAGCGCGTCGGGATCGTAGCCGGCGAGGGTGGCGGCGTCGATCGCGCCCACCCGCTCGCGGATCTTCAGAGGTCCGGCGAATGCCGTCTCCATCGCCACCTGCTGATCCAGCAGCATGCCGATCAGAAGCGCCAGAGGATCCTCGGTGAGCAGTTCGTCGGCCGCTTCGTCGCCGGTGATGTGCAGGCTCATAGCTCCATCGTCGCACTTCGGCGTCGACACGGCAGGCCGACGGCCGGCCCCGGGTCAGACGGCGCGCTGGTCCGCGACAGCCGCCGCCGCACGCGCGGCGTCAGCGTCGACATCGAGCCCGAACAGTGCCGAGATCGCGGCGAACACGTCATCGCCGCGTCCCTCTTCGGCCAGCTGATGCGCACGGACCGTCGGGGTGTGCATGAGCACGCCCGCGAGATGGCGGAGCGCCTGCTCCACACTGCCGTCGTCGCCCCGCCCGCGGGCGCGGGCGATCTCGGCTTCGAGCACCGTGGACACGTGAGCGCGCAGGGCCACCACCGCGGGGGCGACGCTGCGCCGCTCGCCGGTCACGGCGAAGCGCGCGGCGGCGTCGGCCACGACGCGACGCGCGTCATCCGTCGCCTGCAGCTCCTCGACGGGCGCGTGGAGTCGGATCGTCTCGAGGTCGAGCAGGTCTGTGTCGGGGAGGCCGGCGACGTCGGGGTCGACGTTGCGGGGCAGTCCGAGGTCGATCACCAGACGGCGGCCGGCGCGCGTGGCTCCGGCGATCGCGAGCGGGCGCTCGGGTGCGCCGCCGGCCTGGAGGACCGCGGCCGAGAGCACGGGCCGTTCGACACTGGTGCACGTGATCACGAGGTCGGCGAGCGAAGCAGCGTCGGCGTAGTCGGCAGCGGCCACCGGGCGCAGTCCGTGGCGGGCGGCGAAGGCCGCCTCGCGGCCGGAGGGGGAGGCCACCGAGATGTCGGCGGCGCCGTGGTCGCGGAGCGCCGCCACGGTGGCGGCGGCGTAGGAACCGGTGCCGACGAGAAGCACCCTCAGCGTCGACCAGTCGGTGATGCGGCTGTCGGCCAGGTCGAGCGCGAGCCGCACGAGCGACCGCCCCGCCCGGGTGAGCGCCGTGGAGTTCTTCACGCCGCGCTGCGTCTCGGAGGCGCGCTGGAACAGTCGCTCGAGCTCGCGCGACGTCGTGCCCTGGGCGCGGGCCTCGAGTAGCGCCCGGCGAACCTGACCGGCGATCTCGCCCTCGCCCACGACGACGGACTCGAGACCGGATGCCACGGCGAACAGGTGCTCGGCCACCGCGCCACCCTCGATCACCTCGTACGACCCGTCGAGGTCGGTGGCGCTCACTCCCGTGGCCGACGTGATCGCGAGCAGGGTCGCCTCGACGCCGACCGCGCCCGCAGCGGTGACCGGCTCGTCCATCTCGACGTAGGCCTCGAACCGGTTGCACGTCGCCACGACGACGGCACCCTGCACGCAGTCGTCGTGCGCGGAGATGAGCGGGGCGATCGAAGCGGTGCGGGTGCTGAGCCGTTCGAGAAGCTCGAAGGAGGCGGTCTTGTGACTCGCCGTGACGCAGATCAGCACTGTGCAAGGATATCCCGCTGCGGCGCGGCCCCGCCCGAGGTCGCTTCACGTCGTGATTGTTCGCCGCGGCGGGTGGGAGAATGGACGGATGCCTGGTCCCGCCGATTCCCCGTTGATCCGCGCGCTGCGCGGCGAGCGTCAGGACCGACCTCCCGTCTGGTTCATGAGGCAGGCCGGACGGTCGCTGCCGGAGTACCGCGAGCTGCGCGTCGGCACGCGCATGCTGGATGCGTGCCTGGACCCCGCGCTCGCGGCCGAGATCACGCTCCAGCCCGTGCGCCGGCACCACGTCGACGCCGCGGTGTTCTTCAGCGACATCGTCGTGCCGCTGAAGCTGGCGGGCGTCGCGGTCGAGATCGAGCCCGGACGCGGACCCGTGTTCGCCGATCCGATCCGCACGGCCTCCGACGTGAAGCGACTCACCCGCACGCCTCCGGCGGTGATCACCGACGCGTCCGGGCCGATCCGCGAGGCCGTCGGCATCGTCGCCGCCGAACTCGGCGACACCCCGATCATCGGCTTCGCGGGTGCGCCGTTCACCCTCGCGGCCTACCTCATCGAGGGTGGACCGTCCAAGGAGCACCTCCGCGCCCGGGCGATGATGCACGCCGATCCGGCGTCCTGGCATCTGCTCGCGACGTGGCTGGCCGAGGTCGCCGAGGTCTTCCTCGACGCGCAGGTGACGGGCGGAGCATCCGCGGTGCAGCTCTTCGACTCCTGGGCCGGGTCGCTCTCGCCCGCCGACTACCGCGAATACGTCGCGCCGCACTCCCGGCAGGCGCTCGGCGCACGCACCGGCGACGGGTCGAGCGAACTCACGGTGCCGCGCATCCATTTCGGCATCGGCACGGGTCCGATCCTCGACGACATGCGCCTGGACGGCCTGGCCGACGCGGTCGGCGTCGACTGGCGACTGCCGCTCGATGAGGCGGCGGCCGTCCTCGGCCCCGACACGACCGTGCAGGGCAACATCGATCCTGCTCTGCTGCAGGCGCCGTGGCCGGTCCTCGCCGCGCACGTGACCGACGTCATCGAGCGCGGGCGGGCGGCGCGGGCGCACATCCTCAACCTCGGCCACGGGGTCCCCCCTGAGACCGACCCCGAGGTGCTGACGCGCATCGTGGCGCTCGCGCACGGGGAGGACGTGGCGTGACGTCCGAAAGCGCGGCGGGGGCTTCGCCTCAGCCCCGGCCGATCAGCGACCTCGCCGCCCAGGCGCGCGACAGCCACGTCGTCGTGGTCGGGGGCGGAATGGCGGGTCTCGTCGTCGCGATGGAGTGCGCGAAGGTCGGAATTCCGGTGACCGTACTCGAAGCATCTGATCGCGTCGGGGGGGTGCTGCGCACGGCTGAGGTCGCCGGCATCCTGGTCGACGCCGGCGCCGAGAGCTACGCCACCCGTGGCGGAACGGTCCGCGCATTGGTCGGGGAGCTCGGCATGGCCGACGCCGTCGTCGCTCCGAACGCCGGGCGGGCCTGGGTCGCGGGTGTGCCGGGAGTGGGCGCCGCGCCGCTGCCGGCCGGGGGTGTGCTCGGCATCCCCGAGAATCCGTTCGCGCCGGACGTCCGTCGCGTGATCGGGTGGAGCGGCGCGTGGCGCGCCTACGTCGACCGTCTGCGACCGCCCCTGACGATCGGTCGCGAGCAGAGTCTGGGTGCGCTGGTGCGCTCCCGCATGGGCGTCCGGGTCGTCGATCGTCTCGTGGCCCCCGTCACCGCCGGGGTGTACTCGTCGCGTCCCGACGAGATCGACGTCGACCTCGCGGCCCCGGGTCTGAGCGCGGCCCTCACCCGCACCGGCTCGCTCTCTGGCGCGGTCGCCCAGCTCACGGCAGCCCGTGTGTCGCCGGCGACCGATGCCGCGCAGCCCGCGGTGATCACCGGCCCGGATGCCGCGAAGGCGCCGGGTGGCGCCGTCGAGGGCATCGCGGGGGGGATGGCGAGGCTTCCCGCCGCGATCCGCGCGCGCATCGAAGAACTCGGCGGACGTGTCGAGACCCGCAGCCCGGTCTCGGCGATCACGCGCGCGGACGGCGGGTGGGCGATCACGGTCAGGACGGCCGCCGCCGACGTGGCCGACGCGTCCGGCCCGGCCGATGAGTCCGGAGCCGCAGGGCCGGGCGACCGCGTCCTCACCGCGACGGCGGTCGTGGTCGCCGCACCGGAGCGCGTGGCGCGCGACCTCCTGGCTCCGCTCGTGCCCGGGCTCGAGCCCGGCGGGACCGGAGCCGACGAACCCACCGACGCCCCGGTGATCGAGCTGATCACGCTCGTGCTCGACGCCCCGGCGCTGGACGCACGGCCCCGCGGCACCGGCGTGCTCACGGTGCCCGGCTCGTTCCGGGCGAAGGCGCTGACGCACTCCACGGCGAAGTGGGCATGGGTGGCCGAGGCGGCGCACGGCGCGCACATCGTGCGCGTCTCCTTCGGCACGCAGGGGGAGCGGCCCGCGACCTCGGGGATGGACGACGCGGATGCCGCGGCTCTCGCGCTGGCCGAGGCATCCGCTCTGCTGGGTGTCCCCCTCACCAGGGCGCAGCTGCGCGGTGCGCACCGCGAGCGGTACACGCAGTCGCAGCCGGCGTCGGTGATCGGACGTGCCGCACGCAGCGCCGCCGCCCGGTCCGCGATCCACGGGGTGCCGGGGCTTGCCGCCACCGGGGCGTGGCTCGCCGGGACGGGACTGGCGCAGGTCGTGCCCGACGCCGTCCGCGAGGCGGAGCGCGTGCGCCGCGGAGCGCTGTTCGGCGCCGTCCCGGCGGAGGACTGACCGCTGCCACCCCGGTTGTCAAGCGCGGATGCCCGATTCGGCATACAGGGCTACCCTGGGGAGCAGACCAGCAGTGTCATCCAGCGTGAGGAGACCCCATGAGGGGCAAACTAGGACTCGTCGTCGGTATCGGTGTGGGCTACGTGCTCGGCACCCGGGCCGGTCGTGAGCGGTACGAGCAGATCAAGACCCAGGCGGAGAAGGTCTGGAACCTCGAGCCCGTCCAGAAGCAGGTCGGCAAGGCGACGGACTTCGCGAAGTCGAGCGTCATGGCCCTCCCGAGCACGATCTGGGACAGCGCCGTCAAGGTGACCAACGCCGTCAAGGGCAAGGACACAGCCGGTGAGAAGCTCGATGCGGCGATCCGCACGGGCAAGAGCTCGGTCAACCGCGTCTCGAAGGCCGCCGACACGTCGGCAGGAGCGGTGAAGGATGCCGCGGACCACGCCATCGACGACATCGCCGACGCCGCCGGGCGAAACGGGAAGTGACATGACGACGCCTCGTGGATTCCGCGATCGCGCCGACGACAGCCTGCTGACCCTGGTCGGGGAGATCCCCGAGCTGGTCCGCAACCTGATCGTCGCCGAGATCGACGGGGCGAAAGGGTGGCTCAAGCGCACCGCGAAGGACGCCGGGATCGGTGCCGGGTGGTTCGTCGGCGCCTTGTTCGTGCTGTTCTGGTCGATCCCGGTGCTGCTGGCGTTCATCATCGCCGGGCTCTCATCGTGGTGGCCGGTGTGGCTGTCGGCGGTCGTGGTCTTCGGTGTCATGATCCTCGTCGTGGCGGTGCTCGCCCTGCTCGGCCTTCTGCGGTTCCGCAAGGTGGGCAAGGACAAGAACCCGGTCGAATCCATCAGCGAAGACATCAGAGAGGTGCGCAATGAGCTCGTCTAACGCCCCGGTGCCCGTGCCGCGCACGGCCGTCGCGCTGGGGATCGCAGATCCCGTCGAGCAGGCGCGTGCCGAGCTGAAGGCGGCGCTGGCCGCGATCGAGGTCAAGGCGAACGTCCCGCAGCGCGTCGCCGACGTCGCCGACCTGCGCATCGGCCAGGCCCGCGACTTCTCCCGCAAGAACCCCACGGCCACGGCCGCGATCGTCGTCGCCGGTGCCGCAGCGGTCGGCACGATCGTCTGGGCCCTCGTGCGCGCGTACACGCGCTGAATCCGAGTCCATCCACGAATCCACGTCGTCCGAGGACGGCGTGCGAGCCGCGCCCGACGTGGCGGGGGAGACTGTAGTCATGGCTTCCGACGCAGAGATGACCTCGACCGCTTACACGCTGTGGGCGGTGTTCCGCAGAGACCCCGCCCGGGCAGTCGCCGAATCCGACGAGACCGAACTCGCCGACATCGTCCGGCTGATCGAGGACAGCGGCGTCACGGTACGCGGGTTCTACGACGTCAGCGGCCTTCGCGCCGACGCCGACCTCATGGTCTGGCTGTACGGCGCGAACGCCGACGATCTGCAGCGCGACCTCCGGCGTCTGCGCCGCACCGAGCTCCTGCGGCATCTCCTGCCGGTCTGGAACGCGATGGGCGTCCACCGCGACGCGGAGTTCAACCGCTCCCACGTGCCGGGTTTCCTGCGCGGCATCGCACCCAAGACGTGGCTGTGCGTGTACCCGTTCGTGCGCAGCTACGAGTGGTACCTCCTTCCCGAGGAGGAGCGTCGCCGCATGCTCGCCGAGCACGGGCGTCAGGGTGCGGCCTTCACCGGGGTGACGGCCAACACCGTCGCGAGTTTCGCGCTCGGCGACTACGAATGGATCCTTCCGCTCGAGTCCGAGGACCTCACCGACCTCGTCGACATGATGCGCGACCTGCGCTACACCGACGCGCGTCGTCATGTGCGCGAAGAGGTCCCGTTCTACACCGGCCGCCGCCTGGAGCTCCGCGAGGTCGCCGAGGTGCTGCAGTGATCGACGCGGGGGTCACCGCATCCCTCGCCGCGGCACCCCGTCCAGGGACGGACGCGCCCCGCGCGGTGCGCTCATGACCGGCGTCGCGCTCCGGCTCGGCACCCGGCGCAGCGCCCTCGCCCTGGCGCAGTCGCAGCAGGTGGCCGACGCGCTGGCCGCGGCATCCGGTCGTCCGGTGCACCTGGTCCCGATCGTCTCGGAGGGTGACGTCACCCGTGCCTCGCTCGCGTCGCTGGGTGGCACCGGGGTGTTCGCCACTCGACTCCGCGAAGCACTGCTGGCGGGGGAGTGCGATCTGCTCGTGCACTCGCTCAAAGACCTGCCGACCGCACAGCCCGAGGGTCTGGTGATCGCCGCGACCCCGGTGCGCGCCGACGCTCGCGACGTCGTCGTGACGAAGAACGGCACGCCGCTGCAGTCGCTCTCGTCGGGCGCGACGGTGGGAACCGGCTCTCCGCGCCGTGTGGCGCAGGTGCGGCGACGGAACCCGCGCGTGGACGTGCGCGACCTGCGCGGCAACGTGGATTCCCGCCTGGGGCGCGTGCGCGACGGTGAGCTCGACGCGGTGGTGCTGGCGGCGGCGGGCCTGGCCCGTCTCGACCCCGATGACGGCGGACTGCAGCGCGAGGCGCTGGGCCTGACGGAGTGGCCGACGGCCCCTGGCCAGGGCGCGCTCGCGATCGAGACGCGCGAGGACGCGGAGGCCGACCTCCGCGCCGCGATCGCGCTGCTGGAGGACGACGCCACGCGCATCGCGGTCACCGCCGAACGGGCGGTCCTCGCGACGCTCGAGGCCGGATGCCACGCGCCGGTCGGGGTCTACGCCGACATCGCCGACGGCGACCTGCGCATCCGTGCCGTCGTCTACGAACTCGACGGTTCGCACCGCATCGCGCTGGACCGAACGATCCGATTGACGCCGGGGTATGCTCGAGACAAGGGCAGCGGCAATGGTGCGGATGCTGCCGACGACGCGAACCCGATCGCTCGTGCTGCGCGCGCCGGGTCTGAAGTCGCTCGTCGGCTGCTCGAACGCGGGGCGGCCGACGTGGTAACACGAGAGTCGACCCAATGAACACTTCCCCTATCGCCACGACACCCAAGCCGCTCGCCGGCTGGCGGGTGCTTGTGCCGCGCGGCGGTCCATGGGGCGACAGCGTCGCCGCCACCCTCCGATCCCGGGGCGCCACCCCGGTGGTCGCCCCTCTCATCAACTTCGCCCCCACGAACGACCAGGCCGCCCTCGACGAGGCGCTGGCCGATCTCGCGGCCGGGGCGTTCCAGTGGCTCACCGTCACGAGCGCCACGACCGCAGACGTCCTGTACGCCTACCGGGCGACCGTCCCCCCGCACACGCGGCTCGCGGCGGTCGGCGAGACCACGGCCGCCGCCCTGCAGTCGATGGGCTACCGGGTCGATCTGATCCCCGAGCAGGACAACTCCGCGGCGGGCATGGCGGAACAGCTCATCGCCATCGAGCCCGAGCCGCGCGACATCCTGACGCTCCGCAGCGAGATCGCCAAGCCGGTGCTCACGCGCATGCTGATCGAGGCGGGGCACCGCGTGCGCAGCGTCGTGGCGTACCGGACCGTCGGGGTGCCGGTCACCGACAAGATCGCCGAGGACGTGCGCAGCGGCCGCATCAACGCGATCCTCGTGACGAGCGGATCGGTCGCGGAGCAGGTGCAGGAGCAGTTCCCCGAGATCCCCGAGTCGACCGTGATCGCGGCCATCGGCCCGCGCACCGCGAAAGACGCCAAGCGCGCGGGTCTGCCGGTCGATGTGGTGGCCGACCGCCAGACCGTCGACTCGCTCATCGAAGCCGTGTCGCACTTCGCGCTGCCCCACGCGTCCGACGAGTTCTCCCGGTGAGCTTCCCCGTCCACCGGCCGCGTCGGCTGCGGCAGACCCCCGCGCTGCGCGCGCTCATGCGTGAGACGCGCATCGCCCCCGCCCAGCTCGTCCTGCCCCTGTTCGTCCGCGAGGGGATACCCGATCCGGCGCCGATCTCGTCGATGCCCGGCGTCGTGCAGCACACGGTCGACTCGCTCAAGGCTGCGGTGACGGATGCCGCGGCCGCCGGAATCGGCGGGGTCATGCTGTTCGGCGTGCCCACCGTGCGCGACGCCCGTGGATCGGGGGCGGACGATCCCCGCGGCATCCTGAACATCGCGACGCGGGCCGTGGCCGACGAGATCGGCGACGCGCTCGTGGTGCAGACCGACCTCTGCCTCGACGAGTTCACCGATCACGGTCACTGCGGCGTGCTCACGGCCGGCGGCGCGGTCGACAACGACGCGACCCTCGAGCGCTATGCGGCGATGGCGCTCGCGCAGGCCAGGGCGGGCTCGGCGATGCTCGGGCTCTCCGGCATGATGGACGGCCAGACCGGGCACGTGCGGGCGGCGCTCGATGCCGAAGGCTTCAGCGACACGATGATCCTGGCCTACTCGGCGAAATACGCGGGGGCGTTCTACGGCCCCTTCCGCGAAGCCGTCGACTCCCAGCTCCAGGGCGATCGCCGCACGTATCAGCTCGACCCCGGCAACGCGCGCGAAGGTCTCCGCGAGGCGCTCCTCGATGTCGAGGAGGGCGCCGACGTCGTCATGGTCAAGCCGGCGCTGCCGTACCTCGATGTGCTGGCCGATGTGCGCGCCGCCGTCGACGTCCCGGTCTGGGCCTACCAGGTGTCGGGAGAGTTCGCGATGGTGGAAGCGGCTGCGGCGAACGGATGGATCGATCGCCGCGGCGCGATCCTCGAGTCGCTTCTGGCGATCCGCCGTGCCGGTGCCGACGCCGTGCTGAGCTACTGGGCGGTCGAGGCCGCCGGCTGGCTGCGCGAGTAGCAGACGCGGACGATGCCGATCTTCTGCCGCGGTGGGCAGAGGCGCAGACTGAATCCCGAACATCGAAGGAGCCGAGCCACGTGACCGATCGCAACGACGAACTGTTCGCCGAAGCGCGCGGGGTGATCCCCGGCGGCGTCAACTCGCCCGTGCGCGCCTACGGGTCGGTGGGCGGGTCGCCGCGGTTCCTCGCCTCCGCGCGCGGACCGTACGTGACCGATGTCGCGGGCCGGGAGTACGTCGACCTCGTCGCCTCATGGGGCCCTGCGCTGCTCGGGCACGCGCGCCCCGAGATCGTCGCGGCCGTGCAGGACGCGGCATCCCGCGGCCTGTCCTTCGGCGCCCCGACCGAGGGTGAAGTGCAGCTGGCCGAGCTCATCGCCGGCCGGGTGGCCGTGGGCGAAGCGCGGCCGATCGAACGCGTCCGGCTGGTGTCGACCGGCACGGAGGCGACGATGACCGCGATCCGCCTCGCACGCGGCTTCACCGGCCGCGACCTGCTGGTCAAATTCGCCGGGCACTACCACGGACACTCCGACGGCCTGCTGGCGGCCGCCGGCTCGGGCGTCGCGACGCTCGCGCTGCCCGACTCCGCGGGTGTGCCCGCACCGGTCGCCGCTCAGACGCTGGTCATCGGGTACAACGACCTCGACGCCGTCCGTGAGGTCTTCGCGGTGCACGGCGACCGCATCGCCGCGGTCATCACCGAGGCCGCCGCCGCGAACATGGGTGTCGTGGCGCCGCTCCCCGGCTTCAACGCCGCGCTCGCCGACATCGCGCACGAGCACGGTGCCCTCCTGATCAGTGATGAGGTGCTCACGGGGTTCCGCGTGCACCCGGCCGGCTACTGGGGCCTCCAGCACGAGGCGGGGGAGCGCTACACCCCCGACCTGTTCACGTTCGGCAAGGTCGTCGGCGGCGGAATGCCGCTGGCAGCCCTCGGTGGTCGCGGCGACGTCATGGACTTCCTCGCCCCGGTGGGGCCGGTCTATCAGGCCGGCACGCTGTCGGGCAATCCGCTCTCGGTCGCGGCCGGTCTGGCCACTCTCCGGCTCGCGACGCCCGAGGTGTACGCGAAAGTGGATGCCGCGGCATCCGTCGTCGCCTCCGCACTGTCGGACGCGCTGTCGGCGGCGGGCGTCGTGCATTCGGTCCCCCGTGCCGGCTCGCTGTTCGGGCTGGCGTTCCTGCCGTCATCGCCGCGCACGTACGCTGAGGCCCTGACGCAGGAGTCGTGGCGGTATCCGCCGTTCTTCCACGCGATGCTCGACGCGGGGGTCTCGTTGCCGCCGAGCGTGTTCGAGGCGTGGTTCCTGACGGCCGCGCACGACGAGCGGGCCCTGTCTCGGGTGCTGGACGCGCTTCCCGCCGCGGCTCGCGCCGCAGCGGCTGCCGTCGCTCCCTGACCGTCCCGGGAGTGCCCTCCCGACGGACCGCAGCGCCCGTCGGCCCGGCCTAGGCTGGAGGGATGAGTTCTTCGCCGCGCGTCGTCGTCCTCGCCGGCGGGGTCGGCGGGGCCAAGTTCACGCTCGGTGTGCGCGCGGCCCTCGCCCGGCGCGGCGCCCCCGAGGCCACGGTGGTCGTCAACACCGGTGACGACCTCTGGCTGAGCGGGGTGAGGCTGCAGCCCGACGTCGATTCGATCGTCTACGCCCTCGCCGGGCAGAACGACACACAGCGCGGCTGGGGACGGGCGGGCGACACCGAACGCGTCAACCATGAGCTCCAGGCCTGGGGCGCGGGCTGGCCGTGGTTCACACTGGGCGATCTCGACCTCGGGACGCACCTGGCGCGCACCGGCTGGCTGCGCGACGGCCTGACCCCGACGCAGGTCATCGGCCGGATGTCGCGGCGATGGCCGCTCGGAGTGCATCTCCTCCCCATGACCGATACCGAGGCCGACACGATCGTCGTACTGTGCGACGGCAGACGGATGCACTTCCAGGAGTGGTGGACGCGCCACCGGGCCGCGCTCCAGCCCGCCGCGTTCGAGAACCCCGGCATCGGCGACGCCGCACCCGCCCCGGGTGTCGCCGAGGCGATCGCCGGCGCCGACGTCGTGCTGCTCGGTCCCTCCAACCCCGTCGTCTCTCTCGGTCCGATCCTCGCGGTCCCGGGTATGCGTGCGGCGCTCGCCTCCACCTCCGCGCCCGTCGTCGGTGTGGCACCGATCATCGGCGGCCGGGTCGTCCGCGGCATGGCCGACGTCTGCCTCGCGGCGATCGGCGTCGAGACCTCCGCGTCGGCCGTGGCGGCGCACTACGGCGCGCGCGCCGACGGCGGCCTGCTGGACGCGTGGCTCCTGGCCGAGGAGGACGGCGCACTGGCCCCCGAGGTCGCCGGGCGGGGCATCCGGCCGATCGTCACTCCGCTGTGGATGACGGATGCCGCGGCCTCCGCCGACATCGTCGACGCTGCGCTCGACGCGGTCGGCGTCTGACGTGCCCGAGCTGACCGCGGTCGCGTGGCTGCTGCTGGCGATCGCAGCCTTCACCGTCGGGGTGTCCAAGACCGCACTGCCGGGCGCGACGATCCTGTCGGTGGCGATCTTCGCGGCCCTTCTGCCGGCGCGGCAGTCCACCGGTGCACTGCTGCTGCTGCTGATCGTGGCCGACGTGTTCGCCGTCCTCACCTATCGTCGCCACGCGAACTGGCCGGTGCTGCTGCGACTCGCCCCCGCGGTGCTGGTCGGTGTGGTGCTGGGCGTCGTGTTCCTCGCGTTCACGCCCGATCAGTGGGTGAAGCGCATCATCGGCGTGATCCTCCTCGTGCTCATCGCGATCACGCTGTTCCGGCGCCGCGTGCAGGCGCGCGTGCAGGAGCAGGCGCAGATCGGCGGCCGGCAGCGGGTCGCCGCGGCCACGTACGGCACGCTCGGCGGCTTCACCACGATGGTCGCCAACGCCGGTGGCCCCGTGATGTCGATGTACTTCCTCGCGGCGCGATTCGAAGTGAAGGAGTTCCTCGGCACCGCCGCGTGGTTCTTCGCCCTCGTCAACCTCACGAAGGTGCCGTTCTCGGTCGGCCTCGGCCTGATCACCGTCCCCGAGGTGCTCATGGACCTCGCACTCGTGCCCGCGGTGGTGGCGGGCGCGCTGCTCGGCCGGTGGCTCGCCGGTCGTATCGACCAGAAGCTCTTCGAGCGGCTGGTGATCATCCTGACGATCGTCGGCGCGGTCTACCTGCTGGTCTGATCCGTGCGCGGCCCGCTCAGGACGCGATCTCCTGCCGGAACGCGGCGAGACCCTCGGGCGCGATGTCGAATCCGAGCGCGGCGCCGGGATTGACGACCAGACCCTCGCTCGCGGGGATCGTCCGCAGGAGGTCCTCACCCGAGAAGGCGACCACGAACGGTGCGAGTTCACCGAGCGTCGAGGCCGCATCCGGCGACGTGAAGGCGGCCAGCATCCGCGTCTCGCCGTTCTGGTAGTACACCGGGCGCATCCCCGCGCGATCCGGCCCCGGGTCGGCTCCGCTGGGTACGTAGATCGTCGAGGCGGCCAGCGTCCAGAGCACGGACTGCATGGTCAGCGCGCGGTCGCGCGCCTTCGCGATCGCTCGGTCGAGGAGGGGCACGTCGGTCGTGGTCATGCGGACACCTGTTCCGGGAAGCGTTCGTGGGCCTGTGCAGCGGTGACGGGATGCAGTGAGTGGCTGTCGCCGACCCACCAGGTCTCGCAGACCCGGCAGCGGTAGAGCAGATCGGTGGGAGTCGTCGCGATGACGAAGGTCGGCTCCCCGCCGGAGGAGAAGCCCTCGTGGCAGACCGGGCATCCGAGTTCGAAGGTCATCAGTAGCGCCTCACCACGACCCACGACCCGTCCTCGAGGTGTGTCAGCACCGCGCCGCCCGGGACCGCGTTGCCACCCGGCACCAGCGTCTCCCGCGTCTGATTGAGAAGGTACGACCCGTTGCCGGTGTTGACGGCGGTGTGACCATACGTCGAGCCGAGGTTGGTCGGGTCTTCGTAGAAGTGCGGCCACCCGCCGGAATCGGCGAGGGTCGGCCGTCGGAGCACGGCGGGGTCCACGGGGAAATGCACGGCATAGACGTCGCCGCCGTTGAGGTGGGCGTTCTGCACGGTGGGCGCCATGCCCGTCTCCCGCGCCGCCTGCGCGACCGAGCCGATCTGCGCGGCATCCTCTGTGGGCATCGCCCAGACGTCGGAGTTCGGCCCACCCAATGTGGCACCCGATCGGTCGTAGAGCGGGGCGATCTGATCGCCGAAGACCGAGCTGTGGTACCCGTTGTCGATCATGAGCTGCAGTTCGTCGTCCGAGAGCGGATGACCGATCGATGCCGGCAGCCCCGGTGCGTCGTGCGGTACGGCCACGTCCGTCCCGGGCGTCCGCGGAGCCGACGGCGGTCCACCGCGCAGCACGCTCGCGAACAGCTCGTCGGCCTGAGAAAGCAGCACCTTCAGCTCGTCGAGCAGCTTCGACAGCGACTTCACCGATCGGATGAGTGTCGTGACCTTCGAACCGACGGTCGCCGCCAGGGACGACACGCGCGTCGTGACCTGCGACACGATCCAGGGCGTCGCCAGACCGAGGGAGAAGACGGCTTCGGCAGCCCACGAGATCGCTGATCCGACCAGCTGCGAGATCACGTCGCGGACGAGATCGTGCACGACCTGCACGATCGTCGAGGCGATGCTCAGGCCGGTCGACATCGCGCCCGCCCAGCTCGCGGCGCCGGTGATGTGCCCCGCCGCATCCTGCTGGAATCGGCGGTAGGCGTCCATCGCCTCGCCGTGGAGGTCATCGACATCGGCGAGCACCCGCGTCAGCTCATCGCCGGACGCCTGCAGCTGCGCCTGGATGTTCGCCCACGTCTGCGCGAAGGCGGCCACTTCGCCGGCGTCGCCCGTCAGATCGTTGAACCAGCCTTTCAAGGGTTCGAAGTGGTCGATCAGCCAGCCGAGCCCGGCTCCGATGAGCGAGCCGAGGGGATCCATCACGGTCGCCGCCGTGTCGAGCGCGACGCCGAGAGCGGCGACACCGCCCTCCACCCAGCTGCCCGAGTCGATGGCGGCGGCGAGCTGCGTGCCCGAATCGAGCAGGCCGGCACCCGAGAACGGGGTGGCCGTGTCGATCGGTGCCGCGACGAGGGGATTGTCGGTCATGCGCGCGCACCGTGCTGGAGAAGGAACATCGCGTTCAGCCTAATGCGGGCGTGGTCGAAGCAGTCGACGGTACGGTCCGCATCGCCTACACGGCCCTCCGCGCGCCGCCGAGTGCGCGGGCCGTCCGCTCGCCGAGGCCGGTGAGCGCCGCCTCGTCGAGCTGATCGGCGGTGTCGACGTCGCGACGAAGGGTCGAGGCATCCGGCACCTGCAGCGGGACGCACCCGAGCGCGACGTGCCGCGCGAAGGAGTCCTGGCCGAACGCGGACGTCCACGGCGCACCCGGACGGGCGGTCACCAGGGTCGACCCCGTGCCCTCCGCGTCGGCGACGACACCATGATCGACCGCGGAGGCCGCGACAAGCGCGGCGCCGAGGTCCTCGGACCGGAGCGCCGGGAGGTCTCCGAGGAGCGCCGCGCGAGGCATCCGTTCGCCCGCCGCCGCGGCACCCGCAGCCACCGCTTCGTCGATCCCGCGAGCATCGCCCTCGGCGACGAACCGCAGCCCGGGGATGTCGGCGGCGAGCAGGGGCAACGAGGCGTCCTCTGTGACGACGAGCACCTGCGCCACCTCGGCGCATGCGGCCGCCGCCGCGATCGTGTCGAGGGCGATCGCGCGGGCGAGGGTGATGCGGCCGATCTCGTCGAGACCGTCCACGCGCAGCCGCGACTTGCCGCGGTCGGCCGGCTTCACGGGGATGACGACGGCCCAGCCGACGCCGGTCACTCCCCGAAGCGCGCGCGCAGGCGCGGCAGGATCTCGGCGCCGTACATCCGGAGGAACTCCTCCTGGTCGTGGCCGGGGTCGTGGAACACCAGATGGCGGAAACCGAGGTCGACGTACTGGGCGATGCGCTCCACGTGCTCGTCGGGATCGGTCGAGACGATGAAGCGCTTGGCGACGCGCTCGATCGGCAGTTCGTCGGCCAGTCGCTGCATCTCGATCGGGTCGTGCACGCCCATCTTCTCGTCGGCTGACAGTGCGAGCGGTGCCCAGAACCGGGTCTTCTCGAGGGCGACCTCCTGGTCGGGGTGGTACGAGACCTTCACTTCCATGAGGGTGTCGATCGACCCCTCGGCGCGTCCGGCCTTCGACAGGCCTTCGGCCAGCGCGGGGAGCAGCGTGTCGGTGTAGAGCGCAGGGTCCTTCCCGCTCGTGGTGATGAAGCCGTCGGCGATGCGACCGGCCAGACGGGTCGCCGCCGGGCCCGCGGCGCCGATGTAGATCGGCACCTTCGAGTCGGCGGGCGGCCGGTCGTAGATCGTCGCATCCTTGACCGAGTAGTACGTGCCGTCGAACGTGACGCGTTCGTCGTCCCACAGCTTCTCGATGAGGGTGATCGCCTCTTTGAGACGCTGGAAGCGCTCGGGCGGGTCCGGCCATTCGAGACCGAGCGTCACCTCGTTGAGCGCCTCACCGGTTCCGACGCCGAGGATGACGCGGTTCGGGTAGAGGACGCCCAGCGTCGCGAACATCTGGGCGACGACGCCCGGATGGTAGCGGAAGGTCGGTGTCAGCACCGATGTGCCCATGATGATCTTCGACGTGCGGGCACCGAGCGCGCCGAGCCACGGCACGGCCGCCGGGGCGTGGCCGCCGTCGTGCATCCACGGCTGCAGGTGGTCGGAGACGAACACCGAGTCGAAGCCCATCTCCTCGGCGAGTACGCCGAACTCCAGCAGCTCGGTGGGTCCGAACTGCTCGGCCGAGGCCTTGTAGCCGAATCGCAGCGGTACGGTCATGTCTGTTCTCCCGTTCGTGTGGATGTTCCGTCGTGCAGGGTGCCGCTGACGGTGGCGGCCGCGAATTCGGACCCGTCCGCGCGCGCCAGCCGCGCACGGAAGGCATCGACCGTGCCCGGCCACAGCAGGGTGAGTCGACCGGATCGCTCGTCGACGTACCAGTTGCGGCATCCGCCGGTCATCCACGGGGTCTCGCGCGCGGCACGCGCGATCTCTGCGGAGTAGGCGGCCTCGGCCTCGGGGCGCACGCGCAGCACGGCGCGGTCCTCGCCGCGGAGAGCCAGCGCCCGCACCGTGTACGCCGCCTGCTCCTCGACCATGAGCACGGACGAATTGTGTCCGAGCGACGCATTGGGTCCGTTCAGGACGAACAGATTCGGGAAGCCGGTCACCACGGTCGACCCGAACGACGTCATCCCCTCGGCCCAGTGCTGGTCGAGCGTCCGCCCGTCCTCGCCGTGCACGAGGGCGGCGTAGGGCTGCTGCGTCGAGGCGAACCCGGTCGCGAGCACGAGGACGTCGGCGTCGTACCGCGCGCCGCTCGACGCGACGAGCGCCGATCCTTCCACGGCCGCGAGAGCCGAGGGCTCGAGTGTCACCGCATCGGAGGCGACCGCCGGGTAGAACTCGTCGGAGAGCAGCACGCGCTTGCACCCGAAGGCGTAGTCCGGAGTCAGCGCGGCGCGCAGTGCGGGGTCGCCGATCTGACCGGCCAGGTGCTGTTCGGCCGTTCGCCGGGCGATGACGGATGCCGCGGCATCGCCTGATCGCGACGCGAACCGGGCCTCGCCCTCGGTGTACAGCTCAGCCCGCAGTCGATCGAGCTCCTCCGGGTACGCGGTGAATGCCGCGCGCTCCGCCTCCGAGTAGGGGCGTGCGCCGCGGGGGACGATCCAGGCGGGTGTCCGCTGGAAGAGGGTGACGTGGGCGGCGGTCCGGGCGAGCTCGGGAACCAGCTGGATCGCGCTCGCGCCGGTGCCGACGACCGCCACGCGGGCGCCCTCGAGGTCGACGGAGTGGTCCCAGCGCGAGGAGTGGAACAGCGGGCCGTCGAAGCCTGCGAGCCCGTCGATCTCGGGGACCACCGGTTCGGTCAGCCGTCCGCACGCGAGCACGAGCACGTCCGCGTGGAGTTCTCCCGGCTCGGCGCCGCCGGTCTCGAGCCGCCAGACGCCGTCCTCCCAGCGCGCCGAGCGCAGCGAGGTCTGCAGGCGCAGCCGCTCGCCGAGATGCTCGCGGTCGGCGACGTCCTCGAGGTATCGGTGGATCTCGTCTCCCCGCGCATACACGCCCGACCAGTCGGGGTTGGGGTGCGCGGCGAAGCCGTACAGGTGGCTGGGTACATCGCACGCGACACCGGGATACGTGTTGTCGCGCCAGGTGCCGCCGACGGATGCCGCGCGCTCGAGCACCACGAAGGAGTCACGGCCGGCACGCCGCAGGGCCATCGCCATCCCGAGTCCGGCGAACCCGGCGCCGATGACGGCGACCTCGACCCGTTCGGTCATCGGCGGTGCTCCGCGTCGGGGGTCGGCTCCCGGTAGTCGGTCGTCCGCAGGCGGAACGGCCGGAACAGGCCCGCGGCGAGGCGCGCGGCATCCGACGCAGGCAGCTCCTGTCCGTGCTCGACGCCCGCATCGGGTCGCACGCGTCCGTCGAGGAGCGCACCACCGAGGTCGTCGCCTCCGGCGCGCAGCAGCTCGGCGGCCTGGCTACGGCCGACGCGGGTCCAGGGGATCTGAATGTGCGGGATGCTCCCGGACAGCAGGAGGCGCGAGACCGCGACCATCGCGCGGTGCTCGTCGAGCGGGGCGCGTCCGGGAACGAGCGGCACGCCGCCCGCAGGCCCGGGGAGCGGGATCGGCACGAACTCGGTGAAGCCTCGCGTCTCGTCCTGGATCGACCGCAGCAGGCGCAGATGGGCGATGCGCTCCGCGGCGGTCTCCACGTGTCCGTAGAAGAGCACCGACGTCGATCGCAGACCGGCGCGGTGCGCGGCGATGATCCCCTCGATCCAGCGGTCGATCTCCAGATCGTCGGGTGCGATCCGTCGGCGCACCCGCTCGCTGAGGACCTTGACCCCGGTGCCGGGCATCGTGTCGACGCCCGCATCCCGGAGCGCGTGCAGCGTCTCCACCAGATCGGCGCCGGTGCGATCGGCGAGATCGCGCACGTCCTGCGGCCGGTACGCGTGCACGTGCAGACGCGGCGCGGCCTCGGAGATCGCGCGGATGATGTCGATGTAGGCCGAGGGGTCTTCGGACGCCGCCACCCGCCCCTGCACGCAGATCTCGGTCGCTCCCAGCTCGGCGGCGTCGGCGGCGATCGCACGCACATCGTCGAGGTCGAACGTCCCCTCGGACAGACCCGCCCCCACCGTGCGGAACCCCGACGAGGTGAGATTGCGGTTGACGACCAGACTGACCGCCTCGCCGACGGTGTAGCGGCGCACGTCGTCCCCGGCCGCGGTGAGTGCGGCGAGATCGTCTCCCGTCGCGCGCAGCAGCGCGGCCCAATCGCCGTCGTCCAGCGCCGCCGGGTCGGCGGCAGCGGCCTCCGCGAGACCGGCGACTCCGGAGTCGCGTGCAGAACTCCTCACATTCGCCGCCGTCCCCCGCGAATCGGTCGCATCCGTCGGGGCGCCGACGGTTTCCGAGGAGTTCCGCGCGGCGGTGTCGCGACCGGTCGGGTGCACGTCGCGCGCGAGTCCCGTCGAGGGGTCGGCCAGAGCGGCCACGGCGTCATGCAGACCCGGATCGATCCAGGTCGCGGCATCCTGCACGTACTCGGGCTGCGCGGTCAGTCGCTCGTGCAGCGTGAAGCCCATCGCCGCGGTGCGCTCGGCGAGCTCCGACAGATGCGGCCAGGGGCGCTCGGGATTCACATGGTCCGCGGTCAGCGGCGACACCCCGCCCCAGTCGTCGGCGCCCGCCTGCACCAGCAGGTCGAATTCGGCCGGATCCGAGAGGTTGGGCGGCACCTGGATCCGCATGAGGGGGCCCATCACGAGCCGGGCGACGGCGACGGCTGCCACGTACTCGAGGACCGAGGCATCCGGCGCGGACTGCATCGCCGTGCGGGGCTTCGCGCGGAAGTTCTGCACGATCACCTCCTGCACGTGGCCCTGCGTGCGACCCGCATGCACGACAGCGTGTCGCACGTGCGCGTCGCGGATCGCGACGAGCGACTCGGCACGGTCGCGCTGCGTCTCGCCGATCCCCACGAGGATGCCCGTCGTGAACGGCACGCGGGCGCGCCCGGCGTCGTCGATGACAGCCAGCCGCAGGGCGGGGTCCTTGTCGGGTGAGCCGTAGTGCACCTCGCCGGGCTCCTCGAAGAGCCGCCGCGACGTCGTCTCGAGCATCATCCCCATCGACGGAGCGACGTGCCGCATCGCCGTGAGCTCGTCGAAGGTCATCACGCCGGGATTCGCGTGCGCCAGCATCCCGGTCTCCGCGGTGATGAGGCGCGCCATCGCCGCCACGTACTCGAGTGTCGAGGCGTAGCCGTGCTCGTCGAGCCACGCGCGCGCTTCCGGCCAGCGGTCCTCGGGGCGATCGCCGAGCGTCAGCAGCGCCTCCTTGCAGTCCATCGCGGCCGCCTGGCGCGCGACCATCAGCACTTGCTCGGGCGACATGAACGCCGGCTTGTGCAGCTTGAGCAGCTGGCCGGGGGTGTCCACGAACACGCAGTAGTGGCAGCGATCGCGGCACAGGGTGGTGAGCGGGAGGAACGCCTTGCGCGAGTAGGTGATGACCGCGGAACGCCCGGATGCCTCGAGCCCCGCATCGCGCAGAGCTCCGGCACGCCGCAGCAGGCGGTCGAAGTCCGCGCCGGTCGCGGACAGCAGCGCCTCGGCGTCGACCCCGTCGATCGGGACACCGGCGTCGAGGCGATCCCAGACCGGACGCAGGTCAGCCACGGGCGCCCTGCGGTCGGGATCGGTGAGAGTCATCGATCCAGTCTTGCACCGTCGTCGAGCCGACGGCGCACACGATCGTTGCCGGTCCGTAAGCAAACCTCCAGGTGGAGAGCAGGCGCCGCTGGCAGACTGGGGGCATGGTGACCCTCCTGCTCGACTCCGCGCACCTCGAAGTCGTGCTGTCGCGGATCGAGCGGACACTCGCATTCCGCAAGGGGAATGTCATGGTCGACCGCGCGCAGATCGAGAAGGTGCAGCTCACCGACGACGCGTGGACGTGGCTGCGCGGGGTGCCCAGCCCCGGCACGCACGTGCGCGGCACGATCGCGATGGGCAGCTGGAAGGCCTCGGGCAGCACGGACTTCGCCCTCATCCGCCGCCACAACCCCGGTGTCGTGATCGACCTGCGGGGTCACGACGAGTTCCAGCGCATCGTGCTGTCTACCCGTCACGGACTCGCGCTCGTGCAGGCGCTCCGACGGGACGCCGGCGCCGAGGCCGCCGACGTCGCGGACATCGCCGCCGATGCGCCCGCCCCGACGCCGGTGTCGAAACGCCGACGGCGCGCCCCACGGCCGGCACCCGCCGTCTGATCCCGACTGTCGCACGCGAGCTGCGCTCGGCGGCGGATCAGGCCACGTCGCGGCGCCAGCTGATCAGGGCGCCCAGCACCAGCAGCACGACGGCGTAGGCGAGCAGGACGAGCCCGCCGCCCCACCACGAGAGGCCGTCGTCGCCCGACACGGTGGTTCCGCCGAAGATACTGGCCCCCACGAGGGCGTCGCTCGCGGCGCCCGGCAGCAGCCGCGTGATGTCGGCCAGACCGTCGACGAACGATGCGGCGACCCGGCCGATCGGCTCGATGAACTGCGTGAACACCAGCACGCCGACGATCGCGCCGACCTGGTTGCGCACGAGGGCGCCGACCCCGATGCCCACGAGCACCCACAGGACGAAGGCGAGGACCATCCGTCCGAGCAGCGCCCAGGTGTCACTCGAGGAGAGGTCGGTGTCGAGCCCGTATCCGGCGAGGAAGCCGGCGGCGGGTGCCACCGAGGCCACGATGCCGATGACGGCGTACAGGACGCCGAGCACCACGCCGATGAGGATCTTCGCCCACAGGACCGTGGTGCGCTGCGGTGTCGCGAGGAACGTCGGCGTGAGGGTCTTGTGCCGGAACTCGGCCGTGACCATGAGCGTTCCGATCAGGAGCGGGAACACGTAGCCGACCGATGCGGCGGTGCTGTACAGCGTCGCCGAGATCCCCTCGATGGGCGCCTGGGGGCCTTCGCCGCCGAGCGCGCCGGTGGCCGAGGCCGAGAGGACGAACCCCAGGGCGGATGCGGTGAAGGCGACGTAGACGAACAGGACGATGGCGAGGATCCACCACATCGACGTCGAGAACTGCTTCGTGGATTCTGCGCGGGTCGCGCCGGCGAGGCTCATCGGCCCGTCCCCTCGTCGTCGGTCGGCGCTTCGTCCTGGTGTGCCGCGACAGCCGGCTGCGGGGCACTTGTTCCGGCACCGGCCTGGGCGCTCGCCCCGGTTCCGGCACTCCCGTGCACCCGCGTCCCGTCGACCAGCTCGAGGAAGACCTCTTCGAGAGCCGGCCCGCGGCGGTGCAGCGACGACAGCGCGATCCCGGCGCCGGCGGCGACCTCACCCACACGCACGGTGTCGGCGTGCCGCACGGTGAGCCCCGAGCGCAGCACTTCGAAGGCGAGGCCCGCGCGTTCGAGGGCGCCGATCAAGGCGTCTCGGTCGGGGGCGTCGACGACGGTGGAGTACTCCGACGGATCGATGAGGTCATCGAGCGAGCCCTGGAAGACGAGTCGCCCGCGGGCGATGACCAGCAGGGCATCCACGGTCTGCTGCACCTCCGACAGCAGATGAGACGAGATCAGCACGGTGCGCCCCTGCCGGGCGAGATCGCGGAGGAAGCCACGGATCCATTTGATGCCCTCGGGGTCCAGGCCGTTGGTCGGCTCGTCGAGCACCAGCACACCGGGGTCGCCGAGCAGCGCGTAGGCCAGCCCCAGTCGCTGGCGCATCCCGAGCGAGAACCCGCCGACCTTGCGGCCCGCGGCGTCGGCGAGGCCGACCGCGCCGAGCGCCTCGTCCACGCGGGACGTCGGCAGATCGGCCGCCTGCGCGTAGACCTTGAGATGATTCGCCGCCGATCGCCCGGGGTGGAAGCTGGAGGCCTCGAGCACCGCGCCGACCGTCTGCAGGGGGTGCGCCAGCGAACGGTAGGCGCTTCCGCCGATCGTGGCGGTGCCCTCGTCAGCGCGGATCAGGCCCAGCAGCGTCCGCAGGGTCGTGGTCTTGCCCGCGCCGTTGGGGCCGAGGAATCCCGTCACCATTCCGGGTTCCACCCGTGCCGAGAAGCCGGCGACGGCCGCGACGGACCCGAACCGTTTCGTCAGGTTCGAGAATTCGAGCACCTGTCCGTCGGGCATTGAGACCTCTCCTCGTTGCGGGGCGTTTGTCCCATTGTCCCGGAAAGTGGCGATCAGCCGGAATCGAGCGGCGGCGCGACCCGGGCTGCTCGAGGGTGCGACGGTAACGTGTCGAGGGTGAGCGACCCCCTCGACCCGACCGAACCGCGCGTCCTGCGCCGCACAGACGCGGGCGTCGGCCGGCTGACCCTCAACCGACCGCGCGCGATCAACGCCCTCGACTTCGGGATGATCGAGCTGATGGCCGCCGCCCTCGATGCGTGGGAGCACGACCCCGACATCGACATCGTGGTGCTCGACGGGGCCGGCGATCGCGGCCTGTGCGCGGGGGGCGACGTCCGCGGCCTCTACGAGCAGATCACCGGGGGCCGCACCGAGGAGACGTCGGTGTTCTTCCGCGCCGAGTACGCCCTGAACGCCCGCATCGCGGAGTATCCCAAGCCCATCGTCGCGATCGCCGATGGCATCACCATGGGCGGCGGGATCGGGCTCGCCGGCCACGCCTCGGTGCGCGTCGTCACCGAACGCTCCCGTCTCGCCATGCCCGAGACCCGCATCGGATTCACCCCGGACGTCGGCGGCACCTGGCTGCTCGCCCACGCGCCGGGTCGCGTGGGCGAGTACCTCGCGCTCACGGGATCGACGATGGATGCCTCGGACGCGATCTACGCCGGGGTGGCAGACCACCTCGTGCCGTCGGCGAACCTGACCGACCTGCGCGAAGCGCTCAGCTCGCGCGCAGACCCCGCGACGCCGACCGAGCTGGTCCTGCTGTTCGACGAGACCCCGGCTCCCTCGCGTCTCGAGGGCGCGCGAGCGTGGATCGACGACGCGTTCGCGGCGGACACCGTCGGCGAGATCGTGCAGCGGCTTCGCGCGCGCGCCGAGCCCGAGGCATCCGCGACGGCCGACCTGCTCGGCGAGCTCGCGCCCACCGCGCTCGCCGTGACGCTGGAGGCCGTGCGCAGGGCGCGCGCCCTGCCCGACCTCCGCGCCGATCTCGCCCAGGAGTACGGTCTCGTACTGTGGTTCGCCACGACGCACCCCGACCTCGTCGAGGGCATCCGCGCGCAGCTCGTCGACAAGGACCGCTCCCCGCGTTGGCAGCCGTCGACGATCGCGGAACTCGCCCCGGATGCCGCGGCCGACGCCTTCGCGTACGAGCCGAAGATCCCCCTCTGGGGCTGATGCGGACGCGCCTCTAGGCTGTCGCCATGTCCCCCAGACCGGACGCTTCGACCCGCTCCGATCGGCGCGCCGCGCGGCGGTACTCCCGTGGCGTCGCGCTGGACTGGTTCTTCTTCGTCTTCGCCGGGCTCAGCGCGATCTGGCTCGCCTATCTGAGCTTCAGCGAGACGTTCGTGCTGGGGTGGTGGGGGATCATCGCGGCGATCGTGTTCTGGGTGCTGCTGGCGTATCTCGTGCTGCCGCGACTGCACCGCATCCTCACGACGATCTACGTGCCGGACTACTTCATCGGACGAACCCGCACGAGCGACGGTCTGCTGGGCGACCCGGTCAATCTGGCACTGATGGGGTCGGCCGATCAGATCGAGCAATCGCTCGTGGACGCCGGCTGGACGAAGGCCGACCCGGTCACGCTCCGCTCGTCCTGGCGGATCATCGCGTCGACGATCACCCGCCGGAGCTATCACGAGGCGCCGGTCAGTCCGCTGTTCCTCTTCGGGCGGCAGCAGGACTTCGCCTATCAGCAGGAGGTCGACGGCAATCCCGCTCAGCGTCACCACGTGCGGTTCTGGCAGAGCCCGGAGGGATGGCTCCTGCCGGGTGGACACCGGGTCGAGTGGCTCGCCGCCGGGACGTTCGACACGAACGTCGGGCTCTCGCTGTTCACGCTTCAGGTGACGCACAAGATCGACGCCGACACCGACATCGAGCGCAACCACATCGTGCAGACCGTGACGGCGGCCGATCCGGGGGTGACGGTGGAGGTGCTCGCGGACTTCTCCACCGGCTACCACGCGCGCAACGGCGGCGGCGACAGCATCCGCACCGACGGTGATCTGCCGATCATCGACGTGCGAGCCGTCACCGTGCGGACGGCGTCGGAACCGGCTGCGCGCGCGTGGGAGGTGACGTCGTGAGCGAGCCGTCCAAGCGCGCCGCCTACGAGCCCGCAGCCGACCTGGCGAAGCCCCTGCCCGTCGCGCCGGCGATGAAGCGACCCGCGAGCATCGTCGCCGGCGCGGTGATCGTGCTGCTGAGGGTGCTGTCGGGCGCGGCCGTCCTCGGTGCCGTGATGCTCGACGGCACCCCGTGGGCCTCGTGGCTGTCGGTGCTGTCCGGAGGGGAGCGGGTGAGCGCCGACGATCTCAGCGCCGGCGTGCAGATCTATGTGGTGGTCACGGCGGTGGTGCTGCTCGTCCAGCTCACGCTGAGCGTGCTGATCCTGCGCGGGCAGAACCTGGCGCGCGTACTCGTCATGTGCGTCTCCGTCGTCTCGATCTCGGCGGCCTTCGTCGGATGGTGGTCGGAGGGCCAGGAGATCACGCTTGCCGGCACCCTGATCTCCCTGGCGCTCGACATCCTCATCCTGCTCGCGCTGTCGAGCCGCAGCGCGGCGACCTACGCCCGCCGGAACGAGCACCGTGCACCCTGAGCGCCCCACAACCTGAGAGCCGCACACCGGAACGGGAGATACCCTGTAACCCGCCGATTCGAGGGGAGGGCGCGTGTTCGACAGCCCACTGTCCGCTTCGGCGTACGAGATCCTCGGTGTCGCGCCCGACGTCGACGACGACGCGCTCCGCAAGGCCTACCGCCTGCGGCTGCGTCAGTCGCACCCCGACACGGGCGGGGACGCGGCGCTGTTCGTGCAGGTGCAGCGCGCGTGGGACCTCGTGGGCTCGACCGATGCCCGCGCGGCCTACGACCGCGGCCACGGATTCGGGACGCAGGCGGCGGAGCCCCAGTGGTCCGGATGGCATGCCCAGCCCGCGCCCGCCGACACGCGCCCGCGCGCCCGCACGCATGGGCAGCCCGGGGGGTGGCGGCGTGAGCGCTACCTCGGGCTCATCCGCGAATGGGTGGGGCGCGGCGTGGAGATCGACGACCCGTACGACCCCGCCCTGGTGCGCTCCGCGCCCCACGCGGTGCGACGACTCCTGGCCGATGCCCTTGCCGAGGAGGAGACGGCGCGCATCGTCGCCGACCTCGGGATGGGCTACACGGTCTGGCACGATGTCGACGCCAGCGGCCGGCGCGGCACGTCGGACGACAAGCTCGACCATGTGGTGCTCGGACCGAGCGGTCTCTACGGCGTGCTCTCGGAGGACTTCGGATCGCCCGTGCGACTGCGACGCGGCGAGCTCATCGGCGACGGCGTCGCCGATGCCCCCATCGCCGAGCTCATCGCGCGGATGCGCGTCATCGCCCGAGCGGCGGGGGTGCGCTTCAGCGGCGCGATCGTCGTGCTCCCCGACGATGACGTCGTGATGGCCATCGAGGAGGTCGGCAAGGTGCGCGGCATCCCGGTCGTCGTCGCCGGTCGCGGGGCGCTGTCGACCGTCCTGCGGCGCGGCATCACCGGCGCGCGCGCGATCGGCGGCAACGAGGTGTTCGACGTGCGCACCCGTCTCCAGCAGACGGTCCGGTTCGTCTGACCCTGTTCAGCCGTTGAGGCCGAAGAGGTCGAGCGGGTGCGTGAGACGCCACCACGCCGACGGGGGCTCGATGTCGCCCGCGAGCTGGATGTCGACCTGAGCGGTGTCCACGGGGCCGGCCACTTCCAGCGACCCCACCGTGTCGCCGTCGTCGCGGTGATCGCCCAGCGCGTACGTCGTCTGCGCCGTGGCGACGCCGCCGTTCCAGAGGACGACGTCGGCGTCGCTCGACACGACGATGTCGGCCTTCTCGCCCCATCGCGTGGTGACCGTCCCCACGACCGTGCCGGCGGTCACCGAAGGGCGCAGCTGCAGCTCCTGCTCGAGGGCGGTGTAGAGAGCCCGGGATGCCGCGACCCGCGTCTCGTCATCGGGCTGATCCAGCATCGACACGTACAGGCGCACCGGGGTGGCTCCGATCGTGATCTGCTTCGCGGACAGGACGTTGAATCCGTCGAGGGATCCGGTCTTGATGCCCAGCATCCCGGGGTCGGCCAGCAGCCCGTTGGTGTTCTCGACGATGCCGGCGCCGGGAAGGTCGACGGAACGGGTCGCGACGATCTCGGCGATGACGGGATTGGCCAGGGCCTTCTCACCCAGCTTCAGCAGGGCGGACGGTGAAGCGAGGTTGTCGTACTCGATGCCGGTCGGCTCCACGACGGTGATGCCCGGCACGCCGTGCGCGCTGAGCCAGGTGTTCGCCGCCTTGGCGAACACGACGTCGCTCGGCCACAGGTTGCCGGCGAGCCGGTCGGCGTAGTTCCCCGCCGAGCCCATCAGCATCCCCTGCAGCATCTGGTATTCGCTCAGCGTCCCGCCGACCGGCACGTTCAATGCCGATTCGTTGTTGGAGAGGTAGCTCCAGTAGGCGGCGCGGTCGGCGGAGGTGAAGGCGAAATCCGGTCCCTGTTCCCCCTGCGCGAGCGGCATCTCCTCGAGCACGAGAAGGGCGGTGACGACCTTGGTGATGCTCGCCATCGGCACGGCGTCCTCCGCCGAGGCGAGCGTTCCGATGCCCGAGATCTCAACGGCGGCGCTGCCCTCGGCCGGCCAGGGCAGCGCCGCAGCGGGCGCGGCGACGGGCTGCACTTCGATCGCGGCGACCGTCGGCGCCACCGCGTGGAGCGGCCAGAGCAGGGTCGTCGCGGCGTACAGCGCGAGTAGCGCGAGGATGATCGCGGTCGGGATGACGGTGCCGGGACGGAAGGGCTTCCGGCGAGGCGCGTTCGCGAGGAGGTCGGGCTGGACGGCGGGCATGCCGGGGCTGGTGGTCGGGGCGACGGATGCGTCATCGACCCAGCCGAGCGCCACCGGGCCGGTCCCCGCGTCCCCCCGACGTCGATCGCGACGGAGGGGGGCGACCTCGAGTGCCGGCGCGGGAGCGTCTTCGATGGTCACGAGCCCAAAATACCTTGTCGATCGCCGCGGTATACTCAACGCCACAACCACGGGAGTCCGGTGAGCCGGGCTGAGAGGAAGCGATCCACGCTTCGACCGTCGAACCTGATCCGGATCATGCCGGCGCAGGGAGGAGTTCACATGGGTGTTCACACGTCCCGTATCGTCTGGCGCTGGCGCGTCGTCGACATCGTCGTGGCCAGCGTCATCGGTGTCGCCGCGGGGGTGATCTTCTGGCTGTGGGGTCTCGCGTGGCCGGGGCTCGACACGGCGCTCGCGTTCACGCCCGGGCTGTCGGGTCTGCTCGCGGGCGGGTGGCTGTTCGCCGGCGTGCTCGGCGGTCTCGTGATCCGCAAGCCGGGCGCGGCGCTGTACACCGAGATCGTGGCGGGAGTGGTCTCGATGGCCCTCGGCACGCAGTGGGCGTTCCTCACCTTCGTGTGGGCGGTGGTCGAGGGTCTCGGTGCAGAGCTGGGCTTCGCGCTGCTGCTCTACACGAACTGGCGGCTGCTCGGGGCCCTCACCTCCGGCTTCCTCGCCGGTGTGTCCGTCGCCATCATGGACACGTCTTTCTCGTCGGTCGCCGCGCTGTCGGCCGAGGCACGCGCGGTGTACTTCGTCTCGGCGGTGGTCTCGGGCATCCTGATCGCCGGTGCGCTGTCGTGGGTGATCGTCCGCGCGCTCGCTGCGACCGGGGCGCTGGACCGATTCGCGGTCGGCCGCGAGGTGCGGGCGCGCGAGGTGGCTGCCCCCGACGCGGCGTGACGGGCGGGTTGCCCGTCGTCGCCCGCGGATGGGGGTGGCGCCACGGCGGTCGGCGCCGGTGGGCGGTCTCGGGGCTCGATCTGCGGATCGATCCGGGGGAGCGCGTGCTGCTCCTGGGCGCGAGCGGGTCGGGGAAGAGCACCATTCTGCAGGGCCTCGCCGGAGTGCTCGGCGACGAGGAGGACGGCGACAGCACCGGCGACCTGACGATCGGCGGCGTCCCGGCGGCGAGTGCCCGCGGCAGAGCGGGGCTCGTGCTGCAGGATCCGGATGCCCAGGTGGTCCTCGCGCGCGTCGGCGACGACGTCGCCTTCGCGTGCGAGAACCTCGGCGTCCCCCGCGACGAGATCTGGGCCCGCGTCGACGCGGCACTGCAGGCCGTCGGCCTGCACGTCGGGCGGGACCACCCCACGTCACGTCTGTCGGGCGGGCAGAAGCAGCGGCTCGCACTCGCGGGCATCGTCGCGATGCGCCCGGGTCTGCTGCTGCTGGACGAGCCGACCGCCAACCTCGACCCCGCCGGCGCCGAGGACGTGCGCGACGCCGTGCTCGCGGTGTCGGCCGCTTCGGGGGCGACCCTGGTCGTGGTCGAGCATCGTGTGGACCTCTGGGCCGCCCACGTCGACCGGGTCGTCGTCCTCGGCCCCGAGGGGCTGCTCGCGGACGGCCCTCCTGCCGCGGTCTTCGCGTCCTCGGCCACGGTGCTGACGGACGCCGGCGTGTGGGTGCCGGGGGTCCCGCCCGGGCACCGCCGCCGGCCCCGTACCGACGACGCGCCCACGCTGCTCACCGCGACGGGACTCGCGGTGGGTCGACGACCGTTCGGTTCGAAGACGTCCGGGGTCGCGGCATCCGGAATCGATCTCTCCCTCGCCGGCGGTCGCACGCTCGCGATCACCGGACCCAACGGCGCGGGCAAATCCACGCTGGCGATGACGGTCGCCGGTCTGCTCCCGCGCGTCGCGGGCGGGCTGGTCGCGGCGCCCGCGCTGCGCGGCGACCGTGGACCCGACCCCGAGCGTTGGCGGGCCCGTGATCTGCTCACCCGCATCGGCACGGTGTTCCAGGAACCCGAGCATCAGCTGCTCACCCGGCGGGTACGCGACGAGCTCGCGGTGGGGCCGCGGGCCCTGGGGCTGTCGGATGCCGCGACCCGCGCACGCGTGGACCCGCTGCTCGAGCGGCTGAGGCTGTCGCACCTCGCGGACGTCAATCCGTTCACCCTGTCGGGAGGTGAGAAGCGCCGGCTGACGGTCGCGACGGCGCTGGCCACGAGGCCGCTCGTGCTCGTGCTCGACGAGCCGACGTACGGCCAGGACGCGCGCACGTGGCGCGAGCTCGCCGACCTCATCGACGACGTCCGCGCCGACGGGACGGCCATCGCGATCGTGACGCACGACCGCGCGCTCGTGGAGGCGCTCGCCGACGACGAGCTCGTCCTCGGACCGGCCGGGGAGGGTGGCGCGTGAGCCTGCTGTCGGACGAGCTGAGGGACAGCCGGCTCGGGGCCGTCAACCCGATCGCCAAGCTCGTGGCCGCGGCCGTGCTCACCCTCACCCTGCTCCTCTCGATCGACCCGGTGTCCGCGGCCGTGACGCTCGTCCTCACCCTCGCGCTGCTGCCGTTCACGGGAGTGGCCGTGCGGCCACTGTGGCTCCGGAGCTGGCCGATCGTCGTCGGTGCGGCGATCGCCGCGGGTGCGACCGTGCTCTACGGCCGACCCGCCGGCGAGGTGTACCTGGAGTGGGGGCTGCTGCGCGTCAGCGACGGGTCGATCGACCTCGCGCTCGCGATCTTCCTGAGGGTCCTCGCAATCGCGGTGCCCGGGATCGTGCTGTTCTCCACGACCGACCCGACCGACCTCGCCGACGGGCTCGGGCAGATACTGCGGCTGCCGCCGCGCTTCGTACTGGGCGCGCTCGCCGGGTTGCGGCTGGTCGGTCTGCTCGTGGAGGACTGGCGCGAACTGTCGCTCGCCCGCCGTGCACGAGGGATCGCGGACACCGGGCGGCTGCGCCGGTTCGCCGGGCAGGCGTTCGCTCTGTTCGTGCTCGCCATCCGGCGCGGCACCAAACTCGCCACCGCCATGGAGGCACGCGGGTTCGGCGCCGACGTGCCGCGCACCTGGGCGCGACCCTCTCGCCTGCACGCCCGGGACGGAGTCGTCGTGGCGATCTCGGTGGCGATCGCCACGGCATCCGTCATCGCCGCCGTGCTCGCGGGGACCTGGACGTTCGTTCTCGGGATGTGAGGCGGGTGGGTGGCGTCCGGCACGCGAACTCCGCAGATCGGCGCGCAGGGCGCAGAATCTGGCCGGACGTCTGCGAAGTTCGCGCGAGTGGTGTGGAGTTCGTGAAGCGGATGACGCGGATGCCCGGCCGGCGGCGAGGGCCTGGCGCCACGGGTGCAAGACGGGGACGGATGCCGCGCCCGTGTCGCCCGTCGGATGCGTGCGCTATCGTCCGAGGCATGAGCGGACTCGTCCCCTACCTGCACTTCTCCGGCTCCGCGCGGGAGGCGCTGACGGCGTACCACGGGATCTTCGGCGGTGACCTGACACTGCACACGCTCGCCGACTTCGGTCGCACGGACGGCCCGCCCGAGGCGATCGCCCACGGCATCCTCAGCGGGCCCGTCGACCTGTTCGGCGCCGACGCGGGTCCGGACGACGACCCGCTCGTGCTGCAGGGCGTGCTCTTCTCGCTCCTCGGAGCGGCAGACCCCGACATGCTCGCGGTCTGGTTCGATGCGCTCGCCGACGGCGGGTCGGTGAAGGATCCGCTGCAGGCCCGCCCGTGGGGGGCCCACGACGGCCAGGTCGTCGATCGCTTCGGCGTCACCTGGCTGATCGGCTACGAGTGACGGAGGGACTCGCCGGCCTCACCGAGCTGATGAGCGCCGAGGGCGAGCTCTTCGACCCGGACCACGAGGCGAAGCGGGCCGCGCGGAGGGCGCGTCGACGCCGTGGCTGGATCGTCGTGGTCCTCGTGCTGGCGCTGCTCCTCGCCGCCGGGGGCGGCTACGTCGCGTGGGCCCTGACGGTGCCGACCGCGGCGCCCACGGTCGTGTCGCAGACGCCCGCGGTCCCCGTCACCGCGCCGGCCGTCATCGCACTCCCGGCCGAAGGTGCGTCGGCGCTCCACGTGTCCGGCGGGCAGGAATATCTCGGCGATGCGGGAATCCGGTTCGCGAGCGGCACGGAGGAGGCGCGTCCGATCGCGAGTATCAGCAAGCTGATCACGGCGATGGTCATCCTCGACGCGTACCCGCTCGGGGTGGGCGATCCGGGACCGCAGATCACGTTCTCGAAAGCCGACCACGACCTGTACGACGAGTACTACCTGCGGGGAGCGACGATCGCGGCGATGCCGACAGGCAGCACGATGTCGCTGCACGACGCCCTGGCCACCATCCTGATCCCCTCGGCGAGCAACTACGCGGAGGCCGTGTCGACGTGGGCGTTCGGCTCTCAGGGTGCGTACCTCGACGCGACGGCCGCGTGGCTGGAGAAGAACGGGCTGACCGGCACGACGATCGTCGAGCCGACGGGGAACAGCCCGCGCAACACCAGCACTCCGACCGACCTCATCGCCCTCGGCACGCTGGCCGCCGCCGACCCGGTGATCGCCGAGATCGCCGCGACGCCGTCGCTCACTCTCCCCGGTCCCGGGACGATGTCCAGCACGAACGACCTCCTCGGCACGAACGGCGTCACGGGGCTCAAGACGGGCAATCTGGGCGAGGGGAGCTACAGCCTGCTGTACACGGCGTCGATCGACGCCGGACCCGCCGGCCCGCTCAGCCTCACGGGCGTCGTGCTCGGCGGATCGTCGCGCGCGTCCGTCGACCGGGACGTGGTGGCCCTGATCGACAGCATCCGGGCGGGCTTCCACGACGTGCCGCTCGCCACGGCGGGCCAGGACCTGGGCTCGTACTCGACGCCGTGGGGTTCCACGGCGCGCATCGTCGTGGGGGAGGATGCATCGATCTTCACGTGGTCCGATACGCCCATCACCGTGTCGATGCAGACGACGACGCCCGTGGAGTACCGGGACGGCGAGGTCGTCGGACTGATCACCTGGACGGCAGGACCCCACACGGCCACGGCGACCATCGAGCTCGAGGGCGGAATCGACCCGCCGACCGAGTGGTGGCGCCTGACCCACCCGGAGGACCTCGGCGCCGGGGAGGCGGCGGCGGACTTCGGATGAAACTGAGTTCCGGTTAGGCTGAGACGGAATTCCTCAGCCCCGTTCGAAGGAGAACGCATGCTCCCCCCTCCGGCCGCCGGCGCGTCACCCCGAGCCTCCCGACGAGCGGGCTCGCTCGACGGGTCCGCCGCTCTCGTCACCGGCGGTGCCAGCGGCCTGGGTCTCGCGACCGCGCGTCGCCTCGCGGCGGCCGGCGCCGTCGTCACGATCGTCGACCTGCCGGGCTCGGCCGGCGCCGACGTCGCCGCCGAACTCGGGGGCATCTTCGCGCCGGCGGACGTCACGAGCGTCGAAGAGGTCGCGGTCGCCGTCGACGCCGCATCCACGGCGGGCCCCCTGCGCGTGGTGATCAACTGCGCCGGCATCGCGCCCCCCGCGAAGGTGCTCGACCGCGAGGGCAATCCGTCGTCGCTCGACGACTTCGCACGCATCATCGCGATCAACCTCGTCGGCACGTTCAACGTCATCGGCCAGGCATCCGCCGTCATGGCCCGCACCGAACCCGATGCCGACTCGGGCGACCGCGGAGTGATCGTGAACACCGCCAGCGTCGCGGCCTTCGATGGACAGATCGGTCAGCCGGCGTACGCGGCCAGCAAGGGGGGCGTGCACGCGATGACGCTCCCGATCGCGCGCGAGCTCGCCCGCTACGGCATCCGCGTCTGCACGATCGCGCCCGGGATCATGGAGACGCCGATGCTCGCGGGGCTCCCACAGGCCGCGCAGGACTCGCTCGGTCAGCAGGTGCCCTACCCCGCTCGTCTCGGTCGCCCTGACGAGTACGCACAGCTGGCGATGAGTATCGTCGAGAACGGCTACCTCAACGGCGAGACCATTCGCCTGGACGGTGCCATCCGCATGGCCCCGAAGTAAGGATCGGCATGACCGAGATTCCCCCCGCCGCGCACGCGGAAGCCCTCCGTTACACCGTCGAGGACGGCCTGGCACGGCTCATCCTCAACCGTCCCGCCCGTCTCAACGCGTTCAACGCCGAGCTGGCGCACGCGTGGGCGGATGCCACGACCGACGCCGTGTCACGCGACGACGTGGGCGCGATCCTGATCGGGGCCGCCGGACCCCACTTCTGCGCCGGCGGCGACGTCATCGCGATGGCCACCGAGATGCACGACGGCAGCGAGATCACCGACCTCGCGAAAGTCATCAACCGCGGCATCCGAGCCCTCACCGAGTCGTCCAAGCCCGTGGTGGCCGCCGCGCAGGGCACGACCGCCGGCGGCGGGCTCGGCATCCTGATGTGCAGCGACTACGCCGTGGTCGGCGAGAACTCCCGCATCGGCAGCCTGTACGCGAACATCGGACTCACCCCCGACCTGTCGGTGTCGGCGCAGCTGGCCCGCGCGGTCGGGGAGCGTCGTGCGCTGCAGCTCGTGCTGCAGGACCGTCTGCTGACCGCCGCCGAAGCCCGCGAATGGGGCCTCGTGGCCGAGGTCGTCGCCCCCGACGATGTCACCACCCGTGCCGAGAGGATCGCGCGCTTCTGGCTCGAGAACGCCACCGCCGCGTACGGTCAGGCCAAGCACCTCGTGCGCTCGGCGGCGCTCACCCCGTTCGCCGACCAGCTCGATGCCGAGGCGCACGCGATCGGCGCCGCCCTCGACACCGACGACGCGCATGCCCGCATCGCGGCCTTCGCCGCGGCATCCGTTCGAAAGCCCGCCCCTCAGGAGACCGCATGACCGCCTCGACCCTCGCCGGAAAGACCATCCTCATGTCGGGAGGCAGCCGCGGCATCGGGCTCGCCATCGCCCTGCGCGCCGCGGCCGACGGCGCGAACATCGCCCTGCTGGCGAAGACCGACACCCCCCACCCGCGCCTGGAAGGCACGATCCACACCGCGGCGCAGCAGATTCGGGATGCCGGCGGTCAGGCGCTTGCGATCGTCGGCGATGTCCGCAACGACGACGACATCACCGAGGCCGTCCTGAAGACCCAGGGCGAATTCGGCGGCATCGACGTCGTCGTCAACAACGCTTCGGTCATCGATCTGTCGGGCTCGCTCGAGCTGTCGGCCAAGAAGTACGACCTCATGCAGGGCGTCAATGTGCGCGGCACCTTCATGCTCAGTCGCGCCGCGGTTCCGATGCTGCGCGACAGCGGCAACCCGCACATCCTGTCGCTGTCGCCCCCGCTCAACCTGAGTCCGAAATGGCTCGGCGCCCACACGGGCTACACGTTGGCGAAGTACGGGATGACGATGGCGACGCTCGGTCTCGCGGCGGAATTCGCCGACGACGGCATCGCAGCGAACACGTTGTGGCCGCGGACCACCATCGCGACCGCCGCCGTGCAGAACGTGCTCGGCGGCGACCGGCTCATGAAGGCGAGCCGCACGCCGGCCGTCTACGCCGACGCGGCGTACGAGGTCATGCTCAAGCCCGCGCGCTCCTACACCGGGCAGACGCTGGTCGTCGAGGACGTTCTGGCAGATGCCGGTGTCACCGACTTCTCGGGGTACGCGGCCGTGCCCGGCACTCCCGACGAGGCGCTCTATCCCGACATCTTCCTCGACTGATCGCTAGCCCGGATCCGGCCCGGGCGTGCCCATCTCGATGCGCAAGGGGCCACCGGAGGGCCACCAGTAGGCGATGCTCTGCCCCGGCTGCATCCCCTCGGGTCGGTCGTCGGGGGCGATGTCCGCATACGCGACGAGGACATTCACGCCGTCGGGCCCGAATGGCTCCACCACCGCGCACCGCGAGACCACATCGTCTTCGTGGACCGCTGCGACGCACGGGGCGCCGCCCTGGGCGCGGGCGAGCCACAGCTCCCGTCCGTAGTACTCGCCGAACCACATCGTCCACGCGAGCCCCTCGGGGATGGGGAAGCCCGGAGGGTCTCCGCGTCCGCCCTGATCGAAGTAGGCGACGGGCGCGCCGTCGACCGGCAGCTCGAGCAGGGTGCGCGCAGACGGATCGCTGTCGAGAGGCCCGACCGCCACGAGCGAGGGGGTCGGGGCGGCCACGGGGCGATCGCGTGCGACCCCGACCGTCGCCGCCAGCGCGCACGCCACCACCGCCACGGTGATCACCGCGGCGGTGTGCCACGCGCGACGTCGCGGTGCTGCGCGCATCGTCTCGGGCGCGATCGCGTCGGTCCTCGGCTCGGCCGCGTCGGGCTCCGCGGGTGGGACCTCGGCCGCGCGCGGTGGGATGGCGTCCGCAGCGACCGCCTCTGCGGCGGTCTCGGCGGCGATCCGCGCGCGGCGGTCGACGCGCACCGCCTCCTCCAGCTGTGCGAGCCGCGCCAGCGCCGCATCGTCCACGGTGATGTCGGCGTCGGGCGCGTAGGCACGGCGCCGGAGGAGCGCGAGCTCGTCTTCGATGCCGTCGTCCGCGGGCACAGCAGCCCTCTCATCGCTGAATCAGGGCGTGATGCGACCTGTGATCAGAACGCTACGCGCTCTGGACCAGGCCGTGGCGGACGAACGCGGTCCACACTCCGTCGTCATGGACGCTCGTGGTGGTCTCGTCGGCGTGCGCCTTGACGACATCGTCGGCGTTGCCCATGGCGATCCCGACGCCCGCGACCTGCAGCATCTCGAGGTCGTTCGACCCGTCGCCGATCGCGATCGCGTCCGCGGCGGTGAGCCCGACCACGCCCACGAGCTCGACGAGGGCCGCGCCCTTGTTCATACCCCTCAGGCTCACTTCGCCCCCCGCGTGTCCGAGGTACGGAATCGTCCCGGTGACCACGTGGAACCGGTCGCCGAGCCCGTCACGGACCGTCGCGAACGTCCGATCGGAATCGCCGAAGAACGTGGCCTTCGCGATGCCCTCGAGGGGGACGGCACCGCGATAGGCGAACTTGTCCGCGAGCCGGATCATGTCGCTCGAGGCATCCGCGATGTCCCAGCCCCGCGCCGTGAACATCGGAGCCAGGCGTGACAGCACGCCCTCGCTCGGGTAGACCCCCTCATAGCCCTGCAGCGTGTACTCGACGTCGTTCTGGGCGAAGAATGCGATGAGTTCCCGGACGGCGTCTTCGGGCATGGTGTGGGCGGCGAGCAGCTCGCCGTCGCGCTCGATGAAGCCCCCGCCGGCCGAGATGACGCCGTCGAAGCCGATGTCGAGCACCTCCGGGGAGATCTCGGCGCGCGACCTGCCCGTGCAGATGTAGACCAGATGCCCGGCGGCCCTCGCCCCCCGGACCGCCGCGACGGCCGAGGGGGCGAGGCGTTGATCATGGTCGATCAGGGTGCCGTCGACGTCGAGGAAGGCGATGCGGCGAGAACTCATGGAACCAGACTCGCACCATTCGTGGGGAGGGGATGCAGGATCGGACCGGCCGGCTGTCAGTGTCTGCTCCCGGTCAGGAGCAGGATGCCGCCGAGCCCGATCATCAGCCCGCCGCCGGTGGCCGACAGCGTCTCGATGCGGCGCGGGGAACGTGCGAACCACTGGCGGGCGGCGGCGGCCGCGAGCACCCATGCGCTGTCGGAGACGACGGCGATCACCGAGAAGACCAGGCCGAGCTCCATCATCTGCAGCGGCACGGCTCCGGCGCCCACATCGACGAACTGCGGCAGCACGGCGACGAAGAACGCGATCGTCTTCGGGTTCGTGATGCCCACGACGAACCCCTGCCACAACTGGCGTCCGTGCGAGCGGGGGAGCGATGCCGCGTCCACCGCGGCGGCGGCGTCCTTGCGGTGGCGGATCGCCTGCACGCCGAGGAACATCAGGTACAGCGCACCGGCGACCTTGAGCACGGTGAACAGGACGTCGGAGCGGGCGACGACGGCGCCGACGCCGAGGGCAACCAGGGCCACGATCGGGATGAGCGCGAGCGTCACCCCGAGAACGCTGAGCAGACCGCCGATGCGGCCGAGCGCCAGCGTCCGCCCCACCGAGAACAGGACCGCGGGGCCGGGCACGAGGATCAGCACGAGTGCCGCGAGTGCGAATGCGAGGAGGTTGTCGAGGGGCACCACCCGCTCAGCGTAGTTCGCGGGCGCGCCCGGCCGACGCGCAGGTGCGGCCGGTACCCTGAGAGCATGACCGAGCCCTCTCCCGTGCGCGCCACGAAGCCCCGCCAGGTGCGCCCGGCCACCGAGGGCTGGAAGCAGAAGACCGACGAGACCGGCCGCCCGCTCCTGCAGTTCGCGAGCCCGAAGCGGGGCAAGCCGCCCGTTCATCTGGCCGACCTGACCGCCGACGAGCGCGTGGCGAAACTGAAGGAGCTCGGCTTCCCGGGCTTCCGCGCGACGCAGCTCGAGAAGCACTACTTCACGCATTTCACCAGCGACCCCGAGCGCATGACCGACCTGCCGGCCGATGGCCGCGAAGAACTCGTGCACGGGATGCTGCCGCCGCTGCTGACCGAGGTGCGACGACTCGAGACGGACAAGGGCGACACGATCAAGTTCCTCTGGAAGCTGCACGATGGCGCGCTGGTCGAGTCGGTGCTGATGCGATACCCCGGCCGGATCACGCTGTGCGTCTCCTCCCAGGCGGGATGCGGCATGAACTGCCCGTTCTGCGCGACCGGACAGGCAGGCCTCACGCGCAACATGTCGGCGGCCGAGATCATCGAGCAGATCGTGCGCGCGAATCGCCTCATCGCCGATGGCGGTCTCGGCGGCAAGAAGAAGGACGACCACTCCGCCGAGCGGGTCAGCAACATCGTCTTCATGGGGATGGGCGAGCCCCTCGCCAACTACGCGCGCGTGATGCACGCCGTCCGCGTGATGGTCGACAAGAAGCACGGGCTCGGCATGAGCGCGCGCGGCATCACCGTCTCGACGGTGGGACTCGTGCCCGCGATCCGCAAGCTCGCCGCCGAGGACGTGCCGGTCACGTTCGCGCTGTCGCTGCATGCGCCCGACGATCACCTGCGCGACGAGCTGATCCCCGTCAACTCGAAATGGAAGGTCGACGAGGCCCTGGATGCCGCGCGTGCCTACTTCGACGCCACCGGGCGTCGCGTCTCCATCGAGTACGCCCTCATCAAGGACATGAACGACCACGCGTGGCGCGCAGACCTGCTGGCGGTCAAGCTCAACGAGCGCGGCCGCGGATGGGTGCACGTCAATCCGATCCCGCTGAACCCGACCCCCGGCTCGATCTGGACGGCGTCCGACGTGAGTGTGCAGAACGAGTTCGTGCGCAGGCTCAACGACGCGGGCATCCCCACCACGCTGCGCGACACCCGCGGCAAGGAGATCGACGGCGCGTGCGGACAGCTGGTCGCGACCGAGGACGACGAGCGCGTCGCGGCGGCCACTCCCGTCGCCTGAGACTGCCCGCCGGCACGAACGAGTTGTTAGCGTTGACCAATGGTCAATTATCGATATCTCGGCAACAGTGGTTTCAAAGTCTCGGAGATCACGCTCGGAAACTGGATCACCCACGGCTCGCAGGTCGGCGACGACGCGGCGGTCGCCACGGTCCACAAGGCACTCGACCTCGGTATCACGACCTTCGACACCGCCGACGTCTACGCCAACACCGCCGCAGAGACGGTGCTCGGCAAGGCTCTCCAGGGTCAGCGCCGTGAGTCGCTGGAGATCTTCACCAAGGTCTACTTCCCGACCGGTCCCGGCGGCCCGAACGACACCGGACTGAGCCGCAAGCACATCATGGACTCGGTCAACGGGTCGCTCACCCGCCTCGGCACCGACTACATCGACCTCTATCAGGCGCACCGGTTCGACTACGAGACGCCGCTCGAGGAGACGTTCCAGGCGTTCGCCGACACCGTGCGGCAGGGCAAGGTCCTCTACATCGGCGTCTCGGAGTGGACGGCCGAGCAGCTGCGCGACGGGCACGCCCTCGCGAAGGAGCTCGGCATCCAGCTCATCTCGAACCAGCCGCAGTACTCGGCACTCTGGCGGGTCATCGAGGACAAGATCGTCCCCACCTCGGAAGAGCTCGGCATTTCGCAGGTCGTCTGGTCGCCGATGGCGCAGGGCGTGCTGAGCGGAAAGTACCTCCCGGGGCAGCCGGTCCCGGACGGCTCGCGCGCGACCGACGAGAAGAGCGGGGCGCAGTTCATCAAGCGCCTGCTCGAGGACGATGTGCTGACCGCGGTGCAGAAGCTCAAACCGATCGCCGAGGCGGCGGGTCTCTCGATGCCGCAGCTCGCCATCGCGTGGGTGCTGCAGAACCCCAACATCGCGGCAGCCCTGGTCGGGGCATCCCGTCCCGAGCAGCTCGAAGACACCGTCAAGGCCTCGGGGGTCACGCTCGACGCCGAGACGATGTCGGCGATCGACGAGACGCTGTCGGGCGTCGCGGTGACCGACGGCGAGCAGACCTACACGTCCTCGCCCAAGGCCCGCTTGACCTGATCGCGTACCGCAGGGCATGGCGCCGGAGTCGTTCGTCGACTCCGGCGCCTTCTGCGTGCCGGGGTGGGATCATGGGCGGATGCCCATCTGGAGCGCCGGCCTGCTGCTGTATCGCCTCCCCGTGGCGAACGACGCCGCGAACGACACCGCGTCCCGCACCGAGGTGCTGATCGCGCACATGGGCGGTCCGTTCTGGGCGTCCAAGGACGACGCCGCCTGGTCGATCCCCAAGGGCGAGTTCGACCCCGAGGGTGAGAGGGCGCTCGAAGCCGCCCACCGTGAGTTCGTGGAGGAACTCGGAGTACAGCCGCCCGACGGCCCGTACGCCGAACTCGGCACCTTCGTGTACTCGTCGGGCAAGAAGGTCGTCGTCTTCATCGCGGACGGCGCGGGGTTCGAGGCATCCGGCTTCGCGTTCGGCGAATTCGAGCTGGAGTGGCCGCCGCGATCCGGCCGCCGTGCCCGCTACCCGGAGGTGGACCGGGCCGAATGGACGTCGATGGATGCCGCGCGGTCGAGGCTCGTGAAGGGCCAGCGCCCCGCACTGGACGCGCTGGAGAAGCATCTCGCGGAGGCCGCGCAGCTCTGACTGCGCGCTGACGCATCGGCTGCGCGCGGTCGGCTCCGTACGAGCGGCGTCAGGGCGCGGAGGCGTCGGTCACGGGGGCGACCGTCACGTGTCCGCCCGGCATCAGGGTGTAGACGATCGGCGTTCCGGGCACGGCGGCCACATCGAACGCCGACGTCGTGAATCCTGCCGGCAGCGTGATCGACACGGACTCGGTGCGCGCCGGGTTGCTCCAGATGCAGCCGATCGCGGGCCGGGGCGTGTCGTCGATGATCATGCAGTACTGGCGATCGGTGGTCGATCCCCTCCAGACGCTGCGCCCGTAGAGGCTGCCGTACGGGCGGAGTTCGTCGCGGATGAGGCGCACCGCGATCGCCGACATGCCGGGCTCGGCGAGGAGTTCGCCCCGCAGATGGTCGAGGTACTCCGCGTAGCCTGCCGACGGCGACATCGGGACGGCCATCGCCCAGTCCTGGTCCTCCACGACCGGGATATCGCTCGACGCGGCGCCCCGCCCGAACGCCGCGAACCCGAGGACCAGCGCGGCGCCGGCGGTGAGCGCGACCGACGCCGTGTGCCAGCGGCGCAGCCCCCCGATGGGGCTTTCCGCTCCGACCCCGGTGTCCCTGACGGCGGCCGCGGCAGAGGCCCCGGCGATCGCCTGCTCACGGGCAAGGCGCGCGCGGTCTTCGAGTTCATCGAGCCGGGCGAGGGCTTGGGGATCCTGCACGATGTCGGAGGCCGGACCGTAGGCGCGCTCGCGGAGCGCCGCGAGCTCGCCGCGCTCATCGGAGGCGTACGCCGGATCTCCCACGGTAGAAGGCTAGAACGCCGAGGGGTGCCGTGGCCCCGATCGAACCGGATCCGCCTTTGTGTATACCGAAGGCGGGGGAAAATGGCGATCATTGCGTCTGTGGCGGGCTGATGTATACAATCGGGACCATGCGAGCCAGTGATCGTGCGTACCGCACCCTGCTCGATGAGATCCAGAACGGAACGCTGGCGCCCGGCACCGTCCTCGGCGAGGTCGAGCAGGCCACCCGCCTGGGCGTGAGCCGCACCCCGCTGCGTGAAGCGCTGGGGCGACTGGCCGCCGACGGACTGGTCGCGCAGCAGTCCGCGCGGGTCACCGTCGTCACCGGCGTGGATGCCGACGACATCCGCGAACTCTTCGACGTGCGGCGCGCGCTCGAAGAGATGGCGACGCGGAGAGCGGCCGAGATGGCCGATGCCGCAGCGATCCGCACGTTCGCCGAGCTGGCTGCGGCGTTCGGCGAGGCGCGCCTCGACGGCGACGCGGGCAGGGACGACTACTACGCACTGATCGCCCGTTTCGATGCCCAGCTCGACGCCGCCGTCGGCAACGACTACCTGACGTCGGCGCTGCGCACGATCCGCACGCACCTCGTGCGCGTGCGCCGGCTCGCGCGCGACAATCCCGACCGGCTCGCGGCATCCGTCGCCGAACACCGCCTGATCGCCGCCGCGATCGCCGCCCGCGACGGCGAGCTCGCCGCACACGCCACCCACATCCACCTGCACAACGCGCTGATCAGCATCCTCGAGTCCCTCGATGCGGCAGCGACCACCCACCGAGGAGCAGCATGACCGTCCTTCATCACGTGCGCGTCTACCGGAGCGAAGAACCGCTCGCGCGCGAAGACCAACTGGCCTGGAAGATCGCCGAGGTCGCGGCCGACCCCGTAGGCGTCGACGACGACGTCATCGACATGATCGTGAACCGGCTCATCGACAACGCCGCCGTGGCCGCGGCGTCACTGACACGCGCACCGGTCAGCGCCGCCCGGCAGCAGGCGCTCGACCATGCCGTGTCGATCAGCGGCAAGGGCGGAACGATCTTCGGATGCGCCCTCACCCGCCGCTCGAGCCCCGAGTGGGCGGCGTGGGCGAACGGTGTGGCCGTGCGCGAGCTCGACTACCACGACACATTCCTCGCCGCGGAGTATTCGCACCCCGGCGACAACATCCCGCCGATCCTCGCCGTGGCGCAGCACACCGGCGCCGACGGGGAGGCGCTCATCCGCGGCATCGCGACGGGCTATGAAGTGCAGGTCGACCTGGTCCGCGCCATCTCGCTGCACAGGCACAAGATCGACCACGTCGCGCACCTCGGGCCCTCGGCCGCCGCCGGCATCGGCACGCTGCTCGGGCTGCCGGCCGAGACGATCTATCAAGCCGTCGGGCAGGCGCTGCACACGACGACCGCGACGCGGCAGTCGCGCAAGGGCGAGATCTCGACGTGGAAGGCGCACGCTCCGGCCTTCGCCGGCAAGATGGCGGTCGAAGCCGTCGATCGAGCAATGCGCGGCGAGACGAGCCCGTCGCCGATCTACGAGGGCGAGGACGGAGTCATCGCGTGGCTGCTCGACGGCGCCGACGCCGCGTACGATGTGCCGCTTCCCGCTCCGGGCGAATCCAAGCGCGGCATCCTCGACACCTATACGAAGGAGCACTCCGCCGAGTATCAGGCACAGGCCTGGATCGACCTCGCACGGAAGCTCCACGACGAGCACCCCGGCGCGTTCACGCCCGACAACGTCGCCTCGATCGAGCTGCACACGAGTCATCACACGCACTACGTGATCGGATCCGGTGCGGGCGACCCGCAGAAGTACGACCCGGCCGCGTCGCGGGAAACGCTCGACCACTCCATCCCGTACATCTTCACGGTCGCCCTCCAGGACGGAGCCTGGCATCACGTCGACTCCTACGCTCCCGAGCGCGCGGGACGCGACGACACCGTGGCCCTGTGGCAGAAGGTCACGACCGCCGAGGACGCCGAGTGGACGCGCCGCTACCACTCGGAGGATCCCGCCGAGAAGGCGTTCGGGGGCAGGGTCGTCGTCCGCTTCGCCGACGGCGGCGAGCTCGTCGAGGAGATCGCGGTCGCCGACGCCCACCCGCTCGGCGCTCGACCGTTCGCGCGGGAGGACTACATCCGCAAGTTCCGCCTGCTCGCCGAGCCCGTGCTGGAGCAGGGAGAGATCGAGCGGTTCCTCGAGCTCGTGCAGCGTCTTCCCGACCTGACGGCCGACGAGGTGCTGCAGCTTTCGATCGTGGCGAAGGCGGGCGTGCTGGCGATGGCGCCGGCCCCGAAGGGCCTGTTCTGATGTTGTACTCCTCCACGCCGGCGGCCGAGAAGAGGCGGATGCTCCGCGAGCGTCTCGCGAGCGGTGAGCTGCTGCGGTTTCCAGGAGCGTTCAACCCGCTGAGCGCCCGGCTCATCGCGCAGAAGGGGTTCGACGGCGTCTACATCTCGGGCGCAGTGCTCAGCGCCGACTTGGGGCTGCCCGACATCGGCCTGACCACTCTGACCGAGGTCGCCGGTCGCGGCCAGCAGATCGCGCGCATGACCGATCTGCCGGCCATCATCGACGCCGACACCGGGTTCGGCGAGCCGATGAACGTCGCCCGCACCATCCAGACCCTGGAGGACGCGGGTCTCGCGGGTACCCACATCGAGGATCAGATCAATCCGAAGCGCTGCGGTCACCTCGACGGGAAGGCCGTCGTGGACGAGGGCACGGCGATCAAGCGGATCCGCGCCGCGGTGGATGCCCGACGTGATCCGAACTTCCTGATCATGGCGCGCACCGACATCGCCGCGGTCGAGGGCCTGGACGCGGCCATCGACCGGGCGAAGGCGCTGGTCGATGCGGGTGCCGACGCGATCTTCCCCGAGGCGATGCGCACCCTCGGCGAGTTCGAGGCGATGCGTGCGGCGCTGGACGTGCCGATCCTGGCCAACATGACCGAGTTCGGCAAGAGCGAGCTGTTCACGACCGACCAGCTGCGGAGTGCGGGCGTGAACATCGTCATCTGGCCGGTGTCGCTGCTGCGCATCGCGATGGGGGCCGCCGGTCGCGCGCTCGACACTCTTGACGACGAGGGGCACCTCACCTCGACGCTCGGCGAGATGCAGCATCGCGCCGACCTCTACGACCTGATCGACTACGAGGGCTACAACCGCTTCGACAGCAGCATCTTCACTTTCGACATCCAGAGATAGGCAGCACGATGACCGAACCCGACATCAAGAAGGGCCTCGCCGGAGTAACCGTGGACTACACGGCCGTCTCGAAGGTGAACCCCGACACCAACTCGCTGCTCTACCGCGGCTACCCCGTGCAGGAGCTCGCCGCGACGCAGTCGTTCGAGGCGGTCGCCTACCTCCTCTGGCACGGCGAACTGCCGAATGCCGCGCAGTTGGCCGAGCTCGAGCGCTTCGAGCACGCCCACCGCACCCTCGACGAGAACGTCAAGCAGGTGATCGACCTCCTGCCGATGGACTCCCATCCGATGGACGTCGTGCGCAGCGCCGTCTCGGTGATCGGCGCCTCTGATTCTGCGGCGGGCGACAACTCCGCGGCATCCGATCTCGGCAAGAGCGAGCTGCTGCTGGCCAAGATCCCCGCGATCGTCGCCTACGACCAGCGTCGGCGTCGGGGGCAGGCCCTCGTCGATCCGAGGGACGATCTGGACTATTCGGCCAACTTCCTCTGGATGACGTTCGGAGAAGAACCCGACGATGTCGTCCGCGACGCGTTCACGGTGTCGATGATCCTGTACGCCGAGCACTCCTTCAATGCGTCGACGTTCACCGCCCGCGTGATCACGTCGACCACCGCAGACCTCTACTCGGCGGTCGTCGGAGCGATCGGCGCGCTCAAGGGCGCCCTGCACGGCGGGGCGAACGAGGCCGTCATGCATATCTTCGACGACATCGGAACGGCGGCGAATGTGGGGCCGTGGCTCGACACCGCCCTGGCGGAGAAGCGCAAGATCATGGGCTTCGGCCACCGTGTGTACAAGCGCGGGGACTCGCGTGTGCCGACGATGAAGGCGGCGCTCGACACCCTCGTGGAGCACTACACGCCCGAGCGTCCCGAGGCGCGGGACCTCGCCGAGCTCTATGACACGCTCGAGTCGGAGTTCGTCGGGCGGAAGGGCATTTATCCGAACCTCGACTATCCGTCGGGCCCGGCGTACCACCTGATGGGGTTCGACACCCTCACGTTCACGCCGCTCTTCGTGGCCGCGCGCGTGGTCGGGTGGACCGCGCACATCATGGAGCAGACCGCGTCCAACGCGCTGATCCGTCCGCTCTCGGCCTACAACGGTCCCGACGAGCGGCACGTCGACGGCTACGCCGATGATGCGGCGAACAAGACCTCGGACCGGCCCGCGGAGGCGGCCGACTGATGTCCGCCACGGCCGTCGTCGTCGATGTGGTGCGCACCCCGTCGGGGCGGGGGAAGCCCGGCGGCGCGTTGAGTGACGTGCACCCCGTCGATCTGGCGGCCGGCGTCCTCTCCGCCCTCCTCGAACGCAACGGGCTCGATTCAGCCATGATCGACGACGTGCTGCTGGGCTGCGTCAGCCAGGTCGGGGAGCAGAGCTCGAACATCGCGCGACAGGCTGTGCTCGCGGCGGGCTTCGACGAGTCCGTTCCGGCGACGAGTATCGACCGTCAGTGCGGATCGAGCCAGCAGGCGGTGCACTTCGCCGCGCAGGGCGTGATGGCCGGAGCGTACGACGTCGTGATCGCCGGGGGAGTGGAATCGATGAGCCGTGTGCCGCTCGGCACGTCGGCCTCCGTGGCCGGGTCGCCGATGTCGCCGAAGCTGCGCGCCCGCTACCCCGAAGGGTTTGTGAACCAGGGCGTGTCGGCCGAGCTGATAGCCCACCGGTGGGGGCTGTCGAGGTCGCAGCTGGACGCGTATGCCGCGGAATCGCACAGACGAGCAGCGGATGCCGCGGCCCGCGGGCTCTTCGATTCCCAGCTCGTGCCCGTGGGTGACGTGATCGCCGATGAGACGGTGCGTGCGAGCACGACGACCGGGACCCTCGCCGACCTCCGCCCCGCCTTCCGCACCGACGCGCTCGCCGCCCGCTTCCCCGAGCTGGAATGGAACATCACGGCGGGAAGCTCTTCGCCTCTCACGGACGGCGCGTCGGCCGCGCTCATCATGACCGAGGCGAGGGCTGACGAGCTGGGGCTCCGGCCCCGCGCACGCTTCCGCTCCTTCGCCGTCGTGGGCGATGATCCGCTGTTCATGCTGACCGGGCCGATCCCCGCGACGAAGCGCGTCCTCGAGCGCGCGGGGCTCGGAATCGATGACCTCGACGCCTACGAGGTGAACGAGGCCTTCGCCTCGGTGCCCCTGGCGTGGGCGATCGAGCTCGGCGCCGATCCCGCCAGGCTCAACCCCTGGGGTGGCGCGATCGCCCTCGGCCACGCCCTCGGCTCGTCGGGGACACGTCTGCTCGGCACGCTGTTGGCGCACCTCGAGGCGACCGGCGGTCGATACGGGCTGCAGACGATGTGCGAGGGCGGCGGGATGGCGAACGCGACCATCATCGAGCGGCTCTGAGCGACTGATCGGGCGGTCGGCCTATCGCGCGGTGGGAGGGCCGGTGGTGCTGCGGCTCACGTCGCGATCGCCGGAGTCGATCAGGGAGCTCGTGAAGGCGAAGACGCCGAGCCACACCGCGATCGCGCCGACGAAAGACCCGACGGCGATCAAGAGCGCCGTGCGACCGTCGCGCGACGTCGGGAGGAAGCTCATGTCCCGAGCCTAACCACGGGGCCCGATCGGACCCGTTCCATCGCGCACCGGCGGGGGTGCACGTGCATCGGTGTGCGGGCCGTCCCGCGATGGTGCCCAGTCCACTTGCGAGCAGTTGGCCACCCCGGCGAAGGCGCACCGGATGCTTTCATCGACGTATGTCGAATGGTCTGGTCTTCTCCTCCGACGCGATGGCGATGGACGTCGATCGCGTGCTCCGCTGGCTCTCCGAGGAGTCGTACTGGGCGAAGGGTCGCACTCGCACCACTCACGAGGCGGCGATGGCCGGCTCCCGCAATTACGGCGTGTTCGATGCGGAGACCGGTGAACAGCTCGGTTACGCGCGGGCCATCACCGACGGCGCGACGTTCGCATGGATCGCAGACGTGTTCGTCGACCCCACGGCGCGCGGCAGAGGTGTCGGGAAGCGCATCATGCAGGGCATCATCGGCGACCTGGAACCGCTCGGGCTCAAGCGAACGGCCCTGTTCACCGCAGATGCGCACACCCTGTACGAGAAGTTCGGCTTCACGCAGCTGACCGATCCGGAGTCGTGGATGGTGCGGCGGGGGATCACGATGTGAGGTCGGGTAGCCCGAGGATCACCCGCACGCACGCTACTCATCGCTCGGTCCGCGAAACTTCTTCGGCAGTCCTGCCATGACGAGTTCGTAGGACCGGTCGATCGCCTCACGAAGCTCATCGTCCGGGATACCGCCGCGGGTGCTCAGCCGATTCCACCCCCAACGTCCGATGTACGCCGAGACGTCGGCGTCCTTCGGATATCGGATCAGCCACTCGTCAGCCTCTTGACGGGTGGTGCCGGACTTGACTCCGACGGACGTCCCGTCCCCGAGGAAGGCGAAGATCTTGCCTCGCTCAGCCGGACCTATCTTGAAGACCACATCGCCGTCCCAAGGCTGATCTTCCCACGCACCCCATTTTGCGGAGCAGTACGCGTGCACGTCCTCGGGAGTCACACGTCCAGTATGCCCATCGGTCAGCGCGGGACGTCAAGGTCGTCGAGCGTCCGCTGCCACGCGTCGACCGAAAGCGCGTCCTTCGAGTAGCGGGTCTTCGGATCATCGTCTATCCGCGCGCGCTACACCGACGCCATCGAGTCGTCCGCATGACGCCGTTACGAGGGCATTTCCTCGGTTATCCACAGGACTTCGAATCATGGTTTGATCTGGTTGTTTTCGTCGGGTTGATGTCGGTGGTCCTCGGCAGAATGGGGGGTATGGAAGCACTCGCTGACACGCTCCGACAGGTCGAGTTGACGCTCGGTGCGGTGGTGGGTCGGGCGTATCGGTCGGGCGAGCTGCGGGGCATGGATGACGAGGTATTGCTGACGCTGGTGCGGGGGGCATCGGTGATCGCCCGGCAGGCCGAGGCGCTCCTGGTGGGCGCGGTTGCCGAGTTGGAGGAGCGGGGGGAGGTCGCGCCGTATCCGGAGCGGCCCACCACCCGGTTCGGCTGCCGGTCGTTGAAGGAGCTGGTCCAGCGCACCACGCTCGCCTCCGGTCGGACGGCAGGTGACATCGTGAAGGCAGCGCGAGCCCTGCAGCAGCCGGTGGGGGTGTCGACGGGTGAGGTTCTCCCCGCCACGTATCCGGCGCTGCGTGAGGCGGCGGCGGATGGGGTCGTGGGGCTGGAGGCCCTGGTCGCGGTCGTCGGAACGCTGACTGCGGCGCAGTGCGACCGGGGTGCGCGTTTGGTCGCGGATGCGGAGCTCGCGGCATCGGCTCGCGGGGTGGGGGTGGACGGTGGCCCGTGTCCGGGCGTTGATGATCTGCGGTTGCAGGCGCAGGTGTGGGCGGCGTATCTGGATCAGGACGGTGCCGAGCCGCGCGAGACCCGTGCGCTGCGGAAGAGGGCGTTCACCATCGGCGTGTGCCGGGACGGGATGGTGCCGTGCCGTGGGGTTCTGCTGCCCGAAGTCGCGTCGCAACTACAACGCTTGTTCGACAGCATCCTCAACCCCAAGACCGTCGGACCCGATGCCCCCGCTGGGCCGAGGTTCACCGACCGTGGAGACCCGGGTGCGGACACGATTTTCAAGGACGCGGCTCTGGAAGACCCGGCCCTCGGAGACGCGACTGATCCGCGTACGCGGGTGATGCGGCAGCATGACGCGCTCGCGATGGTCCTCACGGTCGCGGCGAAATCGGGCGCGGTGCCGTCGATCGGGGGCGCGGCCCCGACACTCGTCGTGTCCGTGACTGCTGAGGATCTTGTGTCGGGTCGGGGTCACGCTCACCTCGACGGGTGTGACGAACCGGTCTCCCTCGCCGTGGCCCGGCAGGTCGCGTGCACGGGTGGGGTGCAACGGGTGACTTCCGATGCGGGCGGCCGGATCGTGGGGATCGGCATCGTCGACCGGGTGTTCGCCGCCTACCAGCGCCGGGCGATCACCCTCCGCGACGGGGGATGCCTCATCCCCGGCTGCCACGTCCCTCCCGCATGGTGCGAAATCCACCACGTCACGGAGCACTCCCGGGGCGGACCCACCCATACCGACAACGGTGTCCTGCTCTGCTGGTGGCACCACCGCACCCTCGATTCGAACGGATGGAAAATCCGGACGAACAACGGCATCCCCGAAATACGCGGCCCATCCGCATGGGACCCCGAGAAGCAGTGGAGACCCGTCACCACATCACCCACACGCCTCAGCCGGGCACTACGCGCCCGAAGCCCCGGCTGAGCGGGATCGCGCCCCGCTCGCGATGAGCTGTGCAAGCCCTTGCCGTTTGCTATGCGAGCCGGTACCGTCGCACCCACCTCAGACCGGTCACAGCGGAGTACCGGTCGGTGTACCAGGGAGCCTGACGTGTCGGCATCGACCGGAGCGCGCACTCGTCGCGTCCTCGCCCCTCTCCTCGCCGTCGCCCTCGTGGCGTCGGGGGCGTGGGCCTCGCCACCGCCCGCCGCGTCCGCCGCCGCGTTCGCCGCAACAGCCGCAGCAGAAGACGCCGCAGCCGATCGCACCTTCGCTGTGGTGGGCGATCTGCAAAGCGAGCTCGGATGCGCCGCGGACTGGGCGCCCGACTGCGCCGAGACCGAGCTGATCGCGACGGGCGAGGAGGGCGTCTACGCGGCAGAGTTCGAGGTCCCCGCCGGAACGTGGGAGTACAAGGTCGCCGTCGACGACGGATGGGACGAGGCCTACGGGCTGAACGGCGGCGGCGACAACATCCCACTGACGACGGCGGGCGCCAGCATCCTGCGCTTCGTCTTCGACGACACCGCCAAGCGCGTCGGGCTCGAGCTGGTCAGCACGCGATCGGCCTACACGGCGGACGACGACGGGCTGGTGGCCGCGCCGGTGCGGCAGGCGGGTGCCGGCAAGCAGTTCTACTTCACGATGACCGACCGCTTCGCCAACGGCGACACCACCAACGACACCGGCGGGATCGCCGGCGACCGGCTTGCGAACGGCTACGACCCCACCGACAAGGGCTTCTTCAACGGCGGTGACATCGCCGGGCTCCGGTCTCAGCTGGATTACATCAAGGGCCTCGGCACGACGGCGATCTGGCTGACGCCGAGCTTCAAGAACCGTCCCGTCCAAGGCGTGGGGGCGAACGTCAGCGCGGGGTACCACGGCTACTGGATCACCGACTTCACGCAGATCGATCCGCACCTGGGCACCAACGCTGACCTCGAGGCCTTGATCGACGAGGCCCACGCGATGGGCATCGACATCTACTTCGATATCATCACGAATCACACCGCCGACGTCATCTCCTACCAGGAGGGCGAGTACGGCTACATCGACCAGGCCACTGAGCCGTACAGAGACGCCGACGGAAACGTCTTCGACCCGGCCACGTACGCGGGCACCGACACCTTCCCGGCCACGGACCCGGCGACAAGCTTTCCGTACACACCCGTGATCGCGCCCGCCGACGCCGACATCAAGGTGCCCGCCTGGCTGAACGACCCGACGCTGTACCACAACCGCGGAGACTCGACGTATAGCGGGGAGTCGACCACGTTCGGCGACTTCAGTGGACTCGACGATCTCATGACCGAGAACCCCGCCGTGGTCGACGGCTTCGTCGACGTCTACCAGGACTGGATCGACCTCGGCATCGACGGGTTCCGCATCGACACCGCGAAGCACGTGAACTTCGAGTTCTGGGAGCAGTGGACCACGGAAGTGCTCGACTACGCCCATGCCAACGGCAAGCCGGACTTCTTCATGTTCGGAGAGGTGTACGACGCCGATCCTGTGAAGCTGTCGCCCTACGTCCGCAACAGCGACATGAACTCGGTGCTCGACTTCACGTTCCAGTCCTCCGCGGTCGGGTACGCCTCGGGAAACTCCGCGAAGGGTCTGCAGAGCCTGTTCGCCGGCGACGACTATTACACGACGGCCGACAGCTCGGCATCCGCTCTGCCCACCTTCCTCGGAAACCACGACATGGGCCGGGTGGGCTCGTTCCTGCGTTCGACCGATGCGCCGCTGCAGCGTGACGAGCTGGCGCACGACCTGATGTTCCTCACGCGCGGCCAGCCGGTCGTCTACTACGGCGACGAGCAGGGCTTCGCGGGAACGGGGGGTGACAAGGACGCTCGACAGAGCCTCTTCGCCAGCCAGGTGGCCGACTATCAGAACCAGCCGCTGATCACCGGCGAGACGGCCGGATCGGTCGACCGGTACGCCACCGATGCGCCGCTCTACACGCACATCGCCGAGCTCGCCGCCCTGCGCGCCGCGCACCCCGCGCTCTCGACCGGCGCGCAGATCGAGCGCTACGCCGCCAACGGCCCCGGGGTCTACGCGTTCTCGCGTGTCGACCGCCAGGAGAAGACCGAGTACCTCGTCGCGGTCAACAATTCCACGACGGCGGCGAGCGTCGACCTGACCACGCTCACCCCGAGTGCGTCGTACGCGGTGCTCCACGGCGATGGGACGACGGTGACGACGGATGCCTCGGCCGCGGCATCCATCACCGTTCCTGCTCTCGGAGCCGTGGTGTGGAAGGCCGATCGCGCGGTGACCGCTCCCGAGGCGGCGGGCGCCGTGACGCTCACGGCCCCCGCCGCGGGCGCGGGACTGTCGGGAGTCAGCCCGGTCTCGGCGGATGTCGACGACGCCGTCTGGCAGGAGTCGAGCTTCGCCTGGCGCATCGCCGGTGACGACGAATGGACGGCGCTCGGCACCGCTGAGGACTCCGATCCCCGCGTCTTCCACGACCCCGCCGGCCTGGCCACGGGGACGCTCGTGGAGTACCGGGTCGTCACGACCGACGCGGCCGGGCAGCACTCCGCCGCGTCGACGTACGCGTCGGTCGGTAACGCCGTGACCGTCGAGGTTCCGGAGGTGCCCGAACAGCCCATCGCCATGGTCACGGTGCCCGGCAGCCACAATTCCGAGATGGGCTGCGCGGCCGACTGGGATCCCGCCTGCGACGCGGCGAAGCTCACGCTGCGTCCCGACGGGATCTGGGCCGGGTCGTTCGAGCTTCCGGCAGGCGCCTACGAATACAAAGTGGCGCTGAACGGCTCGTGGACCCTCAACTACGGGGCGAACGGCGTCTTCGACGGCGGCAACATCGCCTACACGCTGACCGAGCCGACGACGGTCACGTTCTACTTCGATCCGCGGACGAACATCGCGCAATCCACCGCCCAAGGCCCGATCGTCACGCTTCCGGGCAACTACCAGAGCGAGCTCGGCTGCCCCGGCGACTGGGCGCCCGACTGCCTCGTGAGCCTCATGGCCGACGGTGACGGCGACGGGGTCTATGAATTCTCGACGTCGGCGATCCCCGACGGCGCCTACGAGGTGAAACCCGCCCACGCGCTGTCGTGGGATGAGAGCTACGGACAGGGCGGTGTCCCCGGTGGGGCGAACTACTCCTTCAGCGCGTCGGCCGGCAAGCTCACGGTGTTCCGGTACACCCTGGCCACGCACGTGCTCGAGATCGACGTGACCGACCCACCCCTCGCCGGTGTCGGTGAATCCCGCGCGCACTGGATCGACGCGGACACGCTCGCCTGGCCGGCTGATCTGGGATCGGCCGCGACGGATGCCTCGTGGCAGCTGCTCCACTCCGCCGACGCGTCTCTGAACGTCGTCGACGGCCTGCCGGCCGGCAGCGGGTCCGACGCGCCGATCGTCCTCGAACGCGACCCGGCAGGATTGACGGATGCGCAGAAGGCGGCGTTCCCCGCCCTCGCGGGCTACATCGCGCTGCACCCTGCAGGACTCGACGTCGACGCGGTGGCCGCCGTCGTCAAGGACCAGCTGCGCGTGGCGCAGTACGACGGCGACGGTGCGCTGACCGCCTTCACCGGCGTGCAGCTTCCGGGCGTGCTCGACGACCTGTACGCCGACGCGCTGGAGGGCGCCGCACTCGGCGTGACCTTCCAGGGCAAGAAGCCGACCTTCGCCCTGTGGGCGCCGACCGCGCGCTCCGCCACCCTGCTGACCTGGGATGCCGGCGCCGATGGTGACCCGCAGCGCCACGAGGCGGAATGGGACGCGGCATCCGGTGTCTGGTCGTTCGCGGGGAAGAAGGCGCTCAAGGGCGACGAGTACCTCTGGGAGGTCGAGGTCTATGCGCCCTCGACCGGAGCTGTCGAGACGAACGTCGTCACGGACCCCTCCTCGATCGCCCTCACCGAGAACTCCGAGCGCTCGGTGGCGGTCGACCTCGGCGACAAGGAGTGGCGCCCGAAGCAGTGGGAGAAGACCGCCGCTCCGGTGGTCGCGCAGCCGGTCGATCGCTCGATCTACGAATTGCACATCCGCGACTTCTCCATCGGCGACGACACGGTGCCGGCCGCCGAACGGGGCACCTACCGGGCCTTCACGCGCGACAGCGCCGGCACGCGTCAGCTGCGCCAGCTCGCGGACGCCGGCATCAACACCGTGCACCTGCTGCCCTCGTTCGACATCGCCACGATCGAGGAGGATCGTGGCGCTCAGGCGACCCCCGACTGTGACCTGACGTCGTTCGGTCCCGCAGCCGCCGACCAGCAGGCGTGTGTCGCAGCAGTCGCCGACACGGACGGCTACAACTGGGGCTACGACCCGCTGCACTTCTCCGCACCCGAGGGGTCGTACGCGGTCGATCCCGACGGCGGCGCCCGCGTGGCCGAGTTCCGCGGCATGGTCGGCGCCCTCCACGGGATGGGCCTGCAGGTCGTGCTCGACGAGGTGTTCAACCACACGGCGGCGTCCGGCCAGGACCAGAAGTCGGTGCTCGATCAGGTCGTGCCCGGCTACTACCAGCGGCTCAACGCCGCGGGCGCCGTGGAGACGTCGACGTGCTGTCAGAACGTCGCGACCGAGCATGCGGCGGCGGGGAAGCTGATGGTGGACTCGGTCGTCCTCTGGGCCACCCAGTACAAGGTCGACGGGTTCCGGTTCGACCTGATGGGCCATCACTCGAAGCAGAACATGCTCGACGTGCGTGCGGCGCTGGACGCTCTGACTGTCGCTGAGGACGGCGTCGACGGCTCGGCGGTCTATCTATACGGCGAGGGCTGGAACTTCGGCGAGGTCGCCGACAACGCCCTCTTCGAGCAGGCCACCCAGGGCCAGCTGGGCGGCACCGGTATCGGCACGTTCAACGACCGGCTCCGCGACGCGGTGCACGGCGGCAGTCCCGTCGACTCCTCGACGACGTTCCGTCAGGGGTTCGGGACGGGTCTCGGCACCGACCCCAACGGCGACGCGATCAACGGGTCCACCGAGCAGGCGCTCGCAGACCTCGGCACGCAGACCGATCTGGTCAAGCTCGGACTCACCGGCAACCTGCGGGCATTCGAGCTGACCACCACCGACGGCTCGGTGAAGCGCGGAGACGAGTTGGACTACAACGGCGCGGCTGCGGGCTACGCCGATCAGCCCGACGAGACGATCAACTACGTCGATGCGCACGACAACGAGACGCTCTACGACCTGTCGGTGCTCAAGCTGCCGCAGAGCACGACGATGGCCGACAGGGTGCGCATGAACACCCTGTCGCTCGCGACCGTGACGCTCTCGCAGTCGCCGTCCTTCTGGCACGCGGGCACCGAACTGCTGCGATCGAAGTCCCTCGACCGCAACAGCTACAACTCGGGCGACTGGTTCAATCGCATCGACTGGACCGGGCAGGAATCCACCTTCGGATCGGGCCTGCCGCCCGCCCCCGACAACGAGGAGAAGTGGCCGATCATGGCGCCGCTGCTGGCCGACCCGGCGCTGAAACCGGCCGCCTCCGACATCGGATCGGCCGAGGCATCCGCCCTCGACCTGCTGCGACTGAGATCGGACGTGCAACTGCTGACCCTCGGATCGGCCGACCTGATCCGCGAGAAGGTCAGCTTCCCCGGCAGCGGGCCGGATGCCACGCCCGGCGTCATCGTGATGCTGATCGACGATCTGGTGGGGGAGGACGTCGACCCCGCGCTCGAAGGGGCGCTGGTGGTGTTCAACGCCTCTCCGCAGGCGACGACGCAGAGCCTTCCCGCCTTGGCCGGCCGCGGCTTCGCCCTCGCCTCCGCGCAGGCCGACGGGTCGGATCCCGTCGTGAAGACCACGACGTGGGATGCCGCGACGGGCAGCGTCACGGTGCCGGCGCGCTCGGTCGCGGTGCTCGTCGACGCGCAGGTGGAGCCGGTGTCGACGCGGACCATCGCCGTGTCGACCCGGTTCCTGGCCAAGGTCGGCACTCCGGTCTCGGTCATCGGCAAGGTCACCGCGCAGGACGGCTCCGCGCCGGTGGGGACCGTCACCGTCACCGATCGCGGAACGGTGATCGCGACGTTCGAGCTGACGGCTGCCGCCGACGGTCGTATCTCCGTGCCCCTGCCGGCTCTCGGGCGCGGCCTGCACCTCCTGCGTACCTCGTTCACGGGCTCCGAGGGGTGGCTGGATTCGCAGTCGCCGTTCCCCGTTCCGCTCATCCTCTACTGACAGGGCTCAGGGACGGCGGAAAGGTAGTAGGACTTCCAGCTATCTGGTCGGAGGACAAGCTAAACTCGGCACTGTGCCAACGAAGGTGCCGAAGGAGTCAGCGAAATGTCCTCGAATGTGATGTCGATCAGCGCAGAAGAGCGCACGGCCATCCTCGACGCCGTCCGTGATTTCGCGTCATCCGAAATCGCTCCGCATGCCTTGGAGTGGGATGAGCGGAAGCACTTCCCCCGCGAGACCCTGCGTCGCGCGGGCGAGCTCGGACTCGGCGGGCTCTACGTGCGCGATGACGTCGGCGGCACGGCCATGTCGCGGCTCGATGCCGTCGCGGTGGTCGAAGAGCTCGCCCAGGCCGACCCGTCGATCGCCGCCTTCATCACGATCCACAACATGGTCGCCTGGATGATCGACACCTACGGCGACGATGCTCAGCGACAGGAGTGGCTTCCCCTCCTCACCGCGATGGACGGCTTCGGCAGCTACTGCCTCACCGAGCCCGGCGCGGGATCGGACGCCGCGGCCATCACCACCTCTGCGATCCGCTCCGGCGAACACTTCGTGCTGACAGGAGTGAAGCAATTCATCTCGGGTGGGGGCGAGGCGTCCGTCTACGTCGTCATGGCGCGGACGGGTGAGCCGGGCGCACGCGGCATCACCGCTTTCCTCGTGCCCGGCGACGCGGAGGGCCTGAGCTTCGGCGTGAACGAGAAGAAGATGGGCTGGAACGCCCAGCCGACCCGTCAGGTGATCCTCGACGAGGTACGAGTGCCCGTCTCGGCCGTGCTCGGCGGAGAGGGGCGCGGGTTCTCGATCGCGATGTCGGCGCTGAACGGCGGACGCGTGAGCATCGCGGCGTGCTCACTGGGCGGAGCGCAGTGGGCGCTCGATCGTGCGGTCGCGTATGTGCACGAGCGCTTCACGTTCGGCGAGCCGCTCGCCGAGAAGCAGTCCGTCATCTTCACCCTCGCCGACATGGCCACCGAGCTGCGGGCCGCCCGCGCGCTCGTCCGTGACGCGGCCCAGGCGATCGACGAGCACCACCCCGACGTCGCGATGCAGTGCGCGATGGCCAAGAGGTACGCCACCGACGCCGGCTTCCGGGTCGCGAACGAGGCGCTCCAGCTGCACGGCGGATACGGGTATCTGCACGACTACGGGATCGAGAAGGTCGTGCGCGACCTGCGGGTTCATCAGATCCTCGAGGGCACGAACGAGATCATGCGCGTCATCATCGGTCGCGAACTCATGGGGACACGGCGGTGAAGATCTCTTTCCTCGGGCTCGGCCATATGGGCCTGCCGATGGCTCGCAACCTCGCCGTCGCCGGTCACGACGTCGTCGGGTTCGACCTCTCGGCAGACGCGCGCGACGCCGCACGGGAGGCGGGCGTCGCGGTCGCGGCGACGGGGACGGATGCCGCGACCGGCGCCGAGATCGTCTTCACGATGTTCCAGGCCGGGCCTCAGGTACTCGGCGCGTATCGCGGAACGGACGGCGCACCGGGACTGCTGGACGTCGCCGCCCCCGGAGCGCTCTTCGTCGACTGCTCGACCATCGCCGTCGACGACGCCCGCGCGGCGCACGAGGCGGCCGCGGCCTCCGGTCATCGGTCGCTCGACGCCCCCGTGTCAGGCGGCGTGGTAGGTGCGGAGAACGCCACGCTCGCGTTCATGGTGGGCGGCGCGGACGACGCGTTCGCCGCGGCACTGCCCATCCTCGACGTGATGGGCGCGCGGGTCGTGCACTGCGGCGGCCCCGGACTCGGTCAGGCGGCGAAAGTCTGCAACAACATGATCCTCGCGGTGTCGCAGATCGCGGTCGCCGAGGCATTCGTGCTCGGCGAGCGACTCGGTCTCAGTCACGACGCGCTGTTCGATGTCGCCGCCCATGCATCCGGCCAGTGCTGGGCGCTCACGACGAACTGCCCGGTGCCCGGGCCCGTGCCGACGAGTCCCGCGAACCGCGACTTCCGTCCCGGCTTCGCCGGCGCCCTGATGAGCAAGGACCTCGCACTGGCGGCGAAGGCGATCGATCGGACAGGTGTCGACGCCCGGATGGGCATGCTCGCGCGTGACATCTACAACGAGTTCGCCTCAGGAGCCGGAGCGGGGCAGGATTTCTCGGGGGTCATCACCACGATCCGATCCGCGAGCGCACAGGAGCAGGAGCAGCAATGACCGATTACGAGACGATCATCGTCGAGACACGGGGTCGGGTCGGGTGGATCACCCTGAACCGGCCGAAGGCCCTGAACGCCCTCAACGCGCAGCTCATGCGCGATGTGGTGTCCGCCGCGACCGCATTCGACGACGACGAGGGTATCGGCGCGATCGTGCTGACCGGCTCGGACCGTGCGTTCGCGGCCGGGGCCGACATCAAGGAGATGGAGTCGCAGTCGACCGCGCAGATGCGCGCAAGCGACACGTTCGGCGAGTGGTCGCGATTCGCCGATGTGCGCACCCCCGTCATCGCCGCGGTGGCGGGCTACGCCCTCGGCGGAGGATGCGAGCTGGCGATGATGTGCGACATCATCCTCGCCGCCGACAGTGCTCGGTTCGGTCAGCCCGAGATCAACCTCGGCGTGATCCCCGGAATGGGGGGCACCCAGCGGCTGCTGCGGGCGGTCGGCTACTACAAGGCCGCTGAACTCGTGCTCACGGGCCGCCTGATGGACGCCCACGAGGCCGAGCGCGCGGGGCTCGTCTCGCGCGTGGTTCCCGCCGTCGACCTTCTGGCCGAGGCGTCCACCGTGGCCGAGACGATCGCCTCGAAGTCGCTACCGTCCGTCTACGCGGCGAAGGCCGCGCTCGACGCCGCGATGCAGACGTCGCTCGCCGAGGGCCTGGCGGTCGAGACCGAGGCGTTCACGTCCCTGTTCGACACCGCCGACCAGAAGGAAGGAATGGCGGCATTCCGTGAGAAGCGCACGCCTGCCTTCCAGAACCGCTGACCCGCACCGACGCGGCTCGCGTCACAGGGGCTCGGGCTGCGGCCGCGGGTCGGCGAAGTCTCCCGAGGCCTTGCGCAGGCGCGCGATGATGCCGACGAGCTCGTCGGTGTCGGACTCCGACAGGCCGGGGTCGGTGAAGACGTCGTCGTTGAGCGCGATGGTCGCCCGCTCCACGAGATCCCGGCCGGCATCCGTGAGCTCGAGCATCGCCGCCCGCCCGTCGACGGGGTGCGGGGCGCGCACGACCAGGTCGTCGCGGACGAGTCGATCGACCGTGTTCGTCACGCTGGTGGGGTGCACCTGCAGACGTGCGATCGCGCTCGACATCGGCATGCGCCCCTCGCGGGAGAAGGCGAGCAGGCGCAGCAGCTCGTACCGCGCGAACGACAGGGCGAAAGGCTTGAGCGACGATTCGATGCGCGCGAGCAGCAGTTGCTGGGCGCGGATGATCGAGGTCACCGCGGTCATGCCGCTCGCGGCATCCGTCCAGCCGTGCGCCAGCCACTGGCGCTTGGCCTCGGCGATCGGATCGACCGGAAGTGGGCCCTGGCGGACCATCGCATTCCTCCGTTCTGGTGCAGTCGGCGCTGTCCACGGTAGCGGCTGCACCGCCGCCGTAGAATCGAACAGACGGAGGAGAGTGTGCCCATGAAGATCGTCGTCCTGGTCAAAGAGGTCCCGGATACGTACGGGGATCGCAAGCTGGATCTCGAGACCGGTCTGGCCGATCGAGCCGCGAGCGAGAACGTTCTCGACGAGATCGGCGAACGGTCTCTCGAGGTCGCGCTGAGCTACGCCGACAAGAATCCCGGCACTGAGGTCGTGGTCCTGTCGGCCGCGCCCGAGTCGGCTGCGGCGACGGTCCGCAAGGGGCTCGCGATGGGCGCGACGTCGGCCGTGCAGGTCGTCGACGACGCGATGATCGGCGCCGACCTCGGTCTCACGGCGGAAGTGCTGGCCGCCGCCGTGAAGCGCACCGGCTACGACCTGGTCATCACCGGTAATCAGTCCACCGACGGCTCGGGAGGCGTGATGGCCGCCATGGTCGCCGAACTGCTCGACGCGCCCCATCTCACCACGTTGACAGAGGTCGAGATCGGCGAGGACCGCGTGACGGGCACACGGGCGTCGGATGCGGCGACGATGCGGGTCTCGGCCGATCTGCCCGCGGTCATCTCGATCACCGAGGCCATGCCCGACGCCCGCTTCCCGAACTTCAAGGGCATCATGGCGGCGAAGAAGAAGCCGTTCGAGGTCGTGTCGCTGGACGACCTCGGCGTCAACGCGGAGGACCCCGAGGCGTCGCGCACGATCGTGATCGCCCTGGCGGAGAAGCCCGCGCGCTCGGCCGGGACCAAGATCGTCGACGAGGGCGACGCGGGCGAGAAGCTCGCCGACTTCCTCATCCAGAACAGGCTGGCATAGGACAGGGACATGACCGAGTATGTAGACGATTCGATCCTCGTCGTGCTGGATGTGACACCGTCGGGCACGCTGGCGGCATCCGCTGCCGGCCTGCTGGGTGCTGCCGCCCAGGTGGGCACGCCCGTCGCGCTCATCGTCGGCGACGAGAGGCTGGTGGCCGATGCCGCGGCTCTGGGCGCGGTATCCGTCGTCCTCGCCCCTCCCGGGGAGGGGCTGACGGTCTACGCCGTGGATGCGCTGGCCGCCGCGGCCGATCTCGTGCGTCCGGACGCGATCCTCGTGTCGAATTCGATCGAGGGGCGCGACGTGGCGGGACGTTTCGCGGCACGAGCGCGCCGGGGCCTCTGCGTGGACGCCGTCGGAGTCACGCGCGATCCCGAGGGGGTCGTCGCCCAGCACTCCGTATACGGCGGCGCGTACACCGTGGACGCGGCGGTGACCTGGGGCGCACCGGTGATCACCGTCCGCCAGGGTGCCGTGGATGCCCGAGCCGAGGCCGTCGCGTCGCCGCAGGTGGAGCACCTCGCGGTGGTCGCCTCCGGCCGGCGCGCGGCGTCCGTCGATGCCGTCGACGAGGTCGTGGTCACCTCGACGCGGCCCGAACTGCGCGGTGCCGTCAAGGTCGTCTCGGGCGGCCGCGGGCTCGGGTCGGGGGAGAAGTTCGCGCTCGTCGACGACCTCGCCGACGTTCTCGGCGCGGCGGTGGGCGCATCGCGAGCGGCGGTCGACGCAGGGTACGTCCCGCAGTCCTACCAGGTGGGACAGACGGGCGTGTCCGTATCGCCGCAGTTGTATGTCGCGCTCGGCATATCAGGCGCGATCCAGCACAAGGCCGGCATGCAGACGGCGAAGACGATCGTCGCGATCAACAAGGATGCGGACGCCCCGATCTTCGAGATCGCGGACTACGGGGTCGTGGGCGACCTCTTCACCGTGGTGCCGCAGCTGATCTCGGCGCTGCAGGCGAAGAAGGCCTAGCAACCGGTGGCGACCTTCTCGAGCACTCTGCGTCGTGGGCTTCCGCGGCGCGCCGGCGGCGAGCCGTGGCCGCCGGCCGACGCGGTCGTTCCCGAAGCCGCCGCGGCGGCTGTCGGTGCGCTTGAGGCCACGACCGACGCCTCGGCTCCGCCTGCGGACGCCATTCCGCCGGTGGACGCCCCCCCGCGCGCGGACGCCGCTTCGCCAATGGAGGCCGCTCCGCCGGTGGGCACGGCGCCCGCAGCAGGCGCGCGGACCTCCAGCGCCCCCGCAACCGCCGCGGGGAGGGCGCTGCGTCGCGGCCTGCCTCGCGTCGCCGGCGGCGAACCGTGGCCGCCGGCGTCCGCGGGCATGCCCGTCATCGCCGAACCTCAGGAATCGTCCGCGTCACCCGCGTCGGCTGACGCGGGTGCGGTCGCCCCCCGTCCGGGTCCGACCGCGGAGACATCACCGGTGGCCGTCGGCAGTCCGTCGACGGCCCGTGACGTGTCGTCCGAGGCCACCGCGGACGCCGGGGGACCGCGCCTGCGTCGCGGGCTTCCGCGCGTGCGGGGCGGCGAACCGTGGCCGCCCGCGTCGGCTGCCGTGCCCGCATCGGCACTCCCGGCCGCGGAAAGCTCCGTGTTCAGGGAAAGTCCGGCCGCCGCGAACAGCTCCGTGATCGGGGAGACTTCCCCGAGCACGGCCGAGAAGAAGCCGCCGCCGGTTGCCGCCGAGGTCGCGGCATCCGTCCCCGCCGTGCCCCGCGATCCTGCGCCCGCGCCCGCCGCGCCCTCGACAGCCTCGCCCGAGCGGCACACGCCTCCGATGACCGCGGCGCTGGTGCCGACCGGGGCGCCGCGACCCCCGATCGTCTTCCGGCCGACGGCATTCGCCGGAGCAGCGGCGCGGGTGTCCGACGACGCACGCCGCGACGCCGCCGCCGAACCCGAACGGATCGGACCCTTCACGAAGGCGCAGTGGGCGGGCGCGGTCGTCGTGGGCGGGCTCGGGCTGCTGTTCGGTGCGGCGATGGTCGTGCTCGCCGTCCGCTGGCTCCTGAGTCTGACGTTCATGCAGGAATTCCTGGTGGCCTACCCCGGAGAGTACGAACTGCCCGCGGGCGCGCCGGTCGGGTTCCCCGCATGGCTCGGATGGCAGCACTTCTTCAACACGTTCCTCATCGTGCTGATCATCCGCTCGGGTCTGCGGGTGCGGAACGAGAAGCGACCCACCGCCTTCTGGTCGCCGCGGGGCAACAAGAAGCGCAAGATCAGCCTCGCCCTCTGGTTCCATCAGGCGCTCGACATCCTGTGGGTCGTGAACGGCGTGGTCTTCGTGGTGCTGCTGTTCATCACCGGGCAGTGGCTGCGGATCGTGCCGACCAGCTGGGCGGTGTTCCCCAACGCTCTTTCTGCCGTGCTGCAGTACATCTCGCTGGACTGGCCGACCGACAACGGGTGGGTGAACTACAACGGCGTGCAGCAGCTGGCCTACTTCGCGACGGTGTTCGTGGCGGCTCCGCTCGCCATCGTCACGGGCGTGCGCATGTCGGGCATCTGGCCGAAGAACGCCACGGCGCTGAACAGGGCGTACCCGGTCGAGTGGGCCCGCAGGGTGCACTTCCCGGTGATGCTGTACTTCGTGCTGTTCATCTTCGTGCACGTCGTCCTCGTGTTCGCGACGGGGGCCCTTCGCAACCTGAACCACATGTACGCCGCGAGCGATGAGGTCAACTGGACCGGGTTCTGGATCTTCGCCGCGTCGATGCTGGTGCTGGCCGCCGGCTGGGTCGCCGCACGACCCCTCGTGATCGCGCCCATCGCGGGGCTTTTCGGCACCGTGAAGGGTCGCTGAGTCAGGTCGTCGGCGCGGGTCGGGGTGGGGGATAACCCCACGCACAGTGTCCGGTCGGCAGGGGCGCGGTGATCGGGGCCTGCGTTCTACCGTGGAGCCATGACCACCCAGATCGCACCTCCTCCACAGCGCTCCAGCACCTGGCGTCCCCTGCGCATCGCCGGTGCCGCCGCACAGCTCGTCGCGCTCGGCGCCGTCGGGCCCTTCGTGATCGGCGCCCTCGCGACCATCCTCGGGCTCTCGCTCGGGCTGCTCCCCGTCCTCGGGATCGGGCTGCTCTTCCTCGTCGGATTCGCCTACGTGCTCTTCGGTGTGGGCTGGCTGGAGGCCGCTCGCATTGACGGACTCTACGACTTCGGGCTGCCGTCGCGGCGCCTGCGGCGGAGCGGCCGTCCCGGCTTCGGCGGATTCGTCCGCACCGTGTGGATGCAGCTGATCGACCCGACGACGTGGCGGGCGATCGCGAACTTCGTCGTCGCGACGATCCTCGGCAGCATCGCGCTTGCCCTCGTCGGCGTGCTGTTCTCCGCCGTCGCGCTTGTCTTCTCCCCGCTGTACGCCCTCGGCGACGGCGTGCGGATCGCCGGCAGCGGCCTGGATGTGCCCACGGAGTGGGCGGTGCCCCTCGGCGTCCTCATCGCGGTGGTCTCGCTCGCCGCCGTCGTCGGCCTCGCGATCCTGCACGGCGTGCTCGCCCGCGCCATCCTGGTGCCCTCCCGCGAAGCCCAGCTCGCCGCAGAGGCTCAGACGTCGCACCAGCAGAGGGCGGGAGCCGTCCGTTCCGCCGAGGTCGAGCGCACCCGCATCGAGCGCGACCTCCACGACGGCGTCCAGCCGCGACTCGTCTCGGTCGGCATGACCCTGGGCATGGCGCAGCAGAAGGTGGACGACGACCCGGAAGCGGCCAAGGCGCTCATCGCCGAAGCGCACACCTCGACGAAGGCGGCCATCACCGAGCTGCGTCAGCTCGCTCGCGGCATCCACGCCTCCGTCCTCGACGATCGGGGACTGGATGCCGCGCTGTCGGCACTCGCCGGCCGCTCGCACATCCCCGTCGTGCTGGATGTGCGGCTCACCCAGCGATGCAGTCCGACGGCCGAAGCGGCGGTGTACTTCGTGATCGCCGAGTCGCTGACCAACGCCGCGAAGCATTCGCGGGCCGGCGAATGTCGCGTGCTGGTGCGCGAGCGCGAGGGCGGCATCCTGTGGGCGCGGGTCGAGGACAACGGACTCGGCGGTGCGACCGTGACCCCCGGCGGCGGCATCGACGGCATCTCGAACCGCGTGCTGGGTGCGGGCGGCACGTTCCGCCTCGACAGCCCCGTCGGCGGACCGACATTCGTGGAGGTGAGCGTCCCGTGCGCATCCTGATCTGCGAAGACTCCGTGCTCCTGCGCGAAGGCCTCGTCCGGCTGCTCGCGGACGCGGGTCACCTCGTGGTCGCGGCGATCCCGGATGCCTCGGACCTCACCGCAGCCGTCCTCTCCGGCGACCCCGACCTCTGCATCCTCGACGTGCGGCTTCCCCCGACCTTCACGGACGAGGGCATCCGCGCCGCCCTCTCGCTGCGCGCGGCCCGTCCGGACCTCGCGGTGCTGGTGCTCTCGCAGTACGTCGAGGAGCGGTACGCCGCCGACCTCATCGCCGGCAACGGCGGGGCGCTGGGCTACCTGCTGAAGGACCGGGTGGCCGACGTCACCGAGTTCCTCGACACGATCGGCCAGATCGCGGCGGGCGGCACGGTGCTCGACCCGGAGGTCGTCGCGCAACTGCTCGGACGCCGTGCCCGCGACGCCCGGATGCAGCGGCTGACCGATCGCGAAGCATCCGTGCTCGCCCTCATCGCCGAGGGGAAATCCAATCAGGCGATCGCGAAGGCACTGCACGTGTCGGAGGGCAGCGTCGAGAAGCACATCACGGCGGTCTTCCAGAAGCTCGATCTCGAACAGGACGAATCGGGCAACCGCCGGGTGCTCGCTGCGATCGCGCACCTCGAACACGGCGGGCCCACACCCCAGAACGGAACAGGACGATGAGCACTCCCACCATGACCCCACCCACCCCACCGACCTCGCCCACCCCTCCCCCCCTGGGATCCGTACCGGGCGATCGGCCTGCGCACTCCGCGCCCGCATCACGGGTCATCGCGATCATGGTGATCTCGCTCGGAGTCGTGGTCGCGCTGTTCGTCGCCGGCTCCGCGATCGTCTCGACCGTCGCGTCGGGCAGCGTCCGCACCGAGACGCGCACCGTGGCCGTGAACGGCATCGACGACCTCGACGTCGACATCTCGGCGGGTTCCGTGCGGGTGCGCTACGGCGAGGTGGACGGGGCGACGCTGCAGGTCACAGGTTCGACCGGCGCCGGCGCCTGGACGTTCGAGCGCGACGAGGACACGCTGCAGGTGTCCTCACCCGACTCCGCGTTCGGCTTCGGGTGGGGGATCGGCGGCAACGGGGAGGCCGTGCTCACGCTGCCCGCGGCTCTCCGCCGCGCCGCGCTCGACGGCGATTTCCGGCTCGCTGCCGGCGAGCTCGACCTCGAGGGCGACTTCGGCGAGCTCGACCTCGAGGTGGGCGCGGGCTCGCTGAGCGTCGAGGGGTCGGCGCGCACCCTGACCATCGACCTGAGCGCGGGTCGCGCAGACCTCGATCTGAGCGGCGTCACCACGGCCGACTTCACGGTCAACGCCGGAGCGGTCGAGGCGAACCTCGCCGGCGACCCTCCGCGCACCGTGACGATCGACGTGAGCGCGGGCGGTCTCGAGCTCACGATGCCCGACGCGCCATACGACGTCCGCGCGACCGACACGACCGCCGGAGACCTCACGAACGAGCTCGAGACATCCTCGGGCGCCCGCAACACGATCGACGTGCGGGTCTCGGCCGGATCGGTCGAGCTGCTCCCGGCCGGCTGAGCCGACGTCGGGCGGCTGCGGCCGTCGCGTCAGGCGGGAGGGAGGGATGCTGCGCCCGCAGCGAATCCCTCCCTCCACGCCTCGTCGGAGCCGGTGTGGAAGAAATCCCGCTCCACAGGCCGCACGATGGACCGCGCGCCGGGCAGGCCGAGGTCCCCGACGAGGTCGGCGCGACCACGGACGACGGCGACCGGACGCCGTGCGGCCTTGCCCTTCACGAGGTCGGCCGCCGAGGCCAGTTCGTCGGCGACGCAGGGCATCGTGACGGTGAGGGGGCGGCCCTCCGCGTCGACCTGCCCGCGGAGGTCCTCGAAGACGTGCACCCCGGCCGCCCCGATGGCGGAGTCCGTCTGGCCCTCGCGCCAGGCGCGGCCGAGGGTGTCCGACACGATCACGCCCACCGTCACGCCGAGCCGGGTGCGCAGACCCTCCGCGAGTGCACGAGCCGAGGCATCCGGGTCTTCGGGGAGCAGCAGAACGGTGCCCGCGGGGGTGTTCGATGCGTCGACCCCTGCGGCGGCCGCGATGATGCCGAGCCGGCTCTCGACGATGCGGACCGTGTGGCCGGCGGGAGTGGTGCGCGAGGCGACCAGGCGGACGGTCTCGGCCGTGATCGCGTCCTCGCGGTCGTCGGCGATCACGAAGCGGTCCTCGGCTTTCGAGACGATCTTCGAGGTCACCACGAGGATGTCCCCGTCGCGCAGGTCGTCGGCCGCGGCATCCGCGATGATCGCGACGAGATCGTCGCCCGCGTGGATCTCGGGGATTCCCTCGAGCGAGAAGACGGCGAGGGTCGTAGCAGGCATGACTCCAGCTTCGCACCCGCAGCGTCGGACGGTGTCACAGGCTGCGGGTGCGAGGCGTTCAGGATGCCGGCGGCGCGGTGCTCTCCGGGGTGGGCGGCGTGGGGCGCGTCCCGTCGGCGGGGGGCGTGGGTGCCTCGCCCCGCGGTCCGACCGCGCCCGGTCCGCCCGCGCCCGGTCCGCCCGTCGCCGGTCCGCACTCCCGGCCCGCGGCATCGGTCTTGCCCGCGTCGGGCTCCGCGGCGTCCGTCGGCGGGGAGGGCGCCTCCGTCCCGTCGGTGAGAGCAGGCGTGCGAGCTTCGGTGGGTGCTCCCGTCGACGCGCCCCGAGGCGTCTGCACCGATCCGCCGGGGGTCGGTGCGTCCGGTGACGCGGATGCCGCCGCGACCGATGACGCCGGGGTCATCGTCGCCCCGTTCGCCGCGAGCGCCGCGGTGCCGGCGACGAGTCCGATACCGAGCACGGCGGCTCCGGTCAGCAGACCTGCACGTCGCCACCGACGCGGACGGTCGGTCGAGAAGGCCTGAAGGGTGGGGTACTCCTGGGTGGTCGCGTCGCCCTCGTCGTCGGGGCGCGGTGCGCGGTGGTCGTTGTCGGTCATGTCATCTCCGTCGTCGGGGGTGACCGGCGATCTGCCGGCCGTCGTCCCGGCCGTTCCGGCCGGTGATCCCAGCCTCGGAGCCGAAGCTGAAGCGCGACTTAAGACCGGCCGCCGCCGGCACCTCAGCCTCTCGCCAGCCGATGCATAGGCCGCGCATAGCGCGCGTCCGTACGGTGCTCGGATGTCGACAGCCGCCCGCGTGCTCGTCCTGGAGGACGACGCCGCCATCCGCACTTCCCTCGTCGTCGCGCTCGGAGCCGAGGGATTCGTCGCCCTCGGAGACCCCGACGGCACGGCGCTGCCGGAGCGGTTGCGCTCATTCGTCCCCGACCTGGTCGTCCTGGATTGGATGATGCCGGGCCCGAGCGGCATCCAGCTCGTCTCGACCGTCCGCGCCGCGAGCGACGCGGGCATCATGATGCTCACGGCCCGCGACGAGGTCGATGACCGCCTGCGCGGATTCACCGAGGGGGTCGACGACTACCTCGTCAAGCCGTTCTCGATGGCGGAGCTGGTCGCTCGCGCCAGCGCCGTGATGCGCCGGCGCGGACGGGTGCCGACGGTGATCCAGGTCGATGACCTTCTGGTCGATCCGGACGCCGCCACGTGCCGTCGCGCGGGCGTCGCGGTCGATCTCACCGCGACCGAGTTCCGGCTGCTGAGCTTCCTCGCCGCGAGTCGCGGGCGCACGCTGTCCAAGGCGCAGATCCTCACTCAGGTGTGGGGGTACGACGACTACGACACCAACCTGGTGGAGGTGCACCTCAGTGCGCTCCGCCGCAAGCTCGAGGAGCACGGACCGCGACTGATCCACACGATCCGCGGGATCGGCTATCGGCTGAGCCCCGCCGCGGCATGAGCGACGGGCGCCTCCGCACGGGCTCTCTGCGCGCGCGCACGATCGTGGCGGTGCTCGTGCTGCTCGCCGTCCTGCTGGGGGCGCTCGCCGTCACCGTCGAGGCGCTCCTGGGCGCGCGGCTGCGCGCGCAGATCGAGGAGCGGCTGCAGGATCGGGCATCGGCCGCCGTCGCCCTGATCGGCACGGTCGACCCGAACGAGCTGGCGGAGCGACTGTCGGCGCAGGGTCTCGCCGTGAAGATCGAGAACGCGGCCGGCGAGCAGATCGTGGCCGGGCCGAGTCCGGACCAGTTGCGGGCGGGACCGCCCGCGGGACTGGACGGACCAGGACCGGCGCCCAGCGGCGTTTCGCGTGATGCGAACGATGCGGCGGGCGACGCGGGTGCGGAAGGCGACGCCGATGCAGGTGGCGCCGTGTCCGCGGCGCCGAGCGTGACGGCGTCGGCCTTCTCCGGTGATGACGCGCTCGTCACGCTGACCACGACGCTCAGCGACGACTCGATTCTCACCCTGACCGCGTCGGCGGCGTCGGTCTCGCAGACCCTCGTGCAATTGCGGTGGGTGATGGTCGGAGCATCCGTCGGCCTTCTGGTCGTCGCGACGGCGGGGGTGGTGCTCGTCGTGCGGACGACGCTGCGACCCCTGGACAGGGTCACCGAGGTGGCGCGGTCGATCGCCGGCGGCGACCGCGGGCGGCGATTGCGCCCCTCGAGTTCACGGACCGAGATCGGCCGCGTCGCGACGGCGTTCGATGAGATGCTCGACGACATCGAGGGTGCGGAGCGATCGGCCCTCCAGGCCGAGTCACGCCTTCGGACGTTCGTGTCGGATGCCGCGCATGAGCTCCGCACGCCCGTCGCGGGTATCCGCGCGGCAGCCGAGACCCTCGTGCGCGCCGAACTTTCCGACGAGCAGCGAGAGCAGTTCGCGGCCATCGTGGCGGGGGAGGCGGGGCGGGCGACACGGCTGATCGACGACATGCTGATGATGGCGCGACTGGATCGGGGGATCGACCTCGACCTGCGGGTGGTAGTGGTCGGCGACCTGATCGACGCCGAGGCGGCGCGGTCGCGTCTCCGGCATCCGTCGCTCGCGCTCACGGTGGAGCTGGATGACCCCTCGGTCACGGCGGACGTCGACGTCGATCGCCTGGGGCAGGTGCTCGCGAACATCGTCGACAACGCCGCGCGCGCGACGTCCGGCCGCGGGACGGTCGTGATCGCCGTGGATTCTTCCGGACGCGGCGTCGACGGGGTGGTGCGCCTCACCGTGACCGATGACGGGCCGGGGGTCGCGGCCTCCGATCACGAGCGCATCTTCGATCGGCTGGTGCGGCTCGACGACGGCCGCGAGCGCGGGTCGGGGGCCGGCCTCGGACTGCCGATCGCCCGCGGGATCGCACGGGCGCACGGCGGCGACGTGACATGCGCGCCGTCAGGCAGGGGGGCGCGCTTCGTCGTGACGCTTCCGGCCGGCGTGACCGCGGGCGGGGGCGTGGTGGGCTCCGTAGCCGGCGTCAGCGGACGAAGCGGACCTCGGTGAGGGTCTCGCCGAGGAACGGCTCGGTGTGCGTGGCCCCGTCGAGCGAGAACCCGTTGCGCGTATAGAAGCGGTGGGCGCGGGGGTTGTCGTCGGCGACCCAGAGGTAGATCGGCTCCCCCTCGTCGACGGCGGCGTCGAAGAGCCGCTGACCGATGCCCGTGCCGTGGAACGCATCGAGCAGGTAGATGAAGTAGAGCTCGCGGTTCGTCGGGGCGTCCTTGTCGCGGGCCGGTCCCGAGCCGACGAAGCCGACGATGTCACCGTTCACGAGCGCCGCCTGCATGCGGAAGTCGGGTCCCTGCGAGGCCCAGTGGGTCCACAGTTCCGCCAGTCGCCGGGGCGAGACGGCCTCGAGCGCGGCCTTGCTGATGAGGTGGTCGTAGGTCTCGTGCCAGCAGGTGGCGTGGACGCGTCCGAGGGCCTCGGCATCCACGTCGCGCACGGGTCGGACGACGATGTCGGTCTGCAGATCCGCTTCCATGCGGCGACTCTACGCGCCGTCCGCGAGGGGGGGAAATCGAGCGGAATCCCGGGGGTGCGCAGCCTGCTCACGTGGGACGGCTCCGGTCGGTCGCGAGTGGTCGCCACGTCTCCGGTTCGCATGCGCGAACGATTCGCACGGCGGACGCGAGGTCCCCCCGTAGGTGCCCCGGGGCGGGCTGTGGGCATCCCACAATCGAATCGCGAACCGACGTGAGGATGGCTACTGTCACTCTTCGTGAACGTACTGTGGCGCACCATGCTCACCATCTGGCACGCGAAGGTCATGCTCCGCCGACGGGGTCCGATCGACCCGATGAGCGTCGGGCGCGTGCGGTTGACGACGCTCCCCACCGACCTCGACCTGCTGGGCCACATGAACAACGGGCGCTACGCCTCGCTGTTCGACCTGGGCCGGTTCGATCTGCTGATCCGCACCGGCTTCTGGGACACCTTCGGCGAGAAGGACTGGTACCCGGTCGTGGCGAGCGAGACGGTGACCTTTCGCAAATCGCTTCGGCTGTGGCAGCGGTTCACCGTCGAGTCGCGGCTGCTCGGCCACGATGGTCGTTCGGTCTACCTGATCCACCGCGCGGTCGTGAAAGGCGAGGTCTACACCGAGATGATCGTGCGCGCGCGGTTCCTCAAGCGCACCGGAGGGGTCGTGACGCACCAGGAGCTCTTCGACGCGATCCACCGTTCCGACACCCTCCCGCAGATCGCCCCGTGGGTCGCAGACTGGGCCGCGGCGTCCGCTCTGCCGTCCACTCGCGCAGAGGCCCCCAGCCTCTGGGACTGACGCGGTCGAGCCCGTGCGCGGTCGTCACGCCGGTGACGCGAACGCCTCCCGCAGCGCATCGCGCACCACGCGGATGCCGGCGCGCGCGCCCGATGACCGACGCACCGCGGTGAAGATCTCGCGCACGGGAGCGCCTGGCAGATCGAACAGTCGCACTGCCGGCTCCTGCCCGGCCCCGAGCAGGTCCGGCAGGAGGCCCACCGCATGACCGGCGGCGACGAGGCGGACGTGCGCCGTCAGGTCGGCGAACTCGAAGCGCACGTCCGGCTCGAAACCGGCGGCGCGGCACTGCTGCTGCATCCACTGTCGCGACGCGGTGCCCGCCGGCTCGGCGACCCACGCCCGATCGCGCAGGTCCGCCAGCCGACGCGCCCGATCTCCCGTGGGCAGGGCCAGCCGGATCGGATCGTTGCCGAGAGGCTCACGCAGCAGCCCGGCATGATGCGCGCGGGTGTGGCCCGGATACTGTTCGGCGATCACCAGATCGAACCCGCGTGCCGCCAGTTCGAACAGACCCTCCTCGGGAGGCACTTCAGCGAGCTCCACTCGTAGATCCGGCGCGCAATCCCGGAGCAGCGTCAGCGTGCGCGGCACGATCGCCTGCGCGGTCGTCTGCATCGCGGCCACCCGCACGGGAGCGATCCCCGGCCGGATCGCCTCCAACTCTCCGCGGATCCGTTCTTCCAGGTCGAGGGCCTGGGCGGCATGCGCGGCGAGCGCCTCGCCGTGATCGGTCAGTCGCACCCGCCGCCCGTCGGCGATCAGCAACGGCACGCCCGCATCCTTCTCCAGCTGTGCCAGCTGCTGCGAGATCGTCGACGGACTGTATGACAGCGCCTCCGCCACAGCGGCGAGCGTTCCCCGCAGCGCGAGCTCGTGCAGCATCCGCAGCCGGCGCAGTTCGAACATGCCCATCCAATCATCGATGAAACCGAACAGTACTAATCGTAGAACATCGCTTTTCATGAACGATCGGATGCCGCATCCTGAGTCGTATGGAAACCATCGGGGTGCAGGCTGGAACCACGAACGCGGGCGAACGCGCACGCGCCAAGGCAGGGGAGCGCATGACCGACGATCCGACGACCCCGCTGGTGGACGACGCCATCGCCCTTGCTCAGCGCTGGGTCCGCGAAGCAGCCGAGGTCGACGCCGATCCCGCCGCCGCCCGGCTCGCCGGCGTCCTGCAGGATGCCAACGGCCTCCCCTTCACGATCGGATTCGTCGATGGGGTCATGCGACCGGAGAGCCTCGCCGCAGCGGCATCCAATCTTCAGCGCGTCGCCCCGCTCGTTCCGGACTTCCTTCCCTGGTACCTGCGCGGCGCCGTCCGCCTGGGGGGCGTGATGGCTCCGGTGCTGCCGACGCCGGTCGTGCCGATCGCGCGCCGCGTCCTGCGTGAGATGGTCGGGCACCTCGTGGTCGACGCCCGCCCCGAGAAGCTCGGACCGGCGATCGCCAAGATCCGCGAGAGCGGCGCCCGACTGAACCTCAATCTGCTCGGCGAAGCCGTTCTGGGCGAGCAGGAGGCCCTGAGCCGCCTCGACGGCATCCACGAGCTCATCCGTCGCGCCGACGTCGACTACGTCTCGGTGAAGGTGTCGGCGATCGCGTCCCACATCTCGATGTGGGCGTTCGACGAGGTCGTCGACACGGTGGTCGCACGACTGCTGCCCCTGTATCTCAGCGCCGCAGGCGACGACACGTTCATCAACCTCGACATGGAGGAGTACCGCGACCTCGACCTGACGATCGCCGTCTTCATCCGCCTGCTGGAGGACCCGCGCCTGAATGCCCTGGAGGCCGGAATCGTGTTGCAGGCCTACCTGCCGGACGCCCTCCCCGCGCTGCAGCAGCTCACCGCGTGGGCGAAGCAGCGCGTCGCCGACGGCGGTGCTCGCATCAAGGTGCGCCTGGTGAAGGGCGCGAACCTGGCGATGGAACGCGTCGACGCCACCATGCACGACTGGGAGCTCGCCACCTACGGGGCGAAGGTCGATTCCGACGCCAACTACCTGCGGTGCCTCGACGCGGCCCTGCACCCCGAGAACACTGCGGCCGTGCGCATCGGCGTCGCCGGCCACAACCTGTTCGACATCGCCTACGCGTGGCTGCTCGCCGGGGAGCGCGGCGTCCGTGCAGACGCCGAGTTCGAGATGCTCCTCGGCATGGCGCAGGGACAGGTGGAGGCGGTCGCCCGCGAGGTCGGCCACGTGCTGCTCTACGTCCCGGTGGTTCGCCCGGACGAGTTCGATGTCGCGATCAGCTACCTCGTCCGGCGGCTGGAGGAGAACGCGTCGAGCGACAACTTCCTCTCGGCCGCCTTCGAGCTCGCCGACCAGCCATCCCTGTTCGATCGCGAACGCGACCGGTTCCTGGCCTCCCTGGAGCGCGCAGCGGACGCCTCGTTCCCGACTGGTCCGAACCGCAGCCAGGACCGCCGCGCGGCAAGCGAGCCCGTGATCTCGGCCGGCTCCGCCCCGCTCGACCCGGGGGCGGACGAGCCCGAGTCGGGCCGGGCACGCCGGCCCGGCGAGCCCGAGGTCGACGCCACCAGAGTGGTTCTCGGCATCGCGCGCGGGTCCGCCGGCGGCGCCTCGGCCCACGACGACCGCGACATCGACTCCCGAATCGACCTGGGGGAGACCGCCCCGCTCGAACCGTCGGCGCCGTCGTTGCTGTTCGCCGGTGACGCATACGTCGAGACCGCCATCTTCTCTCCGCGCGAATCCGAGGGGACCGCCGCGGGGGCGCCGGGGTTCCGCAACACCCCCGACTCCGACCCCGCACTGCCGGCCACCCGCGACTGGTCGCGAGAGATCCTCGCCCGCATCGACACCTCCACCGCCGGCGACGCGGCCATCGCCGCCGCCCTCGTCGATGATCCCGAAGTGCTCGAGGGCATCGTGGCCCGCGTCCGCGACGCGGCGACCGGGTGGGGCGCGCTGCCCGCCGCCGACCGCTCCGCGGTGCTCGTGGCCGCAGCTCGCGCGCTCGAAGACCGACGCGGCGAACTGATCGAGGTCGCGGCATCCGAAACCGGCAAGGTCTTCGCGGAGGCCGACGTCGAGGTGAGCGAAGCGGTGGACTTCGCGAACTACTACGCCGCCACCGCGCGGGAACTCGACAGCGTCGGCGGGGCCGTCTTCGTCCCGGCGCAGCTGACCGTCGTCGCCCCGCCCTGGAACTTCCCGCTGGCGATCCCCGCCGGCGGGGTGCTCGCCGCCCTCGCCGCGGGCTCGGGCGTCGTCTTCAAGCCCGCGCCCCAGGCCCGCCGCTGCGCCGCCGTGCTCGCCGAGGCCCTGTGGGCCGCCGGAGTGCCTCGCGACGTGCTCGCCCTGGTCGACATCGACGAGGGCGACCTCGGCCGGCGCCTCATCTCGCATCCCGACGTCGACCGCGTCATCCTCACGGGCTCGTGGGAGACCGCCGCCCTGTTCCGTTCGTGGCGTCCCGACCTGCCGATGCTCGCCGAGACGAGCGGCAAGAACGCCATGATCGTCATGCCGTCGGCCGACCTCGATCTCGCGGCATCCGATCTCATCAAGAGCGCTTTCGGCCATGCCGGTCAGAAGTGCTCGGCAGCCTCGCTCGCGATCCTCGTCGGACCGGTCGGCAGATCGGAGCGCTTCGCACGACAGCTCGTGGATGCGGCGACCTCGCTGCGCGTCGGACCTCCGACCGACCCGCTGTCGGAGGTGGGACCGGTCATCGAGCCGCCGCAGGGCAAGCTGCAGTGGGCGCTGACGACCCTCGACGATGATGAGCGCTGGCTCGTGCAGCCGCGCCCCCTCTCCGGAGACTCGACCGGTCGGTACTGGACTCCGGGCATCCGCACGGGAGTGCGCCCCGGCTCGCGCTTCCACCGCGAGGAGTTCTTCGGGCCGGTGCTCGGTGTGATGCACGCGAGCTCCCTGACCCAGGCGATCGAACTGCAGAACGCCGTCGCCTACGGCCTGACCGCGGGGCTCTACACGCAGAACCCCGACGACCTCGCGCGCTGGCTCGACGGTGTGCAGGCGGGCAACCTCTACGTGAACCGCGGCATCACGGGCGCGATCGTGCAGCGCCAGCCGTTCGGCGGATGGAAGCGCTCGTCGGTCGGTGCCGGCACCAAGGCCGGCGGGCCGAACTACCTCGTCGGGCTGGGATCGTGGCGCCCCTCGACCGGCGGCGCGGGATCGAGCACGCTGCATTTGCGCGGTCTCGACACCCGCATCACGAGCGTTATCGAGGCGGCCCAGCCGTCGCTGGACTACGACGCCTTCGAATGGCTGCGGCGCGCGGCCCTCTCGGACGCGATCATGTGGAGTCGCGAGTTCGGCCAGGTCAGGGACGTCTCCCGGCTCGGCGTGGAACGCAATCTGTTCCGGTACCGTCCGCTCGACGTGGAGGTGCGCGCGACCGCGGACGCCTCGTGGCAGGCGTTGCTGCGCGTGGTGATCGCCGGTATCCGCGCGGGCTCCACCTTCGTCGTCAGCACGCCCGTCGGACTCCCCGCTCCCGTGCGGCACGCGCTCGCGGAGCAGGACGTGGTGGTGTACCTCGAGACGGACGAGCAGTGGCGACAGCGGATGCTGCGGACCGAGGCATCCGCTCCCGGCGACGCGCCGGCGCACGGGGTGGGCGTCCGGGCGTCGCGTGTGCGGCTGGTCGGCCCGCGCCCCTCGACCCGCGCGGAGGAGCTGGCCCTCGCCGAGACGGTCTCGGGCGATCCCGACCTCGCGATCTATGCGAACGAGGTGACCACCGCCGGCCGCCTGGAGCTGCTGCCGTTCCTGCACGAGCAGGCGATCTCGATCACGGCGCACCGCTTCGGCAATCCCGACGACTGGTCGGAAGCGGTCATCTAGGCAGCTCGACCATGAAGGCGTCCACGAGTCCGCGGGCCGCGATGCCGAAGAGGGTCCAGTGCCCTTCCGGACCCTCATCGGTCGCGGCGATGTCGATGAGCGGGTGGTCGAGGCCTTCGGCGGCGCGCACCGCGAACCCTTCGCCGAGAGCCGCCATCGCCTCGGCGAAATCCTGGATCGTGTACGGGGTGCGCATGCGCATCCCGTACCGCCGCATCATCGATGAATAGAAGGCGATGAAGTCCTCGACCGACTCGGCGTGACGCGCGGCGCTCGCTTCGCGCAGCTCGGGCCACGCGCCCGCGGCCGTCCGCAGGGAGAGCGCCGTGATGAATGCGTGCGACGCCCTCGATTCGGGCGCTCGGTGGAACTGGGAGGCGTACGCGACATGGTCCTCGGCGGCGGCGCGGATGACGTCGTTCATCGGGCGATCGCTGTCGAGGGCATCCCGCACCGCGGTCTCGGCGCTCGCTGTGGGCGGCGCGAACCGGAGACCCACCATCTCGACCGAAAGATCGCGATGGTACTCGGTCTGGTCGGCCCAGATCCGGTAGGCCGCCCCCGTCGTGAGACCGACGTTTCGCAGCACCTCCTGCAGACGGATGTGCTGCACCCCCGCCGAGGCCCCGCGTTCGAGCAGCAGCTGCAGGCCTGCGTCGAGGATGAGTCGGCGGGTCTCCTCAGTGCTGCGACGGGTCATGCCCACAGCTTGTCAGGTTCACCCCCAACGGTGGCGGGTGGGAACATGAACATGTGGCAGAGGCGATCACGCAGCAGCGCATCCTGGAGCACGTCCAGCGACTCGGTGACCAGTACCCGCCGATCGCGCTCGCCTCCGTCGATCGTGAGATCCGCGATGCGCGTGCCGTCGATGCGCAATACGGCCACGTCATCGACTACCTCGCCCGCGTCGAGCTCGAAGTCGATCGCAACGTGCTCGAGCTGCTCGTGCTGCTCCCCGACGTCACCGAGGTCGACCGCATGTTCTACGCCGATGTCTGGCAGCCGCAGGAGATCCAGCACGGATTGATCCTCGATCGCCTGCAGCAGGACCTGGGGCGCCCCGCCGCCGCCCCCGAGCTCGAGGTCTCCCTCAAGATGAAGATCATGGGCGCCCTCGCCCACTTCTCGCAGATCCAGGACATCGCCCGCCTGCTCTACTACCTCACCGGTGCCAGCACGGAACGTCAGGCGGTGCTGGCGTACAACATCATCAACGACGGCATGCGGCGGCTCGGGGAGTCGGCGATCTCGCAGACGATCATCACCCCGATCAAGCAGCAGGAGCCCGGGCACTTCGCGTTCTACCGGATGTCGGCGACCGCGCTCGTGCAGAGCGGCGATCTCAAGCCGTGGCAGCTCTACCTCGCCCGCGTGCTGCGTGAGAAGACCTACAACCTCGTGGGGACGAACGGTCAGGACCGCTATCGCGCGCAGATGGGCGGAGTGGCGACGGCTCTCGGCTTCGCCGACGACCTCGAGAAGTACGCCCGTGAGGTCGGCCGCATCGAGGCCCAGCTGCTCTGGGCCGACCACCGGGGCATGGAGTTTCCGCCGTACGTGCTGAAGGCACTGCGCGAGAGCATCGACCTCTACCGCGAACGCGGCTTCGGCTGACCTCTCGCGCAGCGCCTTCGCGCCGTGCGGAGCCGCGACCGACTACGGGACGATCAGTGAGCCCGCGGTGGTCGCCGAGTTCGCTCCGATGAGCTCTTCGTTCTCTTCGCGCTCCTGCTGTCGCTTCTCGTCGGCCGCCTCCTGCAGTGCCGACTTCGCGCGCAGCGGAGGCGTCTTGAAGAAGAGGGACAGGATGAACGCGAGCAGCACGACGCTCATCGCCACCCAGTAGACCGACACGGCCGACTGATTGAACGCGACGAGGAAGGGCTTCGTGAGACGCGGGTCGGCGCCCACCAGGAACGACGTGTCATCGAGCGTCGACGAGCCCACGGACTCGCCCGACTGCCCGGAAGTGAACTGGTCCTCGAGCGTGTCGGCGAGGGTGTCCACGAAGGCCGTGCGCTGCGCCTCGTCGGAGAAGTCGAGCGAGACGGACCCATCGGCGCCGATCCTCGCGACCGGGATCTGCTCGGTGATCTGGGCCGCGGCGGCGGACTGCGCCTCCGCGACGGCCGTCGCCGTCGCCGTCGCCTGCGCGGCAGCGGGGATCTCGCCCGCCGCGACCTTGTCGGCGACCGCCTGGGTCGCGGCATCCGTCGCCTGCGTCAGCCCGTCCCGGATCTGCGCCGTCGTGGCGTCCGTCGCCTGCGTCACGATCGGCGCATACACCTCGTCCATGATCGCGGTGTTGGCGGGCACCGACGACGTCGCCGGGTCGAGGGCGGCGTCGAGGGCGCCGGTGAGTGTCGCGCGGTCGGCGAAGGAACCGGTGATGTTCGTCGGCATGAGCGTGAACAGCAGGGACAGCAGGATGGCCGTACCGAGGGTTCCACCGATCTGACGGAAGAACGTCGACGCGCTCGTGGCCACGCCCATGTCGCGGAGCCCCACCGAGTTCTGGCTGGCGATCGTGAGCGTCTGCATGAGCTGGCCCAGGCCCAGGCCGATGACGAGCATCGCGGCGGCGAGGTACCAGTACGGGGTGTCATACCGCATGAAGGTCAGGATGAGGAAGCCGGTCGCCATGAGCGCCGTGCCGAGGATGGGGAACATGCGGTACCGCCCGGTGCGGGCGATGATCTGACCGCTGCCGATGGAGGCGATCATGAGGCCGAGGATCATCGGCAGCATCTGGAAGCCGCTCTCGGTGGGCGAGGAGCCGAGCACGAGCTGCAGGTAGAGCGGGAGGGTGAGCATCGCGCCGAACATGCCGAAGCCGACCAGCACGCCGATGATCGTCGCCATCGAGAACGTCGACGAGCGGAAGAGCTTCAACGGGATGAGCGCGTCGTCCTTCATGAGGGTCTCGGCGATGACGAAAGCCAGAACGCCGATGGCGCCGATCACGTAGCACGCGATGGCGATGCCCGAGCCCCAGCCCCACTCGCGGCCCTGCTCGGCGACGAGCAGCAGCGGCACGAGCGCCATGATGACGAACGTCGCGCCCCACCAGTCGATCCGCACCGAGTGCCGCGACTGCCGGGGGATGTGCAGGAACCGCCACACGATTCCGAGGGCGACGATGCCGATCGGCACGTTGATGAGGAACACCCAGCGCCAGCCGGCGATCCAGAGGATCTGGTCGGCGCCCGCGAACAGGCCGCCGACGAGGGGGCCGATGACGCTCGAGATGCCGAAGACGGCGAGGAAGTAGCCCTGGTACTTCGCGCGCTCACGTGGCGCGAGCATGTCGCCCATGATCGCGAGCGGCATCGACATGAGGCCGCCGGCCCCGAGGCCCTGTACGGCGCGGAAGGCGGCGAGCTCGATCATCGAGGTCGAGAAGCTCGCGAGGATCGAGCCGATGATGAAGATCACGATCGCGATGAGGAACAGCGGTCGACGACCGAAGATGTCGGACAGCTTGCCGTAGATCGGCGTCGAGATCGTCGAGACGATCAGGTAGGCGGTCGTCACCCACGCCTGCAGGCTGAGGCCGTTCAGGTCGTCGCCGATCGTGCGGATCGCCGTGCCCACGACGGTCTGATCGAGGGCGGAGAGGAACATGCCCGCCATCAGGCCGACGATGACGAACATGATCATGCGGTGGGTCATCACCGTGTGCGTGCCGTCGGTTTTCGGGTGGCGGGTTTCAGCGACGTCTGACATCGGTCCTCATCGGGGTTCAGCGGGAAGCAGGGTTCAACGGGAAGGGGCGGCGCTCTGCGCGATCGCGGCGACCACGGAAGTGAAGTCGTTGTCGCAGGTCAACCAACATTAGCGCTTCTCGCATTCCCGCGGCACCGGTTTCACGGCGGTATCGCCGGGGGAACGTGCCAGAATGAACCCGGCGTGCCCGGAATCGCCCTTCTTCGCACCGCTCCCGCGAGCAGCGCAGGGAGGGGCCGCCGGGCCTCTGGACATCGTCCGCCCGTCCCTCCCGCAAGGAGAAGTCATGACGACGCCCACCCGTACCGACCCGTCCCGGACCGATCAGCCCCGGATCGCCCAGCGCCGCCGCTATCTCATGTGCCGGCCCGAGCACTTCACGGTCAGCTACACGATCAATCCGTGGATGGAGCCGGCCAATCCGACCGATACGGCCAAGGCCGTCCGTCAGTGGCAGGACCTGTACGACATGTACGTGCAGCTCGGGCACGAGGTCGAGCTGATCGATCCCATCATCGGCCTGCCTGACATGGTCTACACCGCCAACGGCGGGTTCCTGATCGACAACGTCGCCTACGGCGCGAAGTTCCGCTTCCGCGAGCGCGGTCCCGAGGGCCCCGCGTTCATGGACTGGTTCGCCGCGAACGGCTACGACGTGCGCGCCCCCGCGGAGGTCAACGAGGGCGAAGGCGACTTCCTCCTGGTCGGCGAGGCGATCCTCGCGGGAACCGGCTTTCGCTCGACGGGAGACTCGCATCGGGAGATCGGCGAGATCTTCGGACGCGAGGTCGTGTCGCTGACGCTCACGGATCCGCGGTTCTACCACCTCGACACCGCGATCGCGGTGCTCGACCCCGTGCAGGGCGAAGGCGGCGTCGAGCACGCGAACATCGCGTACCTGCCCGGCGCGTTCGATGAGGCCAGCCAGGCGATCCTCGCGGAGCGCTACCCCGACGCGATCCGGGTCTCGGACGAGGACGGCTCGGTCTTCGGACTCAACTCCTCCAGCGACGGCTACAACGTCATCATCTCCCCCCGGGCGAAGGGCTTCGAGCAGCAGCTGCGCGAGCGCGGCTACAACCCGATCAAGGTCGACCTGTCGGAGCTCCTCCTCGGCGGCGGCGGCATCAAGTGCTGCACCCTCGAGCTGCGCGGGGCGGAAAAATGACTCCCGCGCACTCGCCGGCGCTGAGCACGGGCACGATCCGCGTCATCGGCGCCGAAGAGGACCACCTCGCGCACAACTACCACCCGCTCCCCGTCGTCATCGCGAAGGGCGAGGGTGCGTGGGTCACCGACGTCGAGGGCAAGCGCTACCTCGACCTGCTGGCGGCCTACTCCGCGCTCAACTTCGGGCACGGGCATCCGGCCATCCTCGCGGTCGTCCGCGAGCAGCTCGAACGCCTCACGCTGACGAGCCGGGCGTACCACAACGACCAGCTCGGCCCCTTCGCAGGGGCGCTGGCGAACCTCTGCGGCAAAGATCTGGTGCTGCCGATGAACACCGGCGCCGAGGCGGTCGAGACCGGCATCAAGGTCGCGCGCGCGTGGGCCTATCGCACGAAGGGCGTGGCTCCGGATGCCGCGACCATCGTCGTCGCGGACGGCAACTTCCACGGCCGCACGACGACGATCGTGGGTTTCAGCGACGACCCGCAGGCCCGCGACGACTTCGGTCCGTACGGGCCGGGCTTCGTGCACGTGCCGTTCGGGGATGCCGCGGCGCTGGAGGCGGCGATCACCCCGTCCACCGCGGCGGTGCTGATCGAGCCCATCCAAGGGGAGGCCGGTATCGTCATCCCGCCCGAGGGCTACCTGCAGGCCGTTCGCGAGATCTGCACGCGAGCAAACGTGCTGTTCATCGCCGACGAGATCCAATCCGGGCTCGGACGCGTCGGCACGACGTTCGCGTGCGATCGCGAGAACGTGGTTCCCGATGTCTATCTCCTCGGAAAGGCGCTGGGCGGCGGCATCCTGCCCCTCTCCGCCGTCGTCGCCGACCGGGAGGTGCTCGGTGTGATCCGCCCGGGCGAGCACGGCTCGACCTTCGGCGGGAATCCGCTGGCGGCCGCGGTGGGCACCCGGGTCGTCGAGATGCTCGCGACCGGCGAGTTCCAGAAGCGCGCGACCGCGCTGGGCGAGCACCTCGCCGCGCAGCTCGAGGGGCTCATCGGTCACGGCGTCACGGCGGTGCGCGTCGCCGGCCTCTGGGCCGGAGTCGACATCGATCCCGCGGTCGGAACGGGGCGCGAGGTCGCCGAGCGGCTGCTCGGGCGCGGGGTGCTCGTGAAGGACACGCACGGGCAGACGATCCGCATCGCTCCGCCGCTCATCGTGCGCGCGACCGAGCTGGACTGGGCCGTCGAGCAGCTCCGCGTGGTGCTCGCGGGCTGAGGATGAGATGCGCGTGCTCATCGCGGGGGCGCTTCGCGGACGGCGGACGACCACACCCACGTCTTGAACTCGCGGCCCGCGATCGTGAATCGGATGGCGACGGCATGCGCCGTCCAGCTGCACGCCTCGGCGTCGACGAGCAGCGGCGTCTCGCCGAACCGCACCCACGCGCGGACGGGTTTGGGTTGCGGGTCGCGGGTGAAGGCCGCGTGATCGAGCTCGAGTTCTTCTTTGCGGAGGCACTGCAGAGGGCCGGATGTCTCGGCCACTCGCTGCACGATGCGGTCGTCCATGAGCCGGTCGTAATGCGCGGCGTAGCGTCGGCTGGTGCCCATCGAGCCTCCTTTCGGGCACGTCATCGAGACTAGACCGATTCGAACACCTGTTCTATTGTTAACCGCTATGAGCGAAACGACTATCGAGCATGAGTTGACCCTATGGATGGTCAACGACGTTCCGACCCGCATGTTCTACGCCGGGCGGAGGTGGCGGGTGACCGATACGCCGACGCGGCTGCGCGAATCGGTGTGGAGCGTTCCGCTCGAGCACCGGAAGGGGCTGTACGGGTGGCGCTTCCAGGCGACCGACCCCGACGGCGAGACCTATGTGTTCGACGTGCATCGCGGCGAAGACCACTGGCACGTGCACCGGGCGTACGACTGAGCTCCCGGGTCCCGCTGTCGGTGGCCGTCGGTACGTTCCTGATCCATGGCCGAACGGGTGGAGCTGTGGTGGGCGCGCAGACAGTTCTCGCGGGGCGCGGAGGTGCCGTACCCGGTGGGAACGTACCGCGAGGCGTGGGCGGGCTACCCCGCGCTGATCCGGCAGTACCACCCCGATCTGAACGCGGGCATCACCCTCACTCAGATCCCGCCGGCCGCCGACGTGCTCCTGTGCTGGCAGTGCGAAGCCGGCCACCGATTCGCGGCGACGCCCGATGAGCAGCGCAACCGGCCCGGCCGCGTCCGCCGGCGGTCGGCCTGGTGCCCCGACTGCACGGCGCTGGCCGTGCCGCCCCGGGCGGGGGCCCGCGCGAAGAGGCCCGCGCCGGCCGTGTGCGACAAGACGCCACCCCTGCCCGTCGGGGAGGCGTTCGTGTCGCGGTGCGCGCCGAAGCCGGCATCGGCGGCCGAAGCGCGGTTGCGGGCCGAGCTCACCGCCCGCCTCGCGGTCACCCACGGGATGAACGCGGTGAAGGTGGGGCGCCCGTTCTTCCGCCACCGCGAGGTATGGCCCGACATCCTGCTCCCCGAACTGCGGGTCGTGATCGAGTACGACACCCCCGGCAGGCACGGACTGGAGCACGTCGGTCAGCGCGAAGTCGCCGACCGTCGCAAAGACACGCTGCTGCGCGCCTCGGGCTGGGAGGTCGTGCGGGTCCGCACGGGCCGCCTGGAGCCGCTCGGCCCCCACGACCTGCAGCTCGCATCGGTCGGAAAGCGCGGGGTCGAGATGCTCATCGACGTGCTGCGCGACGTGCGTGGGCCGCTGATGGTGGACGCCTACCTCCGGTGAGGCACGGCGCCGGGTCAGATCACCTGGACGGTGACCTCGTCCCAGCCCGTCGCACCGTCGGGCGCGGGGGGAGCCTGGTCGGGGGTCTGCACCTCGCCGTCGACACTCGTGGCGCGGCAGCGGATGGTGTGCGCGCCGGACGAGGCGTCCCACGGCAGGCTCCATTGCACCCAGGTGTCATCCGAGATCGCGGTCGCGAGGGTGGCCTGCTGCCAGGCGCCGTCGTCGACCTGCACCTCGACGCCGGACACGCCCACGTGCTGGTGCCAGGCCACGCCGGCGATCACGCTCGCACCGACCGGGGCGTTTCCCCGCGGCACGTCGATGCGCGACTCGAGCTTGATCGGACCGCGATCCGACCACCCGCGATCGGTCCAGTAGCCGCGTGCATCCGCGAACCGCGTCACCTGCAGCTCGGTCACCCACTTGGTCGCCGACACGTAGCCGTACAGTCCGGGCACGACCATCCGCACGGGGAAGCCGTGCTCGGCGGGAAGGGGCTCGCCGTTCATGCCGACGGCGAGGATCGCATTTCGGTCGTCGGTCAGCGCCTCGATCGGCGTCGAGGCCGTGAACCCGTCGCTCGACCGCGACAGCACCATGTCGGCATCGCTCGTCGGGGCGGCCCGCTTCAGCAGTTCGCGGATCGGATATCCGAGCCACAGCGCATTGCCGATCAGATCACCGCCGACCTCGTTCGACACGCACGTCAGCGTCGTGTAGCTCTCCTCGAGCGGCAGAGCGAGCAGCTCGTCCCACGTGATCGTCACCTCCTGCTCGACCATTCCGTAGATGCGCAGACTCCAGCCGGCCGTGTCGAGCTGCGGCACGATCAGCGCCGTGTCGATCCGGTAGAAGTCGGCATTCGGCGTGATGACGGGCGAGAGCCCCTCCACGTTCAGGCTCGCCGAGGCGGGCACGGCGGGCGCCACGACCGCGGGCGCCGGAAGTCTGAGGGCTGAACGCACCGCCTCGACCGAGCGCGTACCGGCACGCAGTGCCGAGCCGCCGATGGCTGCGAGCACCCCCACCGCGATCGTGCCTCCGCTCCACGCGAGGAAGTTGCGTCGGTCCTCACCCTGGGGCGCGGGCGGGGCATCCGGACGCAGCAGGAACCACAGGACGACGGATGCCGCGACCCCGGCGACCGCCGACGGGACCCACGACAGCAGGCCGGAGTCGGCTCGCGTCATGGCGGCGATCGCCCCCGCGAGACCGACCAGGAGGACGACCGCGCGACCCCAGGGGGGTCGCACCCGCTCGAGGACCCCGGCACCCGCCGCGACCACGAGGAGCACGATGGCGATGCCCACGAGCAGAGCCGCCTTGTCGTTCGTGCCGAAGAGGGCGATCGCGGTATCTTTCGCCCAGGCCGGAGCGAGGTCGATCATCGCGGAGCCGATCGAGGCGAACGGACTGGAGCCGGGGGAGAGGATCGCAGCGGTCAGCTCACCGAGACCCGCGCCCAGGACGACCGCGGCGACGCCGGCGATCGAGCCGGTCACGAGTCGTCGTCGTCCCGTGCGCACGTCGGCGGGACTCGAGCGCACCTCAGTCGGGGTCATCACGCTCTCAGGCTAGGCCGGACGCGTCAGGATGCGGCGGTCGGGACCTCTCGATTCGCCGTGAAACGGGCCGTGCGCAGGGTGCGGCATCCGCTCGAGAAGCGCCCCGACACCCGCCCGGCTTCGGAAACACTCCGGCAACACGCCGCCTACTAGGCTCGTCGCATGGGCGATCTGTTCGATGGGTACGGCTCCACGCTGGCGCCGCGCAAGACGGTCAGCGGCATCCCCGCGTTCGATGAGATGTTCGGCGGGTCCGAGCATCCGGGTGCCCCGGCGCAGTCCCGTGAGGCCTACAAGGAGCTGTACAGCGCGCTCGCGCAGATGACGCAGGAAGAGCTGCGCGGACGCACCGAATCGCTCGCCAGCTCGTATCTCGCCCAGGGTGTCACGTTCGATTTCGCGGGCGAGGAACGCCCGTTCCCGCTCGACGCCGTGCCGCGCGTGATCGCCTATGACGAGTGGGCGCGCGTCGAAGCCGGCGTCAAGCAGCGCGTCCGCGCGCTCGAGGCGTTCCTCGACGACGCCTACGGTCACCAGCACTGCGTACGCGACGGCGTGCTGCCCGCCGGACTGATCGCATCGTCGCAGTACTTCTATCGCCAGGCGGCCGGGATCCACAGCGCCAACGGGGTGCGCATCCAGGTCTCGGGCATCGACCTGATCCGCGACGAGAACGGCGAGATGCGCGTCCTCGAAGACAACGTGCGCGTCCCCAGCGGCGTGAGCTACGTCATCTCGAACCGCCGTGTGATGGCGCAGACCCTGCCCGAGCTCTTCGTCTCGATGCGCGTCCGCCCCGTCGGCGACTATCCCAACAAGCTGCTCGCCGCACTCCGCGCCGCGGCTCCGGCCGGCATCGAGGATCCGAGCGTCGTCGTGCTCACCCCGGGGGTGTTCAACTCCGCCTACTTCGAGCACACGCTGCTCGCGCGACTCATGGGCGTCGAGCTCGTCGAAGGCCGCGATCTGCTCTGCGCGGGCGGCAAGGTCTTCATGCGCACGACGCGCGGGCTCAAGCGCGTCGACGTGATCTACCGCCGGCTCGACGACGACTTCCTCGACCCGCTGCAGTTCCGCGCCGACTCCATGCTCGGCGCCCCCGGCCTCATGCTCGCCGCCCGCCTCGGCAACGTCACGATCGCCAATGCGGTGGGCAACGGCGTCGCCGACGACAAGCTGCTCTACACCTACGTGCCCGATCTCATCCGCTACTACCTCGCCGAAGAGCCCCTCATCAAGAACGTCGACACATGGCGGCTGGAGGACCCGGGCGCGTTGGAGGAGGTCCTCGACCGCCTGCACGAGCTCGTGGTCAAGCCCGTCGACGGGTCGGGTGGGAAGGGCCTGGTCGTGGGGCCGGATGCCTCGCCCGCCGAACTCGACAAGCTGCGCAAGAAGCTCCGCGCCGACCCGCGCGGCTGGATCGCCCAGCCCGTCGTCATGCTCTCGACGATCCCGACGCTGGTCGAGGACGGGATGCGCCCGCGCCACGCCGACCTGCGCCCGTTCGCGGTCAACGACGGCGACGACATCTGGGTGCTGCCCGGTGGACTCACCCGCGTCGCTCTGCCCGAAGGAGAGCTCGTGGTCAACTCCAGCCAGGGCGGCGGATCGAAGGACACCTGGATCGTCGGCGGTGCCGCGCCGGGCAACGTCGAGTACGAGCGCTCGCAGGACATCGCCGAACTCGTCGCCGAGCAGGCCACGCCGACGCAGGCGATCCCGATCATCTACGACGCGCAGCCGCCCGTCACGCACTCCCCGCAGGACCCGGGCGGAGCGCACGAGCAGCAGGAGCAGCAACAGCAGCAGGGGCGGGAGGAGTCCTCATGCTGAGCCGCATCGCCGAGTCGCTCTTCTGGATCGGACGATACGTCGAACGCGCCGACGGCACCGCGCGCATCCTCGACACGCACCTGCAGCTGCTCCTCGAAGACCCGTGGATCGACGAGGACACGGCGTGCCGCTCGCTGCTCAGCGTGATGGGGACGTCCGCACCCGAGGGCCTCGTCAAGGTGCGGCGGGAGGACGTGCTGCAGCTGCTCGCCGTCGATCGCGCCAACGCGGCGGCGATCGCCTACTCGCTGCAGGCGGCCCGCGAGAACGCGCGGCGCGCCCGCGAGATCGTCTCGACCGAGTTGTGGGAAGTGCTCAACACGACATACTCCCGGATGCCGCGCCGACTGCAGACCGACAAGGTGCACGACTTCTTCAAATGGGTGCGGGAGCGCTCGGCACTCGCTGTGGGCATCATGGACTCCTCGACGAGCCGTGACGAGGCGTGGCAGTTCTTCACGCTCGGCCGCAGCATCGAGCGTGCGGACATGACCGCCCGCCTGCTGGCCACACGGTCGCTGACCGAGGCATCCGGTCCTTCCTGGACGACGATCCTGCGATCGTGCGCCGCGTACGAGGCGTACCTGCGCACCTACCGCGGCATGCCGAGCGCGCAGAACGCCGCCGAGTTCCTGCTGCTCGACCGCCTCTTCCCCCGCTCGATCATCTACTCGATCCAGACGGCCGAGGCGTGCATGAGCGCGATCGACCCGCGGGCCGACCGCGTCGGGCACTCCAACACGGTGCTGCGGGCGCTCGGGCGGATCCGCAACGACCTGGAGTACCGCCCGATCGGAGAGATCCTCAGCGAGCTGCCCCTGCACATGGAGCGGGTGCAGACGGTGACCCGTGAGGCATCGGTCGCGATCCGCGACCGCTTCTTCCCGACACTGGCGGAGCCGAGCTGGATCGGAGAGACCTCATGAAGCGCTTGCGCATCGAGCACCAGACGGGCTTCACCTACAAGGGCGACGTCACGGCGTCATACAACGAGGCACGGATGCTGCCGAGCTCGACCGACAGCCAGTTCGTGCTGAGCTCCGCCCTCGAGATCGACCCGACGTCGTCGGTCAACCAGTACGTGGACTACTTCGGCACCCGCGTCGCGTCGTTCGACGTGCTGCAGGCGCACAGCCAGCTGCAGATCACCGCCCGCAGCCTCGTCGAGGTGCGCCCTCGGCCGATCGATCACGTCGAGATCACGTGGGATCGCCTCAAGATGGCGGCCGCCCGCGGCATCTCGACGGTCGAGCAGCTCGGGCAGTCGGCGCGCACCAAGCCGCATCCCGAGGTGGCGGAGCTGGCGCGCTCCATCGCGGCCCAGTACGACCAGCCCGGCGAGGCGGCGCGGGCGATCGCGTCGACGATCGGCGACTCGGTCGAGTACATGTTCGGGGTGACCGGCGTCGGATCCACGGCGCGTGAAGCGTGGGAGGCGCGGAAAGGCGTCTGCCAGGACATCACGCAGATCACCCTGGGCGCCCTCCGCGAGGTCGGCATCCCGGCGCGCTACGTGTCCGGCTACCTGCACCCGAAGGCGAACGCCGCCGTCGGCGAGGCCGTCCGGGGCGAGTCGCACGCGTGGGTCGAGTGGTTCGTGGGGGAGTGGCAGGGCTACGACCCGACGAACAGCAGCGAGATCGGCGATCGCCACGTGCTCGTGGGCCGCGGTCGCGATTACGCCGACGTCCCGCCGCTCCGCGGCGTGTACGCCGGGCCGCACAAGTCGCAGCTGCACGTGAAGGTGACGATCACGCGTGAGGCGTGAGGCGCGCGAGGACGTCGGCTCCGGTCAGAGCGCGGCCACCACGGCGTTGTCGAGCTCGTCGGCGTCGACTCCCGGACGCGCTGCGAGGTTCGTGAGCAGCACGTAGGCGACGCCCGCAGTCGGGTGCACCCAGAACTCGGTGCCCGACCACCCGCCGTGCCCGTAGACGTCGCGATCGATCAGGCCCGGGGCCCGGGTGCGCAGATTCCACGTGAAGCCCCAGTCCTGTCCGCGCTCGGCGGGATACGGATCCATCCGCGGGATGGCGCCCGTGAGCGGCCGCCGCATCATCGCCAGGGTGGCCGGCCGGACGACCGAGCCGCCCGCGCCTCCCGTCTCGTGCGTCCGCAGCAGATCGGTGCCGAGGGCCAGCAGGTCCGCGGCTCGCCCGATCGCGCCCGCGCCCGGATGCCGGAGGCGGGCCATGGCGGCGATGTCGATTCCGGATGCCGCGGCATCCGGAATCTCGTGCGGATGCGCCGACTCGTCCAGTGTCAGGCCGTCCGCGCCGACCGCGGCCGCCCATTCGGCGACACCCTCGTCCCAGGTGCGACCCGTCGCATGCTCGAGGAGCGCGGCGATGCCCTCGAACGCGACCGACGAGTAGCGCGACATCGTGCCCGCCGCGAAGTCCCGACCACCGGCGCGCAGCACGTCGCGCAGCGGCACGGCCGTGTCGAGATGCGGCTCGGGGACGCCCGAGGTGTGGGCGGCGAGATGGCGCAGCCGCACGATGTCGTCGCGGTCCGACCCGAAGCCGTCGATGGCCGAGGACAGCGGCGTCTCCGGCGTCAGCAGCCCGCGTTCGATCGCGCGCGCGGCGGTCAGTCCGACGAGCGTCTTGGTGATCGAGAACAGTCGGTAGTGGTCGTCGATCCTCGCCGCGCGGTCGCCGGTGGCCCCGAACGCGTCGAGGGCGACCGTGCCCTCCGCGGTGGCGATGCCGAGCACCGCCGTGGGCAGCCGTCCGTCGCGCACATGGCGGCGCGCCCAATCGAACGCGGCGGCGTACCCGGTCATCGCGAGGCTCGCGGCTCGTAGCGGGTGGGTGCGTGCGTGCGCGCGACGAGATCGCGGAGCGCCTCCAGCGAGCCCGAGACGAAGCCCATCGCCCGGGCCTGGATCAGCACGTTGCCGAGCGCCGTTGCCTCGACGGGACCGGCGAGCACCGGCAGACCGGCGCGATCCGCCGTCCGCTGGCAGAGCAGCGTGTTCAGGGCCCCGCCGCCGACGATGTGGATCGTCCGCACGTCCACGCCGCCGAGTGTGCCGGCGAGGACCGCGGTGTCGGCGAACGCCTGCGCGAGCGACTCGACGATCGAGCGCGCGTATTCCGCGCGGGTGCGGGGCGGGGCGACGTCGTGCTCGGCGCACCACGCGTCGATGCGCTCCGGCATGTCGCCCGGAGGCAGGAACCGCGGGTCGTTGACGTCGAACACCGCCGCGGGGGCGTCCAGTTCCGCGGCCGAGTCCAGCAGGGTCGGGAGGTCGATCGGGTGTCCTGCGCGCTCCCAGCCGCGGACGGCCTCGCTCAGGATCCAGAGGCCCATCACGTTGTGCAGCAGGCGGACGCGACGGTCCACCCCGCCCTCGTTGGTGAAGTTCGCCGCCAGTGCCGCCGGGGTGAGCACGAGGTGGTCGACCTCGACCCCGACCAGGCCCCATGTGCCGCACGAGATGTAGGCCGCGGCATCCGCCCGCATCGGCACGGCGACGACGGCCGAAGCCGTGTCGTGCGAGCCGACCGCCGTGACCTGCACCTCGCGGGAGGCGCCGAGCGTCGCGGCGACGTCGCCGCGCAGCGCGCCGACACGCTCGCCCGGGGCGATGAGAGGGGGGAGGATGCGGCGCGGCACGCCCAGCGCTGCGATGAGCGCGTCGTCCCACGTGCCGTCGAGGACGCGCAGCAGCCCGGTGGTCGAGGCGTTCGTCTGCTCCGCCCGCGCCTCGCCGGTCAGCCAGTAGCCGATCAGGTCGGGGACGAGGAGCGCCGTGTCGGCGAAGTCGAGCAGCTCGGGCGGCTCGGCCGCGTACTGGTAGAGCGTGTTGAAGGGAAGGAACTGCAGACCGTTCCGTTCGAAGAGCTCGGCGTGCGACATCCGCTCGTGGGTGTTCGCCACGCCCGATGCGGTGCGCGCATCGCGGTAGTGGAACGGCTCTCCGAGCAGGCGCCCGTCGCGCAGCAGGCCGTAGTCGACTGCCCAGGAGTCCACGCCGATGCTCGCCACGGACGGATCGGAGCGGAACGCCTCCCGGAGCCCGTTCGTCACCGAGCCGTACATGCCGACGAGGTTCCAGTGCAGGCCGTCCGCGGTCTGCACCGGCTCGTTCGCGAAGCGCGCGAGCTGCGTCGTCTGGAGGGTGTCCGGCCCGACGCGGCCCACGATCACCCGCCCACTCGTCGCGCCGAGGTCGACCGCCGCGACGGTGCCTGCAGTCCGTCTTCCGGTCATCGCAGGAAGGCCGCGGCGACACCCGAGTCGACCGGGATGTGGAGTCCGGTCGTGCGGGTGAGCTCGGGGCCGGTGAGGACGTAGACCGCATCGGCGACGTTCTCGGGGACGACCTCCCGCTTGAGGATCGTACGGTTCGCGTAGTACTGACCGAGATCCTCTTCCTTCACGCCGTAGGTCGCGGCGCGGTTCGCACCCCAGCCCGCCGCGAAGATGCCCGAGCCGCGGACGACGCCGTCGGGGTTGATGCCGTTGACCTTGATGCCGTGCTCGCCCAGCTCGACCGCGAGCAGGCGCACCTGGTGGGCCTGATCGGCCTTCGTGGCCGAATACGCGATGTTGTTGGGCCCCGCGAACACGGAGTTCTTGGAGGAGATGTAGATGACGTCGCCGCCCATGCCCTGGTCGATCAGCACGCGCGCTGCGGCCTTCGACACCAGGAACGAACCCTTGGCCATCACGTCGTGCTGCAGGTCCCAGTCCTTCTCGGTGGTCTCCAGCAGCGGCTTGGACAGCGAGAGCCCGGCGTTGTTGACGACGAGGTCGACGCCGCCGAACGCGAGCACGGTCGCGTCGATCGCCGCCTGCACCCCCGCGGCGTCGGCGACGTTCGCGGCCACGCCGATCGCGACATCGGTGTTCCCGAGCTCGGCCGCAGCCGCCTGCGCCTTCTCGAGGTCGAGGTCGGCGACGACGACGCACGCGCCCTCTGCCGCGAGCCGGGTGGCGATCGCCTTGCCGATGCCCGACGCCGCGCCCGTCACGAACGCGATGCGCCCCTGGTGGGTCTTGGGCTTCGGCATGCGGCGCAGCTTCGCCTCCTCGAGCGCCCAGTACTCGATGCGGAACTTCTCGGCGTCCGAGATGGGCGTGTAGGTCGAGAGTGCCTCGGCACCGCGCATCACGTTGATCGCGTTGAGGTAGAACTCCCCGGCGACGCGCGCGGTCTGCTTGTTGGCGCCGTAGCTGAACATGCCTACGCCGGGAACGAGCACGATCAGCGGATCCGCCCCGCGCATCGCGGGGCTCTCGGGCGTCGCGTGCGCGTCGTAGTAGGCGGTGTAGTCGGCGCGGTACGCCTCGTGCAGTTCCTTCAGGCGGGAGACGGATGCCTCGATCGATGTGTCGGCCGGGAGGTCGAGCAGCATCGGCTTGACCTTCGTGCGCAGGAAGTGGTCGGGGCAGCTCGTCCCGAGTGCCGCGAGCTCTTCAGCGCGGGCCGATGCGAGGAATTCGAGCACCTCCGGGGCATCGGTGAAGTGACCCACCATGGGCTTGTCGTGCGAAGCGATGCCGCGGATCGTGCCGGCGAGGGCGGCGGCCTTGGCGCGGCGCTCGTCTTCGGGCAGAGGCGCGTAGTCGGCGCGGGCCGGACCGAACGGCTCGGCGGCGCCGTGCTCGGCGATGTAGGCGGCGGCGGTGTCGATGATCCAGAGCGAGTTCGTCTCGGCCTCGGCGGAGGTGTCGCCCCATGCGGTGATGCCGTGTCCGCCGAGGATGCAGCCGATCGCCTGCGGGTTCTCGGACGTGATGGCCGCGATGTCCAGACCGAGCTGGAAGCCGGGCCGGCGCCAGGGCACCCACACCACTTTGTCGCCGAAGATCTTCGTCGTGAGCTCGGGGCCATCCGCCGCCGTGGCGATCGCGATCCCCGAGTCGGGGTGCAGATGGTCGACGTGTGCGGCGTCGACGAGTCCGTGCATGGCCGTGTCGATCGAGGGGGCGGCACCGCCCTTGCCGTGCAGGCAGTAGTCGAACGCCGCGACCATCTCGTCTTCGCGGTCGACGCCCGGGTAGACGTCGACGAGCGCGCGCATCCGGTCGAGGCGGAGCACCGCGAGGCCCCCCTCCGTGAGCGTGCCGAGATCGCCACCAGATCCCTTGACCCACAGCAGCTCGACCGGCTCGCCGGTGACGGGGTCGGTCTCGGTCCCTTTCGCGGACGTGTTGCCGCCGGCGTAGTTGGTGTTCTTCGGGTCGGAGCCGAGGCGGTTGGAGCGCGCGACGAGGTCGGCGACGGTCGGATTCGTCATGAGGGCATTCCTTCAGTGGCGGGGGTGGAAGCAGGAGGGGCGAGGGCGAGGATGCGGGCGGCGAAGCGATCGAGGGACCGGGATGCCGCGGGCTCGTCGGGTCGGTTCAGGTGGCCGTGCATCGTGCCGGGCTCTGTGGAGACGTCGACCTCGCGGCCCGCCTCGGAGAGGGCGCGGGCGAAGGCCTCGCCGGACACGCGCAGCTGGTCGACGTCGCCGTTGATCATGATGGTGGGCGGGAACAGCGCGAGCTGCTCCGCCGAGGCGCCACCGGGGACCGCGAAGACTTCGGGGTTCTGGACGGCACCGCCGAGGTAGTTCTCGTACATTCCGAGCACGGCGGCGGGGCCGAACCGGTCGGCGTCGGGATTCGCGTCGAGCGCCGCGCGAAGCTCAGCATCCGGAGCCGCCTGCACCGCGTGCAGCGTCGGGTAGGCGAGGACCGCGAGGGCGGGTACAGGTCCGCCGTCGTGGATGAGCCGCAGGGTCGCCCCCGCCGCGAGATTGCCGCCGGCGCTGGCGCCGCCGATCGCCCACGGCCCGGAGGCGAGGTGCGCTGCGGGATCGGCTGCGGCGGCCCAGTGGAACGCGGCGGCGACCTCGTCGGAAGGGACGGGGTAGTGCACGCCACCCGTCGCACTCGCACCCGTCGCTTCGGCCCACACCTGGGGCAGCGGCGCGCGCCGGTAGTCGACCGACACGACGACGATTCCGCGCGCAGCCAGCTCTCGGGCGACCCCGTCGGCCTCGGGCATGTCGAGGTCGCCGCCGGCGAAACCGCCGCCGTGCGCCCAGACCAGCCCGGGGCCGGCCGAGGCCTCAGGAAGATAGACGCGCAGCGTCAGCGGGCCGTGCGGTCCGTCGATCTCGCGATCGGACACGTCGACGGTGGCGGTGTCGCTGAGGGGGGTCATGCGGATTCACGCACCCCAGCCGGCCTGGGTGCCGCCCACGCGGTCGGCTTCGATCCTCTGCTGGTAGCCCGATGCGGCGAATGCCGCCATGGGATCCGCCGGGAGACCGCGCGACGCGCGCCACTCGGCCAGCGCCGGGCGCACGTCGGTGTAGAAGGCGTCCATGAAGACGGCATTGGCTGCGAGCACGTCGTTCGCCGACTGCGCGGCCGCCAGTGCGGCGTGGTCGATGAGCAGCGCGCGAGCGGTCATCTCCTGCACGTTGAGCACCGAGCGGATCTGGCCGGGGATCTTCGCCTCGATGTTGTGGCACTGGTCGAGCATGAAGGCGACGTCAGGGTTGTTCAGGCCGCCCCCGCGGATGACCTCGACGAGGATGCGGAACAGCTGGAACGGATCGGCTGCCCCCACGATGAGGTCGTCGTCCGCGTAGAAGCGCGAGTTGAAGTCGAACGAGCCGAGCTTGCCGAGTCGCAGCAGCTGCATGACGATGAACTCGATGTTCGTGCCGGGCGCGTGATGGCCGGTGTCGAGGCACACCATGGCGCGCTCGCCGAGGGTGGCCACCTGCGCGTACGAGGTTCCCCAGTCGGGGACGTCGGTGTGGTAGAACGACGGCTCGAAGAACTTGTACTCGAGTACGAGTCGCTGCTCGCCCGTGAGGCGCTCGTAGATCGAGCGCAGCGAGTCGTTGAGGCGATCCTGGCGGGCGCGCATGTCGGTCTGGCCGGGGTAGTTCGAGCCCTCGGCAAGCCAGATCTTCAGGTCGCGCGAGCCGGTGGCGTCCATGACATCGATGCACTCGAGGTGGTGGTCGACGGCCTTGCGCCGGATCCGGTCATCCTCGTGCGTGAGGGCTCCGAACTTGTAGTCCTCGTCCTGGAAGGTGTTCGAGTTGACGGTACCCAGCGTCACCCCGAGGTCTTCGGCGTGACGACGGAGAGCGCCGAAGTCATCGACCCGGTCCCACGGGATGTGCAGCGCGACGGACGGGGCCAGAGCCGTCACGCGGTTGACCTCCGCGGCATCCGCGATCTTCTCGAACGGGTCACGGGGGGTGCCTTCGGTGGTCCACACGCGGAAGCGCGTGCCGGAGTTGCCGAACGCCCAGGAGGGCAGCTCGATGGCCTGTTTCTGGAGGGTGGATTGGATCTCGGGCGACAGGATGCTCACGATGCGCTGCTTTCGGGGGACTCGGATGCGGTCAGTTGGTCATGGAGATTGAAGACCTCGGTGAGCGGCACGGCGGTCTGATCGACGCGTCCCCCCGCCCCGAGGAAGAAGCCGGCCATCTCGGCCTCCCATCGCGCGGCGACGGCGGATGCGGCGAGGTACGAGCGCGCGGCGTCGTCGTCGTCCGTCTCGTAGTAGCCGAACAGGCGGCCGCCTTCGCCGAGGAAGATCGTGTAGTTCCGGCGCCCGGAGGCGGCGATCTCCGCCAGCATCTCCGGCCACACGGGGCTGTGTCGGGCGATGTACTCCTCGACCAGCTCGGGGCGCACCTCCAGCTGGAACGCGATGCGGGTCATGTCACTCCTGTGTGAGCCCTGCGGGCGGGATGGAACGGCGTCGACGTTCGTGCGCGGCACGTGTCGGTGAATCGTTTCAAACGATAGTGTCGGGGAAGCAGTTCGTCAAGGTGGGGTCCTCGTGTCAGTCAATGTCAAGGATGTCGCGGCCGAGGCATCCGTCTCGGTCGGCACGGTCTCCAACGTGCTCAATCGCCCCGACAAGGTCGCGCCCGAGACCGTCGCCCGCGTGCAGGCCGCCATCGACAAGCTCGGCTTCGTGCGCAACGACGCCGCCCGGCAGCTGCGCGCGGGACGGAGCCGCAGCATCGGCCTGATCGTGCTGGACAGCGCCAACCCGTTCTTCGCCGATCTCGCGCGCGGTGCTGAGGAGCGCGCGGCCGCCGCCGGAGTGTCGGTGCTCCTCGGAAACAGCGACCAGGACTCTGCGCGCGAGACGGCGTACCTCGACCTGTTCCGCGAGCAGCGGGTGAACGGGGTGCTTCTCATCCCGAACGACATCGCCGGCACGATGCTCACCCATGCCGGGATCCCGCTCGTGCTCGTGGACGGTGAGCTGCCCGGTGGAGAGCTCCCCTCCGTCGCGGTCGACGACGTCGAGGGCGGGCTTCTCGCGGTCGCGCATCTGCTCGGGCTCGGACGTCGGCGCATTGCGTTCGTGGGCGGCCCGCTGTCGATACGCCAGGTCGCCGACCGTCTGGAGGGCGCGCGCCGCGCGCTCGCGGTCGAGGCGGACGCATCGCTCGAGGTCATCGAGCTCGAAGCCCTGACCGTCCTGCACGGGCGCCGGGCGGGCGAGGCGATCGCGGCCAGATCGCCCGCCGACCGCCCCGACGCCGTCTTCTGCGCGAACGATCTTCTCGCCGTCGGCGTGCTGCAGGGAACGGCGATCCTCGGCGGGGTGCGCGTTCCCGAGGATGTCGCGATCATCGGGTACGACGACATCGACTTCGCACAGTCCACCGTCGTACCGCTGTCTTCCGTGCGGCAGCCCGCCCGCGAGATCGGGGCGACCGCGGTCGACCTTCTCTTCGAGACGCTGGAGCATCCCGGCGAGCCTCCCCGGCACGTGCGCTTCCGGCCCGAACTGGTCGTTCGGGCATCGACGGGCGGATGACGGCTGCGGTCCGGCGGTGGCCGACGCCGGTCAGCGCGGCGAGGTGGAGCCGCGGACGACGAGCTGGGGCTGGAACACGGTCTGCCGGGGGATGAGCTCCGGGTCCTCGCATTCCTCCAGGAGCGTCCGCAGAGCCGTCCGCCCGATCATCCCGCGCGGCTGGCTGATCGACGAGATCGGCACGGCGGCACCGGCCGCGAACGCGATGTCGTCGAAGCCGATCAGCGCGATGTCGCGGGGGACCAGCATCCGTCCTCCCACCGCGAGGGATTGCAGAAGGCCGATGGCGATCAGGTCGTTGGCGGCGAACATCGCGTCGGGCCAGTCGCGACGCGGGCGTGAGAGCACACGTGCGCCGGCCCGCACGCCCTCCTCCACCGTCATGGCCTCGGTGGACACGACCTCCAGTTCGACGTTCTCGAGGACGTTCTCGGCCGCGACGCGGGCGCCGGCGAGCCGATCGGTGACCTGCCGCATGTCCATCGGCCCTCCGACGAAGGCGATGCGCCGGCGCCCGGTGGCGATGAGGTGCTCGACGGCCATGCGTCCGCCGGCGACGGAGTCGACCGACACCGAGCTGAAGCGACTCGTCCCGCCGAAGCGGTCGACGAGAACGGCACGGATGCCGCGCGAGCGCAGCTTCTCCAGTCGAGGCAGGATGTCGCCGTAGGGGCTGATCAGGACGCCGCGCACCTGCTGCTCCTCGAACAGATCGAGGTACATCCGCTCGCGGCGGGAGTCCTCGTCGGTGTTGCCGTAGAGGATGGCGATGCCGTGACGGGACGCCTCATCCTCGGCGCCGCGGACGACGTCGTTGAAGAACGGGTTCTGGCCGTTGAGGACCACGAAGCCGACCGTGGTGCTGATGCCGTTTCGAAGTTTCCGCGCCGCGTCGTTGCGGACGTACCCGAGGCGGTCGATCGCGGCCAGCACACGCTCAGCCGAGTCGGACGAGACGGTCTCGGGACGATTCAGCACGTTCGACACGGTGCCGACCGAGACGCCCGCCGCGTCTGCGACGTCTCTGATGCTCGCCGCCATGTGTGCTCCTTCGCCCGGGCGCTCCGCCGTGTCCAATTCGAGACTTGACCCGGCGACTGAGTGGTGTCTACAGTAACCATGAATCGAGCCTGAATCGATTCAGAATATTTCAAGCCCTCAACGAGGAGGAATTCGTGCCGACCACCGACGCACCCGTCGTCCTCGAGCTGTCGAAGGTCGTCAAGTCGTTCGGCGCCGTCGTGGCGCTGCGTTCCGCGAGCCTCCGCCTGCACGCCGGCTCGATCCACGCCCTCATCGGCGAGAACGGCGCGGGCAAGTCCACGCTCGTCAAGATCGTCGCCGGCCTGTACCGCCGCGACGGGGGCGAGTTCCGCCTCGACGGCGAAGACGTGGATTTCACCTCCACCGCACAGTCCAAGGCCGCGGGGGTCGCGGTGATCTATCAGGAGCCGACGCTCTTCCCCGATCTGACGGTCACCGAGAACATCTTCATGGGACGCCAGCCCACCGGTCGTCTCGGACGGATCGACCGCAAGGCGATGCGCCGCGAGGTCGAGCGGCTCTTCACGCGGCTCGCCGTGACGATCGACCCCGACCGGCCGGCCGAGGGCTTGTCGATCGCCGACCAGCAGGTCATCGAGATCGCGAAGGCCGTCTCGCTCGACGCCCGGGTGCTGATCATGGACGAACCCACGGCCGCCCTGTCGGGGATCGAGGTCGACCGTCTCTTCACGATCGCCCGGAGCCTGCGCGACGAGGGTCGCGGTCTGATCTTCATCTCGCATCGCTTCGACGAGGTGTTCGCGCTGTGCGACACGGTCACGGTCATGCGGGACGGGTCGTACATCTCCACCGTGCCGATCCCCGACACCACTCCGGCGGAGCTCGTCCGGCAGATGGTCGGACGCGACGTCACCGACCTCTTCCCCAAGCAGACCGCTGTGATCGGCGAGCCGCTGCTGCGGGTCGAGGGGCTCACGTCTCCGGGGATCTTCCACGACATCACCTTCGACGTGCGCGCCGGTGAGATCGTCGGTCTCGCGGGCCTCGTGGGCGCGGGGCGCAGCGAAGTCGCACGCGCCGTGTTCGGCGTCGACAGCTATCGCGAGGGCACGGTCACCATGAAGGGCCGGCGCATCCGTCGCGGTCAGCCCACCGACGCGATGCGCGCGGGCATCGCGCTCGTGCCCGAGGACCGCCGCAAGCAGGGTCTCGTGATCGAAGCGGGGGTCGGCCGCAACATCACGATGGCGATCCGCCGTCAGCTGTCCCGGTTCGGCCTCCTCACCACCGGTGCTGAGAATCGCGCCGCCCGCGAGTGGGCGAGCCGCCTCGAGGTCAAGTCGCATGCGCTGGACACGGTCGCCGCGACCCTCTCCGGAGGCAATCAGCAGAAGGTCGTCCTCGCCAAGTGGCTCGCGACCAAGCCGGACGTGCTCATCATCGACGAACCCACGCGAGGTATCGACGTCGGCACCAAGTCCGAAGTGCACCGACTGCTGTCCGAGCTCGCCGGCCAGGGGATGGGCATCCTCATGATCTCCTCCGAGCTTCCGGAGGTGCTCGGCATGGCCGACCGCGTGCTCGTCATGCGCGAGGGACGGATCACCGCCGAGATCGACCGCGAGACCGCCACCAGCGAGAACGTCATGTTCGCCGCCACCCATGCATCGGAGCAGCACGCGTGACCGCCACCACGACCACCCGCATCCCCGTCTCGGGGATCACGAAGCACATCGGCGCGCTCGGCAAGGCGCGCGAGTTCGGCATCCTGATCGCGCTCGGAGTCGTCATCGTCGCGGCGACCGCCAAGAACCCGGCCTTCCTCTTCAGCAGCGACGGGTGGCGCGACCTGCTGCTCACGCCCTCGATCCTCGTCCTCGTGGCGGTCGGCCAGGCGATCGTCATCATCACCCGCAACGTCGATCTGTCGGTCGGATCCGTCATGGGACTGTCGGCCTATCTGACCGGCCGGCTCTTCATCGACATCCCCGACCTGCCGATTCCCGTCGTGGTGCTGATCGCCGTCCTCTTCGGTGGCGTCCTCGGCCTCATCAACGGCGCGCTCGTCGCCTTCGCCCGGGTGCCGGCCATGGTCATCACCCTCGGCACGCTGTATGCCTATCGCGGCATCAACGTGATGTGGGCGGGATCGACCCGGGTCAACGCGTCGGACATGCCCAAAGAGTTCCTCGGCCTCGGCACTGGGCAGATCCTGACCATCCCGATCCTGACGATCGTCGCCCTCATCGTGCTCGCCGCGGCCGCGTGGTATATGCGCAACACCCGCGGTGGCCGCGAGTACTACGCCACCGGCTCCGATCCGGCCGCCGCCGAGTTGTACGGACTCAAGGTCACGCGGCGCATCCTGACCGCGTTCATCCTCTCCGGTGCACTCGCCGCTCTGGCAGGGGTCTTCTACGCCGCCCGGTACGGCTCGGTGAGCTCGCAGGCGGGGTCAGGCTGGGAGCTCGATGCCGTGGGCGCCGCGGTCATCGGCGGCGTCGCCATCACCGGCGGCGTCGGATCGGTCTGGGGCGCGGCGATCGGCGCGGTTCTCCTGATGACGATCAACCGCGCGCTGCCGATCCTCGGCATCCCCGACTTCTGGCAGCGCGCCGTCGTCGGCGTGCTCATCATCGGCGCCATCGTGCTCGATCGGTGGATCGCGGTCCGCCAGCGACGCCGGCTCATCGAAGCGAGGGATCAGTCATGACGACCACGACCACGCCCACGTCGATGAATCGGGCGGTCCGCAACTTCGACAAGCCGCTGTGGCGGCGGCTCGTCCTCAACCGCGAATCGGCGACGGTGGTGCTCCTCATCCTCGTGATCGCCGTCTCGATGGCGACCGTGCGCGGGTTCAGCCAGCCGATCACTCTCAACTACCTGCTGCTGGACACGGCGCCGATCCTGCTGATCGCCCTGCCGATGACGCTCGTCATGATCACGGGCGAAATCGATCTGTCGGTCGGCAGCATGGTCGGGCTCGCCAGTGTCGTGACGGGACTCGGCGTGCAGGCGGGCCTTCCGTTCGGCGTCGCCGCGGTGATGGCCCTGCTGGCCGGCGCCATCGGCGGCGCGGTGAACGGCTTCCTCGTGACCGTCGCCGGACTGCCGTCGCTCGCCGTCACGATCGGCACGCTCGCGCTCTTCCGAGGGCTGGCGGTGGGCCTGCTCGGCACGACCGCCGTCACCGATTTCCCGGAGATGTGGACGGCGCTGGCGAAGGCGAAGATCTCGGGTACGACGATCCCGTACATCATGGTGCCGTTCTTGATCCTGCTGGCGATCTTCATCGTCATGCTCCACTTCACCCCGTTCGGTCGCGGCATCTATGCCATCGGGCTGTCGAAGGACGCCGCCCGCTTCTCAGGTGTGCACGTCGAGCGGACCAAGTTCATCCTCTTCGTCCTCACCGGGCTGGTGTCCGCCTTCGCCGGGGTCTACTACACGCTCCGCTTCGGCAGCGCCCGCGGAGACAACGCGACGGGCCTCGAGCTCCAGGTGATCGCAGCCGTCGTCCTCGGCGGGGTGTCGGTGTTCGGCGGTCGCGGGCAGCTGTACGGCGTGGTCGCCGCCGTGCTCCTGATCGGCGTGATCTCGAGCGCCCTCCGCCTCGCCGGCATCACCTCCGACGTCATCAACGTGATCACGGGCGCGCTCCTCGTGCTCTCGGTCGTCAGCGCCAGCGTTCTCGCCTGGCTCCAACGAGCCCGGCGACGGCCCGGTCGGCCCCCACACCTCGCAGCATCCACAGCATCCTGACAAGGCTGCGTCCCGGCCGACGGCACACGTCCCGGCCACCACACGAAAGGAAGAAACGATGAAGTTTGCACACAAGCGTGTCGGCGCGGTGGCCGCGGTGGCCATCGCGGCGGCGCTCGCCCTCTCCGGCTGCGCCGACACCGGCGGAGGCTCCACCGGCGGTGGATCGACCGCAGATGCCGGCGGCTCCGGCGGCAGCGACAACCTGGCCATCACGTTCCTGCCGAAGAACCTCGGCAATCCGTACTTCGACACCTCCAGCAAGGGCGGCAAGGCCGCCGTCGAGGCTCTGGGCGGCACGTTCGCCGAGGTCGGTCCCGCCGAGTCGGGTCCGGACGCACAGGTCAGTTACATCAACACGGCGACCCAGCAGGGCGTCGGCGGCCTGGTGGTGTCGGCGAACGACCCGAAGGCCATCTGCGACGCGCTGAACGAGGCTCGGGATGCCGGCGTCAAAGTCGTGACCTTCGACTCCGACACCAACCCCGAGTGCCGTGACCTGTTCGTCAACCAGGCGACCGCCGACGGCATCGCCAAGGTGCAGGTCGACCTCATCGCCGAGCAGATCGGCGACGCGGGAGAGATCGCGATCGTCTCATCGACGGCGAACGCGACGAACCAGAACGCGTGGATCGACAAGATGAAGGAGCTCCTCGCGGCCGACCACCCGGACATCCAGCTGGTCGACACCGTCTACGGCGACGACGACGAGCAGATCTCGTTCGACAAGACCGCGGCGCTGCTGCAGTCCCACCCGAACCTGAAGGGCATCATCTCGCCGACGACGATCGGCATCTCGGCGGCCGCACGCTACCTGTCGACGTCGGACTACAAGGGCAAGGTCGCGCTGACCGGTCTCGGCACGCCGAACCAGATGCGCGAGTACGTCGAGGACGGCACCGTCACGTCGTTCGCGCTGTGGAACCCGGAAGACCTCGGCTACCTCGCCGCGTACGCGACGGCGGCGCTCATCACGGGTGAGATCACGGGCGCGGAAGGCGACACGTTCGATGCCGGCGACCTGGGCTCCTACACGGTGGGTGCGGACGCCACCGTGCTGCTCGGAGACCCCTTCGTCTTCGATAAGGCCAACATCGGCGAGTTCGACTTCTGAGTCGACGCGCCCGGGGCGCCCGGTCGGCTTCGGCCGGCCGGGCGCTTGCGCGTGCAAGGCGCCCGCCGACGGCCGGCGCGCACGGCTGCGCGGCCGTCAGTCTCGCGTCGCGAGCCCGGCGACCCAGCCGACAAGATGTTCCCACAGCGGTGCCGCCGCGGCTCGATCGAGACGGCGCGGGTCCGGCCCGAACACCCCGTGGAGCGGATGCTCCGGCCGGTGCCGGTCGGCGCCGAAGGGATCCTCGCCGAGCGGCGCAGGATGATGCGTCACATCCGGGAGGGCTTCCGGGTGAACCAGCGCAGGATCGATCGCGTGCAGCAGAAGCGACTCGAATCGGCCGGCATGGTCCGGTGCCACCGGAGGCTGCGGCGCCTGGCCGAGCGTGCGCGCGACGACGCTCATCGTCGTCGCCCTCTCGGACCACCGTTCGGCGACCCGCGTGATGAGGTCGCGCTGCCCGTCGGCGAAGTGCCCGCTCAGGATGACGGTCCGCTTCACTCCGAAGTCGGCGAGCCGCGCCAGCGTCTCGCCGAGCAGCGTCGCGATGGCGTCGGGCGAGGAGCTCATGATCGTCCACGGGTAGGCCGTGTGCTCCCCGCCCACCGCCTGGTAGACGGCAGGCAAGACGACCCCACCCGTGAGGTCGGCGGCGCCGGCGCACACCCCGTGCGCCGTGAGCGCGTCCAGGCCGATGGGCAGGTGCGGTCCGTGGAACTCGAGCGAGCCCATCGGCAGGTACGCGACGGGGGAGACGCCCAGCCGATCCTGGATCTCCTGGGGGCTCAGCCGTTCGACGGAAGAAGTGGTCGGGATGCTCATATGTAGTAGTTCCTCTCCCACCCGAAGCCGCGCAGGCGCTCCCGGAGACCTTCGGCGAGTCCTCGCCCGTCGGCGAACGACACGTTGCGGGCGATGCGCGCGGGGGATGTCATGCCGATGATCGCCGTGGAGACCTCCGGGCGGTCCAGCACGAATCGCACCGCCGCCTCATCGAGTCCGTCGTAGGAGCCCGAGGTGACGGCTTCGACCCGGCGCACGCGGTCGATCGTCTGGGCGAAGCGCTCGCCGCGGAACATCGAGGCGAGCACGGAATCGTCCGCCCATCCGGCGGGGGTCGAGGCATCCCATGTCCCGCTGAGCGAACCCGAATCGAGCACGACACGCGCGATGACGGCCGTCCGCGATGCCGCCGCGGCAGCCAGGAGATCCGACTCGGGACGCTGCTCGAAGATGTTGTAGATCACCTGGATGGAGTCGACCACGCCGGCCGAGGCGATCGCGACTCCCTCATCCGCACGGTAATCGCGGAGGGAGACGCCGATCCTGTCGATCTTGCCCTCCGCCTGCATCTGTCCCAGCACGTCCAGCCAGGTGTGATCGCGCATACCGCTCGGCATCCAGCAGTGCAGTTGCAGCAGGTCGATGCGTTCGAGCGCGAGCCGGCGCAGCGATTGCTCGACCTGGGTGCGCAGGTATGTCGGCGGGTAGGCCTTCCTGATGTCGGGATCGTCCTCGGAAGGATGCGGCCAGGTCGTGGGCTGCACTTTCGTGGCCACGCGTATGCGCCCGCCGTCCCACTGTCGGAGGGATCGTCCGACGATGGTCTCGCTGTGCCCCGCCCCGTACATCTCGGCGGTGTCGACGAAATTGATCCCCTGCTCGTAGGCGAACAGGAGTGCGCGGACCGAGTCCTCGTCATCGACGGGTCCCCACTGCCCGCCCAGCTGCCACGCGCCGAAGGCGATCTCGCTGATGTCCCAGCCGGTGCGGCCGAAGGGTCGAAGATTCACGGCCATCGGAATGCGCTCCTTCACGCTCGCGGCGCACCCGGAAGTGCCGTCCACGTTCGAATCTAGGGATTCGAGGCGCACGCGGTCTGTCGGCGGAACGGCGAAACATGGACTGGACGCCCGCGACGGCATGCGCAGGCGCCGTGTTTCACGGCCGCAGGCTGCCGTGCGCGAATCGACTCGGTGCGACGCCGTATGCCTGCCGGAAGGCCCGCGAGAAGTACAGCGGGTCGGAGTATCCGACCATCAGCGCGACCTCGCTCACCCTGAGGCCGGTGGTGCGCAGGAGAGTGCCGGCCTCGCGAAGCCGCAGGTGTCGGATCCACTCCTGCATGGTCTCGCCGGTGTGCGCGCGGAACAGGCGCTGCGCGGTGGTCTCGCTGCACCGAGCGGCCTCCGCGACCCGCGCGACGGTCAGCGGCTCGGCGACGTGGTGTCGGATGAACGTCATCATCAGCTCGAGCGAACCCGGCAGCGTCGAGGACGAAGGCTGTGATCGGGACCACCCGGCGTTCTCCGACAGCACCAGCCGCCCCAGCGCCCGGAAGTAGGACTCGTCGAACCCGCCGTCGCCCAGGCGGTCGATCGCGAGCGTGCCGTATTCGGTGATCCGCCGGGCTGCGCCGCTGTTCATCGACGACAGACCTGCGCGGAACGCCGTGGCGTCGCCGGATCGTGCGGGATCCTGCAGGAGGGGATCCCCGGGGCGGTGGGCCACCCGCGGGACGACGGGGGAGGACCGGTCATGCCGCTCGACGACGTGGAGGGTGCCGATGTGGAACGGCGCACGGCGGTGCGCGCGGTACTCCACGCGGTGGTGCCAGGGCAGGCGGAGCACGTGCTGGGCGTCGACAGGGAAGAGCTGGTCGTCCGCGCGGATCTCACCGCCTCCGCTCACCACCCAGATGAACGAGACGCTCATCACATGCGGATTGACGATGTGCTCGCCCGACGCGAACCGGTACCAATTGGCGCCGACGACGACGGGTCCGTCCGCATCGTCGCCCTCGAGCACCGTCATCGTGCGCCTTCCTGCTCACCCTGTGCTCGCGATGGTAGTTCGTCGCGATCGGTCGCGGCGCAGCCCCGGTCGGGTCGGGGTCGGGGGCTGTCGGGGTCCGGGAGTCGTCGTCCTCAGACTGCGGTCGTCGCGCCGCCCAGCCGCACGATGACCGCGCCCGCCTCGTACACGGCGACCGGGTGCGCGAACGGCATGGGTGACAGCTGCTCCGCCTCGATCAGCTCGAGGTCGGGGAAGGCGGTGATCAGCGCCCCGATCCCCTCGCGGATCTCGACGCGGGCGACCTGCTGCCCGATGCATCCATGGATGCCCTGCCCGAACCCCAGGTGGCCGAAGGCATCGCGGGAGACATCGACATCGTCGGGTCGGTCGCCCCACTGCGCCGGGTCGCGGTTCGCCGACACGGGGGAGACGGCGACGGACGTGCCCGCCGCGATCGGCACGCCGTCGATCACGACATCCTCCCGCGCGGTGCGGGCGAACAGCGTGACGAACATCGCTCCGGTGCGCATGAACTCCTCGACAGCGCCCGTGACGCGCTCGGGGTCGGTGCGCAACGCCGAGAGCTGGTCGGGGTTGGTCAGCAGCGCCACGGTCGCCGTGGCGATCAGGTACGCGACCGAATCGCGCCCGGCTCCCAGCAGCAGCCTCAGCAGCCCCTCGATCTCGACGCGCGAGAGGTCGGTGTCGTGCAGCAGGTCGGTGATGACGTCCTCGCCCGGATCGGTCCGCCGCTCCTCGATCAGTCCCCGGATGAAGTCGTACTTCTGCTGGGCGGTCGACACGCCGACGAACAGCTCGACGAAACGCTCGTATCGGGCCTCGGGAACCCCGATCACGTGACAGTGCGTGCGCGCGGCGATCGGTTGGGCATAATCGCGCCAGATGTCGACCACCGGCCCCGAGGCCCGGAGCGCCTCGATCTGCGCGACGACCATCTCGTGGATCCACGGCTGTCGCATCCTCGCCTGGCGGAGGGAGAACCGCGCCGTGACCGCCCGCCGGAGCTTCGCGTGCTCCTCGCCGTCGAGAGTGAGGAGATTGAACTCCTCCGACTGCTGCCCCGCGTCGTCGAGCTCACCCGGCGCCTCCAGGGGAACAGCTGACGTCTCTGCCGCGGCGGGGTCGTCCGCGGCGTTGGGCCCTACCGGCATGCGGGCGGGTCGCATGCTGAACCGTGGATCCTGGAGCACGTCGATCGCCGCCTCGTACCGCGTGGCCACCAGACCTTCGTGACCATCCTGGAAATCCAGAGGCATGAACGCGGCCTGCGCACGCCACTGTGCCAGGCGGGGGGAAGGCGACAGCGGAGTGCCGTCGCCGGGGAGCGCGCGAGCGTGGAACGGGCACTGAGCAGGTTCGGACATGGGCCGTTTCTTCCGTTTCGAATCGTGGGCGGCGACAGGTGGGGCGGGGGACTCGGTCGGATCAGCCGGTGGTCGCCAGCGCGGAGCGGGCGAGCACGGCGCGCGCCTGACGGAAGGCCTTCGGTGAGGCGTTCCACCCGACGACGCCGCGGACTTCGCCTTCGACGCGTCCGCCGAACCCCCAGACCGTGCCGACGGCATCGGGAGGTGTGAGATCCACCACCCGCGCATCGCGATCGAACCACCCGAACGCGTTGATGCGCGTCTTGTGGATCTCCGACCAGAAGAGGGGGATCGGCTGAGCCGACTGCTGTCCGTGCGCGATGCGGCACGCGACGGCGACCGCCTGCTCGATGGCGTTGCTCTGGTGCTCGACGCGCACGTGGCGGCCCGACCCCGGGTCGCGCCACGCTGCCACGTCGCCGATCGCCGACACGCCGGGCGCCGCACAACCTGCCTCGTCGCAGACGACGCCGTCGGAGATGTCCAATGAGGACTCTTTGAGCCACTCCGTTCGCGGGCTGCCGCCGATCATGGCGAACACGGTATCGACCCGCTGCACGCTGCCGTCGGAGAACTCGAGCTCCGACCCGCGGGGGAGCGGTCTGCTGCCGCGGACGTGCGTGTTCAGCGCCAGCTCGACGCCGTGCTCCCGGTGCAGGTCTTCCAGCGGGGCGGAGAGCAGGGTCCCGACGCCGCCGAAACTGAGCGAGGCGCCTCGGCCGACCAGGAGCGTGTCGGCGCCGTGGTGGCGGGCCGCACTCGCGACCTCCGATGCCAGGATGCCCGCGCCGACCACAGCCACGCGACCGGCGGCGGCCAGCCGATCCCGCAGCCGAACGGCGTCGCCCATCGTCCTCAGCGTGAGCGCATCCGGGAGGGCGGGGTGACGGCGCGGCCCCGTGCCCGTCGCGATGACCAACTCGTCGAAGGCGACGTCGCCGGTCGTCGTGTGCAGCACGCGCAGCCCGACGTCCAGTCCCGTCGCGGTGCAGGAGGAGCGGAACTCGACACCGAGCGCGTCGATCTCGCCGACCTCGCGGATCACCGCCTGATGAGGCTCCCACTCCCCGAGCAGGATCTGCTTCGACAGCGGCGGACGCGTGTACGGCAGGTGGTTCTCGTCACCGATGAGGACGATCGGTCCGGCATAGCCCTCTTCCCGCAGCGTCTCCGCGGCGGTGAGGCCGCCGATGGATGCGCCGACGACGACGACACCCCTCGAGACGGTCATCCCTCGAGGGCGATGGCCCGCGCCGGGCACAGTCGCACCGCACGCGTCGCGGCAACCCTGTCGTCGCCCTCGGGCTCGGCATTCAGGACGACCACGATGCCGTCGTCGTCCTGATCGAACACGTCGGGAGCGACGAGGGCGCACTGCCCGGCTCCGATGCAGGCATCCTGCGTGACGATGACACCCATCGGTACTCCTTCGTCCCTGTTCGCATCTCCTGCGTCAGAAGAATTCAATCCGCTGCCGCCCGTCGCCGACATGGTCGTCGCCCTCAGAACATGGACTGGACCGTCACGGCGCCTCCTCGCGAGCGGCACGCACCGAGGTCAGCGCTCGCCGGTGCGGGCTCGCGGATGTCGACCGCCGCCCCCGAGCCGTCCGAAGGGGTTAGCGTGAATCGTTCGAAGTGAAGGAGCGCGCATGGAACGCAACTGGGCAGGCACGTACGAGTTCACCGCACCCCGGATCGAGGCGGCGACCTCCGTCGACGAGGTGCGCGCGCTCGTCGCCCGCGAAGCGGCCACCGCGGGCAAGGTGCACGCCCTCGGCACACGGCACTCCTTCACCGACCTCCCTGACACCGCCGGGACGCTCATCGACGTCTCGGGGCTCGACGGCGTGCTCGCCCTCGACGAGGAGGCGCGCACCGTGACGGTCGCCGCAGGGACGCGCTTCGGCGTGCTCGCCCTCTGGCTCGAGGAGCGCGGGTGGGCGCTGCACAATCTCGGCTCGCTGCCCCACATCAGCGTCGGTGGCGCGACCGCCACGGCGACGCACGGCTCGGGTGACCGCAACGGCGTGCTCACCACCGCCGTCGGGGCGATCAGCTACGTGGGTGCCGACGGCGAGGTGCACGATCTCGCGCGCGGCGACGCCGACTTCCCGGCCGCGGTCGCCGGCGTGGGCGGGTTCGGCATCACCGTCGCTCTGACCCTCGACATCCAGCCCTCCTACCGGATGCGGCAGGACATCTACGCGGGCGTGACATGGGATGCCGCGCTCGAGGATCTCTCCGCGGTGACCGGCGCGGGCTACAGCGTGTCGGTGTTCACGTCGTGGGACGACACCACGCTCGACTCGGTGTGGGTCAAGACGCGCCTCGCGCACGATGACGACCCCGTGCCGGACGCTCTCCTCGACGGCCACCGGAAGGACCCGGCCTCCCCCCTCGGGGACGAGCACGATCCGAACCTCACGACACTCGGTGGCGTGCCGGGCCCGTGGCTGCACCGGCTGCCGCACTTCCGCCTCGACGGCACGCCGTCCTTCGGCGACGAGATCCAGAGCGAGTACTTCGTGCCCCGGGCCGACGCCGTGGCGGCACTGCAGGCGGTGCGCGGCCTGGCCGACAGCATCCGTCCTCTGCTGTTCGTCAGCGAGCTGCGCACGGCGGCCGCCGACGACCTGTGGCTGAGCGGAGCGAGCGGACGGGACACTCTCGCGATCCACTTCACGTGGCGCAACGACGCGGCCGGGGTGGCCCGCGTCATCCCGCAGATCGAGGAGGCCCTCGCACCGTTCGGCGCGCGGCCGCACTGGGGCAAGTACCACTCCTTCGACGCGGTGCGGATGGCGCAGGTGCACCCGCGGCTCGCCGATGCCCGAGCGGTGTTCGAGCGCCTCGACCCGGAGGGCCGGTTCACGAACGCCCACCTCCAGCGGGTCGGTCTGCGCGCGCGCGAGGTCTAGCGGGGCTCAGCGCGGTGGCGTCCGGCCCGTCGGCGAGCCGGCGGGTTCGGGGAGCGGCACGGGGGTCGTCGACGCGATCTGCTCGCTGAACTCCTCGGGGGCGACGACGCGGATCGGCAGGGTCTCGTCGATCGTGAGCCGGAAGCGCCGGGTGGCATCGCGCTGCAGCCGGCCGGATGCCGCGATCCACACGAGGCCGACGAGGCAGGCGACGAGCCCGGCGAGGGCTCCGAGCTGGATCGCCGCGCGCGGTCCGTACGTCGTGGCGACCCAGCCCGCGATGGGCGCGCCGACCGGCGTGGAGCCCATCAGGATCGCCATGTACAGCGCGAGCACGCGGCCGCGCAGCGCGGGGTCGGTCGTGGTCTGCACGTAGCCGTTCGCGGTCGTCAGCATCGACACCGTGCAGAACCCCACGAACACGAGCGTGACGCCGTACAACCCGTACACCGGCATGAACGACGAGACCAGCGACGCGATCCCGAACCCGCCGGTGGCGAAGATGACCACGCGCATGCGCGCACGGTCGCGGCGCGCGGCCAGCAGGGCACCGGCGAGCGAACCGACCGCGAGGATCGAGCTCAGGATGCCGTAGCCGTCGGCCTGCTGCCCGAATTCGAGCGCCATGGTCGAGGCGAAGATCGGGAAGTTCATCCCGAAAGCGCCGACGAGGAAGACCATCACGAAGGTGACGATGAGGTCGGGTCGTTTCGCGACATAGCGGAAACCGTCCGCGAGGCGCGCGGAGCCCGCGGACCGCAGACGCGGGATCAGCTCGCGCTGCCGGATCAGCATGAGCGCGACGATCATCGCCAGGAACGTGATCGCATTCACGATGAACACCCAGCCGGTGCCGACGAGCACGATCATGAAGCCGCCCACCGCGGGTCCGATCATGCGGGCCGCGTTGAAGGATGCCGCGTTCAAGGCGACCGCGTTCGACGCGTTCTCCCTCGCCACGACGTCGGAGACGAAGGCCTGCCGCGCCGGGCCGTCGAAAGCGTTGACGACGCCGAATCCCAGGGCGAAGCACCACATCATGGGCAGGGTCATCACGTCGGTGAGGAGCAGCACGCCGATCGCCACGGCCAGGGCCATGAGGATCGTCTGGGTGAGCATCAGGAGCCTGCGCCGATCGAACCGGTCGGCGACCCAGCCGGTGACGCTCACGAGCAGCAGCGGCGGCCCGAACTGCAGGGCCATCGTGATGCCCATGGCCGTGGCGTCGTTGTCGGTCAGCTGGGTGAGCACCACCCAGTCCTGAGCAGTCGACTGCATCCAGCCGCCGACGTTGGAGACGAGCGCGCCGATGGTCCACACCCGGAAGTTGTAGAGCCGGAGGGAGCGGAACATGCCCCTCATCGTTCGGCGACCTTGCGCATGACCTCGGCCGCGCGCTCCAACAGCTCGCGCTCGTCGCCGGACAGCTCGGCGAGCGCCTCCTCGAGCCACGCATCGCGACGCCGGACGGTCTCCTGCACGACGTCGAGTCCACGAGGCGTGAGCGCGATGTTCACCTTGCGCCGGTCGTTCTCGTCGGGCGTCCGGGTGAGGTACCCCGACTCCTCCAGACAGTTCACGGTGCGGTTCATCGACGGCGCCGTGACCCGCTCGCGATCCGCCAGCTCGCTCAGCGTGTGGGGACCGTGCACCTTGAGGGCGGCGAGGACGGCGAACTGACCGTCGCCCATCGAGTCGACGGCGCGCTGCGCCCGGAGACGTCGGGCGAGGCGGAAGGTGGCCATGCGCAGGTCGGATGCGGCATCGGGATGGGGGGTACTCATGCTTTTACTTAGCCTAGCTCATTAGCTCTGCTAAGGAAATCGAACGCCCACCACCTGACCGTTCGGGGTGTGCGTTCTCAGCGGCCGGCCGCGGCATCCTCCGGTCGTTCCTCGCCCCTCTTCCGCGGCCCCGAGCCCGAGCCCGACGCCGGTGCCGACCCCGAGCCGAGCGACAGGGACGCGAGCAGTCCGACCACGAGGAAGCCTGCCGCCGTGAAGGCAGAGAAGCGCGTGCCGTCGGAGAACGCGGCCTGTGCGTCGGCTCCCACGTCCGCGGTGGCGGGGTCCGCGACGAGCCCCGCGATGGCGCCGCCCGCGCTGTCGACCACGGCCGAGACGACCGAGTCGCGCTGCGCGGCGGGGACCCCCTGGTCGTCGAGGCGGGCGCCCAGCACGCCCGCCGTGCTCGTGAACAGCACGGTTCCGAGGATCGCGATGCCGAGCGCCGAGCCCACCTGACGCGCGGTCGACTGCGTGCCCGAGCCCTGTCCCGACAATTCGACGGGAACGTCCTGCAGCACCACGCCCGTGAGCTGAGCGGTGGCGAGGCCGACTCCGAAGCCGTAGATGAACAGGGCCGGCAGCAGCCATCCCCACGCGGCATCGGGCGCCACGACGATCCCCACCCAGACGATGCCGACGATCTCCGCCAGGATGCCGATCCGCACCACCGCGACGGGAGCGACCCGTCCGCTGAACGCTCCCGCGAAGCCGCTCGCCACGAACGAGCCGACCGCGAGCGCGAGCAGCACGAGCCCGGTCTTGAGTGCGTCGAAGCCGAGCACGAACTGCAGCCACAAGGGCAGCGACAGGATGATGCCGAACTCGCCGAGCGAGACGACGAGAGCGGCGATGTTGCCGTTGCGAAACGAGGTGATGCGGAACAGCGATGGCTCGATGAGCGTCGATCGGCCCGCGCGGCTGCGGCGGATCTCCCAGACCACGAATCCCACCGCCGCCAGGATCGCCAGCCCGAACGCGAACGGGATCGGCGACACGCTCCAGGTCCAGTCGATCGGGCCGAGGTCGACGTTCTCCGTCGCCGTCCACCATCCGAACGAGCGTCCTTCGATGAGCCCGAAGACGAGCGAGCCGAAGAGCACGACCGACAAGGCCGCTCCGACGACGTCGAGGGCACCCGCTCGCCGTTCTGAGGACTCCTGAACGGTGAGCAGCACGCCGATCACGATGATGATGCCCAGCGGAATGTTGATGCCGAACGCCCATCGCCACGAGAACGCGGTGGTCAGCCAGCCGCCGAGCAGCGGTCCCACCGCCGCCATGCCGCCGATGGTGGAGCCCCAGACGGCGAAGGCGATTCCGCGCTCCCGCCCCCGGAAGGTCGCGTTGATGAGCGACAGCGTCGTCGGCAGGATCATCGCTCCGCCGATGCCCTGTACCAGGCGCGAGAGGATCAGCAGCTCTCCCGTGGGCGCCAGCGCCGCGAGCACGGACGACAGAGCGAAGACGATGACGCCGATGAGCAGCATCCGTCGTCGCCCGAATCTGTCGGCGAGGCTGCCGAAGAGGAGCAGCAAGGAGGCGAAGACGAGTGTGTACGCCTCCTGCACCCACTGCACCTGGGTCGACGAGATGCCGAGGTCGTCGACGATCGAGGGGATCGCGACGTTCACGATCGTCGAGTCCACGATGATCAACGACACCGCGATGCTGATGAAGATCAGGCCCACCCACCGCAGGCGGTGGGCTTTGGAAGAGAGTTCGGCCACGAGATATCCCTAGCTTTTCTAGCGAAATTGGACGGATGCCACGATAGCACCGCCGGTCTCGTGCGCGGATGGGTCCTGCTGAGCTGGTTGACCCCGGCACACGACGGACGTATGGTCGAAGTGCCTCGGGAAAACGCTTCCCGAAGATTGGGACAACTTCGATGACGAATACGTTCAGGTCCATGACGCGCGCCACGATCGTCGGGATCACCGCCGCGGCGCTCGCGTTCACCGTCGCGCCACCTGCTGTCGCCGCGCCGCCCGACGGCGGGTCGGGCACCGGCGCACCCCAGCTCGAGCAGCTGGATCGCGGCCTCGTCGCGGCGCAGACGGGCACCGGTGTGTTCCTCAGCTGGCGTCTGCTCGTGGGGGAGGCGTACGGCTCCGGCGCCACCGGGCTCACGGGCGCGGACTTCGTCGTCTATCGCGACGGTCAGGCGCTCGCGACGGTCACCGACAGCACCAACTACCTGGATGCCGCCGGCACCGCGACGTCGCAGTACCAGGTGGCGAAAGTCGTCGCCGGTCGGGAGTCCGCCCCGAGCGACGCTGTCGCGCCGCTCGCCGAGAACCACCTCGACATCCCGCTGCAGCGCCCGGCCGATGGTGTCACGCCCGCCGGGGAGGCATTCACCTACGCTGCCGGAGACGTCTCGGTCGGTGACGTCGACGGCGACGGACAGTACGAGTACGTCGTGAAATGGGACCCGTCCAACAGCAAGGACGTCTCGCAGGTCGGCTACACGGGAACCGTCTACGTCGACACCTACGAGCTCGACGGCACGCTGCTCAACCGCATCGATCTCGGCGTCAACATCCGGGCCGGCGCCCACTACACGCAGTTCCTGGTCTACGACTTCGACGGCGACGGGAAGTCGGAGACGATCCTCAAGACCGCGCCGGGAACGAAGTCGGTGACCTACGCCGCTGATGGCAGCGTCGCCGACGAAGGCTTCATCACGATGCCGGCGGACGACGTCGCGGCGGGCTTCGGTCATACCGATGACTACCGCATGAGCGCCGCAGACTTCGCCGACCAGCTGACCGAGACCTTCCAGGGGTGGAGTACCCGCTCGGAAGTGGCCTCGGGTCAGTGGCCGGCCACGATCGAAGAGGCCCTCGGCGTTCCCGTCACGCACTCCTACCCGCTGTCCCAGACCGATGCGCGCGAGCTCGTCGACTATTTCATCGACGTCTACGCCCCGTCACGGAGTGCGAACAACAAGCTGCGCAACTTCGCCGGATTCGTCCTCGACGGCCCGGAGTACCTCACGGTCTTCGACGGCGCCACCGGGGCCGAACTCGAGACGGTCCGCTATGAGCCCGGTCGCGGCGACGACGGCCTGCTGTGGGGCGATTACGCCATGGGGCGCATCGAGCCCGGCAACCGGGTCGACCGATTCCTGTCGGGAGTCGCGTACCTCGACGGCGAGCGTCCGTCCGCGGTCTTCGCCCGCGGGTACTACACGCGGTCCACGATCGCGACGTACGACTGGGACGGCTCGCACCTCACCCCGCGCTGGTCGATCGACAGTGGGCACGTTCCGCTGACCAACCCGTTCAACGACGGCCCGCACGGTCGCGACGGCACCGACCCCGTGTACGGGTCGATCACGACGCAGGGCTTCCACAGCCTGAGCGCCGCCGACGTCGACGGCGACGGCAAGCACGAGATCGTCTACGGCTCGGCGACGATCGACGACGACGGCGGCCTGCTCTACAGCTCGACCGACGTCATGCCCGAGGGCAGTGCCACCCCCGGCGTCGACACGCGCCTCGGGCACGGGGACGCCATGCACGTCACGGACATCGATCCCGCTCGCCCCGGACTCGAGATCTTCACGGTGCACGAGGGCGGCGCCTACGCGCCCTACGGCACCGCGATGCGCGATGCGGCGACCGGAGAGGTGATCTTCGGCGCCTACTCCGGCCGCGACACCGGCCGCGGAATGATCGGCGACGTCCGGGCGGATGTGCCCGGCATCGAGACGTGGTCGAGTATGCCGGGCGGGACGGATGCCTCGGGCCTGCTGTCCGCGCAGGGTGACATCCTCTCCGTCTCGACGCCTGGGACCAACCAGTCCATCCGGTGGTCGGCCGACCTCACCACGCAGCTCGTGAACGGCAGCGGCACCGCAGACGCGACGATCGACGACTGGACGCGCGGCCGTGTGCTCGATGCCACCGGCACGCGGACGAACAACGGCACGAAGGGCAACCCCGGGCTGGTCGCCGACGTGCTGGGGGATTGGCGGGAGGAGCTCGTCGTGCGCACGGCGGACTCGAGCGCGCTCCGGCTGTTCACGAGCACCGAGGTGACGACCCACAAGCTGTACACGCTCATGCACGATCCGCAGTACCGCGCGGAGGTCGCCCGCCAGCAGACGACTTACAACCAGCCCAGCTACACCGGGTTCTACCTCGCGTCCGACATGTCGTTCGCGGACGTACCGCTGCGCGCCGCTCCCCAGCCCGTCGCGAAGCCGGGCATCGGCGTCGCGACCGCGGGAGTCAACGTCACCTGGCAGGCGCCGGCGGTCGAGGGCACCTCGGCGATCACCGGCTACCGCGTCACGCTGACGCCCGCCTCGGGTGAGTCGCGCACCCAGGACGTGGGGGCTGCGGCCCGGAGCACGACGTTCGCGGGGGTGCCGGCCGGCACCTGGACGGCCACCGTCGTCGCCCGGAACGCCCAGGGAGCGTCCGACCCGTCGGACGCCTCCGCGGGTGCGGTGGTGACCGGGAAGCAGCCCGTTCCGCTGGGCGTCAACGCGAAGTCGCAGTGCGTGAACGGCACTGCTCACGTCGCGGTGTACGCCTACAACAGCTCCGGCAAGGCGGCCGACATCCGGCTCTCGGTGCGGGGCGTCGACAAGAAGCAGTCGGCGGTCGCACCTGCCGCCGCGGTGTACAACCTCGTCCCCAGCGGGCAGACGTCCGTCGCGGCCGGCGCCGCCTCGGTGACGGCGTACTCGTTCGCGGACGGCGTCGGGTACCACTCGACATACTCGCTGCCGTACGCCGCGATCACCTGCGGCTGATCGAACGTGAAGGCCGGGGCATCCGCACGGGTGCCCCGGCCTTCACGGCGTCCGGAACCATAGGATCGGCACCATGCCCGAGTTCATCGACGCGCACGGCGTCGCGATCGTCTACGACGTCCATCCCGCCACCACCGCGCCGCGGGCGGTCGTCCAGCTGTTGCACGGCGTCGGAGAGCACGCCGGCCGATACCAGGCCACGATCGCCGCTCTCGTCGCCGACGGCTACACGGTGTACGCCGACGACCATCGCGGTCACGGCCGCACGGGTATGAAGCAGCACGCGGGGGATGCCTCGAAGCTCGGGCGGCTCGGCGCGGGCGGTCATCGCGCCACGGTCGCCGCCGTCTGGCAGCTCACCCGGCTCATCCGCGACGAGAACCCCGGATTGCCTCTCGTACTGCTCGGCCACTCGTGGGGCTCATTCCTCGCGCAGATCCTGCTCAACGACCACCCCGACGCCTACGACGGGCTGATCCTCTCGGGGTCGGCGCTGCGCTGGCCGGGATCGCTGAACGCCGGCGATCTCAACGCGCCGTGGGCGGGTCCCGACGCCATCGGCATGGAATGGCTCTCGTCCGATCTCGCCGTCGGCCGAGCTTTCGTCGACGATCCGCTCACGACCAGCACGCCGCTGATGCAGCTGTTCGGACCGATCGACGCCGCGCGCCTCTTCGGCCGGCCGAGGAAGAACCTGGGCCGCGACATCCCGACTCTTCTCATGGTGGGTCGGGACGACACCGTCGGTGGACCGCGGAGCGTGCACAGACTGGCCGACGCCTACCGCACGAGGTCGGGTTTCACCGACGTCACGACATTGGTGTACCCCGGCGCGCGGCATGAGATCTTCGCCGAGGTCGCGCAAGAGGACGTGCGCGCCGACCTGCTCGCCTGGCTCGACGCCCGTTTCCCGGCGCGGGACTGACGGATTCGCGTCGGCGTCACCGTCGCACCGGCGCTCGGTCGTCAGTCGCGCTGATCCTCGGGGATCGCGATCCAGCTGCTGCCGGCGGCCGAGCTGCGCTCCACGGCGTCGAGGACGCGCTGCACGTGCAGTCCGTCGCCGAACGACGGCCGCGGCTGCTCCCCGCGATGGATCGCCTCGACGAGGTCGACCACCTGGTGCGAGAAGCCGTGCTCGTAGCCCAGCATGTGGCCTGCCGGCCACCACGGGGCGAGGTAGGGGTGCTCGGGCTCGGTGACGAGGATCGTGCGGAAGCCCTGCTCGGCGCCGGGGAGGGTGGCGTCGTAGAAGTCGAGTTCGTTCAAGCGCTCGAGATCGAACGAGACCGCCCCCTTCGACCCCGACACCTCGATGGTCAGGCCGTTCTTGCGACCGGTCGCGAAGCGCGTCGCCTCGAAGCCGGCGAGGGGCGCGTAGCGGCTGCCCGCGGGCGTTTCGTAGCGACCGGAGAAGAGGGCGATGTCGTCGACGGTCACGGCGCCGCGCTCGGTCGAGGCGGTGCCCGAGAGACCTGAGCCCTCGGCGAGCAGCGGACGCTCCGTCACGATGGTGTCGATGATGCCCGACACGCTCGTCAGTCGCAGACCGGTGATGTACTCCGACAGGTCGACGGCGTGCGCGCCGATGTCGCCGAGGGCACCCGAACCGGCACGGTCCTTCTGCATGCGCCACGTGAGGGGCGCCTCGGCATCCGTCAGCCAGTCCTGACGGTAGGCCGCGCGCACCTGGCGGATCTCGCCGATGCGGCCGGCGGCCACCAGGTCGCGGGCGAGCGTCGCAGCCGGAACCCGACGATAGGTGAAGCCGACCATCGCCCGAACGCCCCGGGACGCCGCCCGGGACGCGGCATCCGTCATCGCCTGCGCTTCCTCCACCGTGTTCGCCAGCGGCTTCTCGCAGAGGACGTGCTTGCCCGCCTCGAGTGCGGCGATCGCGATCTCGGCGTGCGTGTCACCCGGGGTGACGATGTCGATGACGTCGATGTCTTCGCGGTCGATGACTTCGCGCCAGTCGACCGAGGACTCGGCCCAGCCCCATTTCTGTGCGGCCCGCGCGGCCGCGGCGGCGTCGCGACCCACGACCACCGCCATCACCGGATCGGCGGGCAGGTCGAAGAAGCGGGGAGCGACGCGCCATCCCTGAGAGTGGGCTGCGCCCATGAAGCCGTGGCCGATCATGGCGACGCGGAGTGTTTCGGTCATGAGTGCTCCTGGGGTTGGGAGAGTGCAGAGGGTGTCGAAGAGACAGGGGGATGCCGTGAAGGGGACGCCCGCTGTTCGCAGGCGCCCCCTCCACGGAGTGTCGAGCGGTTCAGATCAGGATTCGAAGGCCAGATCGATGAACTGGTCGACGTTCTCCTTCGTGACGACGGGCGCATCCAGGACGATGCGGTTCGCGACGCTCGGCGTGATCAGGTCGCTCATGGTCTTGCCCTGGGCGATCAGTCGAGCGAGCGCGATGCCGTCGGCGGCCTGGGTCGACGGGTAGATGATCGTCGCCTTGAGCACCGAGTCGTCCGCGGCGATGGCGTCCATCGCGTTCTTCGAGCCGGCACCGCCGACCATGATGAACTCGTCGCGTCCGGCGGCGGCGATCGCCGCGAGGACGCCGATGCCCTGGTCGTCGTCGTGGTTCCACAGGGCGTCGATCTGCGGGTTGGCCGACAGCAGCTGGGATGCCGCGGCCTCTCCGCCCTGCACCGTGAAGTCCGCCGCCACGCGGGCCGAGACCGTCAGGCCGCAGTCCTCGAGGGCGTCCGCGAAGCCTGCAGAGCGGTCCTGGGTGAGCGGGAGGGAGTCGATACCGGGGATCTCGGCGACCACGGCGTCGGGGTTGTCGCCGAGCTGCTCGCAGATGTAGGTGCCGGCGCTGACGCCCATGCCGTAGTTGTCGCCGAGGATCGTGGCGCGTGCCGCGAACGGGCTGGAGAACTCGCGGTCGACGTTGATGACCGGGATGCCGGCCTCCATCGCCTTCGTCGCGACCTCGGTGAGGGCTGCGCCGTCGCTCGGCAGCAACACGATCGCGTCGACGCCGTTGTTGATGAAGGTCTCGACGGCGGCGATCTGGGCGTTCACGTCGTTGGTGCCCTCCGCCAGTTCGAGCTCGACATCGGGGAAGCTGGCGGCCGCCGCCGTTGCGCCCGAGTTGATCGCGCCGAGCCAGCCGTGGTCGGCCGCGGGGCCCGAGAAGCCGATGACGACCTTGTCGCCGCTCGCCTGGTTCTCCTCCGACGTGGTCCCCTGGTCGGCCACGTCCTCTTCGGCCGCGCCGGCGGTGCAGCCGGCGAGCATGGTGATGGCGGCGAACGCTGCGACGCCGGCGCCGATCGTGCGAACGCGCACGGATCGAGTAGAACGCATGTATTCCTCCTTGAATGTGAATGCGGTGTCGGCGGCGAGCGGCGCGCAGGGAAGCGGAGGTCGACCGGGCTGACGGGGACAACGTAGCAGAATGCTGCATTCGGGCGACAGCTTTTGCGGGTTTCGTGGCAGAAGTGTGATGATCCGAAATCAGCGCCGTTCCGGGGTTCGCGAGCGTCGGCGGGGCACGGTGACTTTCGCATGTGGGTCTCGATCCGGCAGCGACCGGCGTGTTACTGTCTGCTCGTGATCAAAGGTGACCAACATTCGGCGTTACTCGAGGTGCGCGGTGTGACGAAGAGCTTCGCCGGCGTGCAGGCGCTGCGCGGAGTGGATCTCGACGTCCGCGAGGGCGAGGTGCACTGCGTACTCGGCCAGAACGGCGCCGGCAAGTCGACGCTCATCAAGACGCTCGCGGGGGTCCACCGGCCAGACGAGGGCACCATCGTGTGGCGCGGCGAGGTCGTCGAGATCAGCGACCCCGACACCGCGATCGGTCTCGGCATCGCGACGATGTACCAGGAGCTCGACGTCGTCGACGGCCTGACGATCGCCGAGAACATCTTCCTCGGTCACGAGCTCTCGCGCGGCGGCTTCACGCAGCGGTCGGAGGCCGCTCGTCAGACCAGAGAACTTCTGCGGCGTCTGGGTCACGAGAACCTCGCCCCGAACACGGAGGTCGGCCAGCTCAGCGCCGCGAACAAGCAGATCGTGAGCATGGCGCGAGCGCTGTCGCACGACATCAAGCTGATCATCATGGACGAGCCCTCGGCCGTGCTCGACACCGAAGAGGTGAAGAACCTCTTCCACGTCGTCAAGGAGCTGACCTCCGAGGGCATCGCCGTGGTCTACATCACCCACCGACTGGAGGAGATCCGCCAGATCGGCGACCGCATCACGGTGCTGAAGGACGGCAAGTCGATGGCGTCCGGCATCCCGGTCGCCGACACCCCGACCGCCGAACTGATCCGCCTCATGACGGGCCGCACGGTCGCCAACGTCTTCCCGCCGGCCGAGCCTCTGGCCGCGGACGCCCCGGTCGTGCTCGAGGTCGATGGCCTGGGCCTCGCGGGGGTGTTCTCGGACGTGTCCTTCTCGGTGCGGGCCGGCGAAGTCGTCGGCCTCGCCGGCCTCGTCGGGTCGGGCCGATCGGAGATCGTCGAGACCGTGTACGGCGCACGCAAGGCGACCGCCGGCACGGTGACGGTCGCCGGGCGTCCGCTCCGGCGCGGATCGGTCGTGGCCGCGGTGCGCGCGGGTATCGGGCTGTCACCCGAGGAGCGCAAGAGCCAGGGGCTCGTGCTCGACGAACCCATCTTCGTCAACGTCACACTTTCGTCCATGGACCGGTTCGCGAAAGCGGGCTTCCTCGACGAACGGGCGGAGCGCCGCGTCGCGGCGGAGCAGATCGAAGCGCTCGAGCTGAGGCCCGCGAACACCGATCGGCCGGCGCGGACCCTCTCGGGCGGCAACCAGCAGAAGATCCTCCTCGCGCGGTGGCTGGTGCACGGCACCCGGGTCCTCCTGCTGGACGAGCCCACCCGCGGCGTGGACGTCGGTGCCCGCGCCGAGATCTACGCCCTCATCCGCCGGCTGGCCGCCGCGGGCAACGCCGTGGTCATCGTCTCGAGCGAGATCGAGGAGGTGCTCGGCCTCGCCGACACCGTGCTCGTCGTCTCGGACGGACGCGTTCTCCAGACCCTTCCCGCCGCAGAGATCGACGAGCACGGTGTGCTCGATCTCGTCATGAGAGGAACAGCCGCATGAGCGAGCCAGTAACCACCGGGGACCTGGTCGGTCCGCCCTCTTCGGCGGGCACGCCGCAGGGCGCTCCGTCCGGGCCGTCCTCACCGCGCGCCGGTGAGAAGACCGGCCTGCAGAAGGTGATGTCGGGTTCGGTCGGCCGCAACCTCGGACTGGTCGTCGCTCTGGTGGTGCTCGTCGTCGTCGGCACCGTCAGCGCCGGCGAGAACTTCGCATCCCTGAGCAACGCCCTGGTGATCCTCCGCCAGGCATCCATCATCGGCGTCATCAGCATCGGCATGACACTGGTCATCATCGCCGGCGGCATCGACCTGTCGGTCGGCTCGGTGATGGGACTGGCCTCGATCGTCGCCACCCTCGCAGCCATCCAGGACCTCGCCGACCAGACCCACTGGTTCGTGATGGTGCTCATCGCGCTCGCCGTGGGGCTCGCCGCCGGGCTCATCAACGGCGTCGTGATCGCGTACGGCAAGGTCGTGGCCTTCATGGCGACCCTCGCGATGCTGGTGGCCGCACGCGGGCTCGCCGAGATCCTGGCGGAGCGGCGCACCCTCGTGGTCGAGGACCGCGGGTTCATCACGTTCATGAATTCCGACTTCATCGGCGTCGACATCCTGATCTGGATCTTCGTGCTCGTCGCCGCCCTCGGCTGGGTGCTGCTCAATCGCACCACCTTCGGACGACGCACCGTCGCGATCGGCGGCAACCGCGAGGCCGCGCGCCTCGCGGGCATCAACGTGCGGCGCCACACGATGTGGCTGTATGCGATCGCGGGACTGACGGCCGGCATCGCCGGTGTGATGATCCTCGGCCGCACGACCGCCGGCAGCTCGACGAACGGTCAGCTCTACGAACTCGACGCGATCGCCGCCGTCGTCGTCGGCGGCACCCTGCTCGTCGGCGGCCGCGGCACCATCACGGGCACGGTCTTCGGTGTCCTGATCTTCGCGACCCTCACCAATGTGTTCGTCCAGAACAACCTGTCATCCTCGGTTCAGGCGGTGGCCAAGGGCGTTATCATCGTGGTCGCGGTGCTCCTGCAGCAGAGATTCGCTCGTCCGGTCGGCCGAGAATCCTGACGATGGTCCGTCTGCCTGCTCGTGCGGGCGACGTCAGCACTTTCGGCGGGTCGACGGTGGCCGTCCGCGAGGCCGGGGAGGATGTCGCTCCCTCCCGCCCTCTGCGGCTGCATGAGTGAGTGGATCGGTACATGGGTGTGGAGTCTGCCTCTGCCGGAATCGGTGTGACGGAGCTGTTCCAGCTCCTCCGCGACGGAGTGCCGCGGACGCGGGCCCAGCTGGCGAAGTCGACCGGTCTCGCCCGTTCGACCATCGCCGTCCGCGTGGACGAACTCATGCGGATGGGGCTCGTCACGCCCGTCGCCGAGGCGGCGTCCACGGGCGGCCGGCCGCCCTCGCAGTTCGCCCTGAACCCGGCCGCCCGGGTGGTCGTGGCCGCCGACCTCGGGGCATCCCACGCGACCGTCGCCATCACCGACCTCGGGGCGACGCCGCTCGCGGAGCGCCAGGAGCCTCTCGACATCGCCCTGGGCCCCGTTCCCGTGCTGGAGCGCACCCTCGAGATCGTCTTCGAGCTGCTCGCGGAGGCGGGGCGTTCGCCGCACGACGTGGCGGCGATCGGCATCGGTGTCCCCGGGCCGGTGGAGTTCTCCAGCGGACGACCGATCAAACCTCCGATCATGCCCGGCTGGGATCGCTTCGACGTGCCGGGCTGGGTCGCGCAGCATCTCGATGCTCCCGTGCTCGTCGACAACGACGTCAACGTCATGGCGCTCGGCGAACGGGCGGCGGTCGACCCGGCGGTGGAGAACCTCATCTTCGTGAAGGTCGCGACCGGCATCGGCGCGGGTGTGGTCTCGTCGGGCCAGCTTCTGCGCGGAGCACAGGGTGTGGCGGGCGACATCGGGCACGTGCGTGTCGCGCGCGGCGCGGACGTGCCGTGCACCTGCGGGAACCGCGGATGCCTCGAAGCGCTCGCATCCGGCCCCGCGATCGCGCGCGAGCTGCGCAGTCACGGGATCGATGCGCACGGGGGCAACGACGTCGTGGATCTCGTGAAGCACGGCAACATCGACGCGATCCTGGCCGTGCGCCAGGCGGGGCGCGACATCGGCGAAGTGCTGACCACCTGCGTCAGCCTCATGAACCCGTCGGTGATCGCCATCGGCGGGTCGATGGCGCGCGTCGGCGAGCATCTGATCGCAGGGGTGCGCGAGGTCATCTACAGCCGCTCGACGCCGCTCGCGACCGAACACCTCAGTATCGTGCAGTCCTCGGCAGCAGGTGACGCCGGCGTCCGCGGCGCCGGGATGCTGGCGATCGAGCACGCCCTGTCGCCGGAGGCGCTGCGCGCGCTCGTCACCGCCTAGCGGGTGCGGCCTAAGCTGAAGCCATGCACGGCGAATACAAGGTTCCGGGCGGCAAACTCGTCGTCGTCGATCTCGAGGTGCGCGACGGCGTCATCGCCGACTTCCACCTCGCCGGCGACTTCTTCCTCGAGCCCGACGACGCCCTCGCCGACATCGACGCGGCCGTGACCGGGATGCCGGTCGAATCCGATGTCACGACCATCGCCGCCGCGGTGCGGGCGGCGCTGCCCGAGGGGGCGCAGCTGCTCGGGTTCACGGCCGAGTCGGTGGGCACCGCCGTGCGGCGCGCGCTCGTGGTCGCCCCGGGCTGGAGCGACTTCTCGTGGGAGGTGGTCCACGACCGCCCGGTCTCGCCGCAGCTGAACCTCGCGCTCGACGAGGTGCTCACCACCCGCGTGGGGGAAGGTCGGCGCAACCCCACCCTGCGGCTGTGGGAATGGGACGAGTCGGCGGTCGTGATCGGATCGTTCCAGTCCTACCGCAACGAGGTCGATCCCGCCGGGGCGGCCGCGCACGGCTTCGACGTCGTCCGGCGCATCTCGGGCGGCGGCGCGATGATGATGGGCGCGAACTCGATCGTGACCTACTCGCTGTACGTCCCGGCATCCCTCGTCTCGGGGATGACGTTCGCCGACTCGTACGCCTTCCTCGACGACTGGGTGCTGCAGGCCCTGCGCTCCCTCGGTGTCGACGCCACCTACCAGCCGCTCAACGACATCGCCTCGCCGCAGGGCAAGATCGGCGGCGCCGCGCAGAAGCGTCTCGCGAACGGGGGAGTGCTGCACCACGCGACGCTCAGTTACGACATGGACGGTCAGGTGATGACCGAGGTGCTGCGTATCGGGCGCGAGAAGCTGAGCGACAAGGGCACGGTGTCGGCGGCCAAGCGCGTCGATCCCCTCCGGCGCCAGACCGGCCTGCCGCGCGAGGCGATCATCGAGCGCTTCATCGAGACGTTCACGACCATGTACGGCGCCGAGACCGGCCACATCACCGACGACGAGTACGCCGAAGCGGAGGCGCTCGTGCAGTCGAAGTTCTCGACCGAGGCCTGGCTGCACCGGGTTCCGTGACCGACCCCGCGCGGCCGGCACCCGCGGGCGGTGTCGCACCCGGTGCGGTGACGATCCACCACGGCGACAACCTCGCCGTGGCCGCGGGTCTCTCCGACGGCGCGTTCACCCTGATCTACCTCGATCCGCCGTTCAACACGGGGCGGCCGCAGGAGAAGGCGGTCGAGACGGCGCGGTGGATGTCCCCGAGTTCTGCTGCGCGTGACGGAATCAGCGCCGAGGGGTCGGTGTCGGCGACATCAGACCCACCGCGCAGAAGTTCGGGACGGGATTCGGCGGCAGCCGGCCCCGCGGCACCGGCCCGGCGCCTCGGGTTCCACGGGCGCGAGTACGAGCGGCTGCGGGGCGACCTCCGCGTCTATGACGACCGCTTCGAGGACTACTGGGCCTTCCTCGAGCCGCGGCTGCTCGAGGCCTGGCGACTCCTCGCCGACGACGGCACGCTGTACGTGCACCTGGACTATCGCGAGGTGCACTACGCGAAGGTGCTGATGGACGCGCTCTTCGGCCGCGAGCGCTTCCTGAACGAACTCATCTGGGCGTACGACTATGGAGCGAAGACGAGGAAGCGCTGGCCGACGAAGCACGACACGATCCTCGTGTATGTCAAGAACCCGGCCCGCTACTGGTTCGACTCCGACGCCGTCGACCGCGAGCCCTACATGGCGCCGGGACTGGTCACGCCCGAGAAGGCGGCGCGCGGCAAGCTGCCCACCGATGTCTGGTGGCACACGATCGTGCCGACCACCGGCCGGGAGAAGACCGGCTACCCCACGCAGAAGCCCGAGGGAATCCTGCGCCGGATCATCCAGGCCTCCAGTCGCCCCGGCGACCTCGTCCTGGACCTCTTCGCCGGCAGCGGCACGACAGGTGCGGTCGCCGCGTCCCTCGGGCGCGACGCCGTGCTGGTCGACGCGAACCCGGAGGCGATCGCCGTGATGACCTCGAGGATGCCGTACGCCCGCGTCGTCGACTGAGCACCGGCGCGCGGAGGAGGTCGCGGCCGGCGCAACCCCGCCCCGGTGTCGCACCCGTGCCGGAGGATGGAGCCATGACACGCGTGCGGTGGGTGGTGGCCGGTCAGCTCGGCGAGCAGTTCGACGACGGTGGACGGATGCTGCTGGTCGAGGCGCGCTCGGCATTCGCCCGTGCTCCGATGCATCGGCGCAAAGCACACCTGTACCTCTCCGCCATGCGGCACCGCAAGGCCGAACTCGGTGATCGGCTCGAGTACGTGCGGGCCGACACCTTCCGCGAAGCGCTCGCAGGACGCGACCTCGAGGTGATCGATCCCACGTCCTATCGAGCGCGACGCCTCGCCCGCGAGCTCGGCGCCGAGATCCTCCCGAGTCGGGGCTTCGTCACCTCCGAGGCCGACTTCGCGGGGTTCGCCGACGCGCACGAGCATGCGGCGATGGAGGACTACTACCGCTGGGTCCGCGAGCGCACGGGCATCCTCATGGAGGGCGACCGCCCCGCGGGCGGCGCCTGGAACTTCGACCGCGACAACCGCAACCCCCCACCCAAGAACGCCCTCACCCTCGGGCTTCCCGATCCGTGGTGGCCGACCGAGGACGACATCGACGCCGAGGTGCGTCGAGATCTCGACCGCTGGGAGCGCGACGGCGACGTGCGCTTCGTCGGCGAGGACGGGCCCCGCGAGTTCGCCGTCACTCCGACAGAGGCTCGTGCTGCGCTGCAGGATTTCGTCGACACCCGGCTCGGCGATTTCGGGCCGTTCGAGGACGCCATCCTCCGCAGCGACTGGACGATGGCGCACTCGCTGCTGAGCGTGCCGATGAATCTCGGGGTGCTCGACCCCCGCGAAGCCGTCGAGACGGTCGTCGCGGAATACGACGCGGGACGCGCTCCCATCGCGAGCGTCGAGGGCTTCACCCGCCAGATCATCGGATGGCGCGAGTGGGTCTGGCATCTCTACTGGCGGTTCGGCGAGGACTACGTGCACAGCAACGAGCTCGGGGCGCGGCATCCGGTGCCGTCGTCGTTCCTCGATCTGGCTCCTGAGGCGATCGAGGAGGCGTGCCTGTCGGCCGCCGTCGAGGGCGTCCGCGACCACGGGTGGACGCATCACATCCAGCGACTCATGGTGATCGGCAACCACGCTCTGCAGCGCGGCTACGACCCGCGCGAGATGAACGACTGGTTCGTGGCCATGTTCGTCGACGGCACCCCCTGGGTCATGCCCGCGAACGTCGTCGGCATGACGCTGCACGCCGATGGCGGCCGTGTCGCGACGAAGCCCTATGCGGCGGGCGGCGCCTACATCAACCGGATGTCCGACCACTGCGGCGGCTGCCGCTTCGACCCCAAGAAGCGTCTCGGCGAGGACGCCTGCCCGTACACGGCCGGATACTGGGCCTTCCTCGACCGCGTCGAGCCGACCCTCGGCAAGAACCACCGTCTCGCGCAGCCGTTCGCCGGTCTCCGGCGGCTCGCTGATCGCGAGGCCGTCGTCGACCAGGAGCGTCGCCGAGACGCGGAGGCCGGACGCGCCTAGTCTGAGAGCATGCGTTTCGGAACCTTCATCCCCCAGGGCTGGCGTCACGACCTCGTCGGCATCGATCCCGTCGACCAATGGCGCGTCATGCGCGAGCTGGCGCAGCGCGCCGATGAGGGGCCGTGGGAATCCCTGTGGGTCTACGACCACTTCCACACCGTCCCCGTACCGAGCGCAGAGGCGACCCACGAGGCGTGGACGCTCATGTCGGCTTTCGCGGCGGTGACCGACCGCATCCGCCTCGGGCAGATGTGCACGTCCATGGGCTATCGCAACCCGGCCTACCTCGCGAAGGTCGCCGCCACGGTCGACATCATCTCGGGCGGACGCGTCGAGATGGGCATCGGCGGCGGCTGGTACGAGCACGAGTGGCGTGCCTACGGCTACGGCTTCCCCGGCATCGGCGACCGCCTCGGCGCGCTCGACGAGGGCGTGCAGATCATGCAGCAGGCCTGGGCGACGGGATCCGCCACGCTCGACGGCAAGCACTTCCAGGTCGACGGCGCGATCGTCCAGCCGCAGCCGCTGCAGAAGGGCGGAATCCCCACCTGGATCGCCGGCGGCGGCGAGAAGGTCACGCTGAAGATCGCGGCGAAGTACGCGCAGTACACGAACTTCTCCGGTCAGCCGGAGGAGTTCGCCCGCAAGTCCGAGATCCTGCGGGGCCACACCGACGCCGTCGGCCGCGACTTCGCCGAGATCACCAAGTCGGCCAACTTCAACACCGTGATCGGCGAGACCGAGGCCGAAGTGGCCGAGCGCGTCGACGCCATCGAGGCACGCGTCGCCCCGTACCTCGGCGACCGTACCGAGGCCTTCATGGCGGAGTACCGCGGCGGCGCCGGCCTGGTCGGAACCCCCGAGCAGATCGTGGAGCGCCTCAACGAGATGCGCGCGGTCGGGCTCGGCTACGCGATCCACTACTTCCCCGAGCACGCCTACGACCGTTCGGGCGTGGACCTGTTCGAGCGCGAGGTCATCCCCGCACTGGACTGAGCGGCCCCGGGACCGGGCCTGGGTTCTGACCGGCGACGGGACTCAGACCAGGGCCCGCACGCTGGCGTAACCGTCGGGGATCACATCGGCGGTGGACGCCTCGCCGCCGAACACACGCGTCGTCCCACGGCTGTCCGACCACGCCTCCCACCCCGGCTCGGCGCCACGGATGAAAGCCGCGGCCGAGCCGTGGAGCGCGTCGGCGAGAGCCTGCGGGGGAGCGTCGCCCGCGATCCCCGGCACCGCGTCGGCGTCGAGGCAGTCCCACCAGAACGGCACGTCGAGGCAGTGGCACGCCCAGCCGATCGTCGGCGACACCCATGAGAAGCGGTACATCCACGTCGGGGCGTCCCCGCGTGCGTCGGCCACCCGCACGGCGAACGCCCGGAAGATCCGGTCGGTGGCGTACCGGCCGAGCACGGCGGCCGTGCCCCTCCGCCTCTGCTGCGCATTGTCGGCGAGGTAGGCATTCCGCACACCCCGGTCCTTCTGCAGGCGACCGAGGGCGAGTGACACCGGCACGAACCGCAGCGCCTTGCGTGCCCTGTCGGTCGCCATGGTGAATTCGTCGTCGGTGGTGCCCAGCACGAGCGGCTTGTCCGCGCCGATGCGGGAACGCAGCGACTCCGGCGTGGGGCGGGTGAGCAGGTCGCCGTCGATCGTGGGAGCCCACGCGCGACCCTCGTCGAGGGTGGACCTGAGCTTCTCGAACGGCGATGTCCCGAGAGCGGATGCCGCGCCATCCTGCAGCTCGAGAAGCCGGGCTTCCGGCACCGAACGGAAACCCGCCCGCGTGGGGGCGACCCCCGCCAGATCGGCGAGGCGGTCCACGAGCGCCGTCGCTCGGGCCGCGGGAACATCGCCCACCACGGCGGACAGCGCCCAGACGGCGTGGAAGAGATGCTGCGCGGCGGGCATGCCGAGCAGGGTCAGGACGGCGCCGCCCCCGGCGGATTGCCCGGCGATCGTGACGCGGCCGGGGTCACCGCCGAACGCGCGGATGTTGGTCTGCACCCACTCGAGTGCGGCGAGCCAGTCCCGCACTCCACGGTTGCTCGGGGCGTCCTCGATCGCGCCGAATCCATCGAAACCGAGGCGGTACGACACGCTGACGGTCACGATGCCGTCGCGGGTGAAGGCCGCCCCGTCGTACCACGGGCTCGCCGGCGAGCCTTCGACGAAGCCGCCGCCGTGGATCCAGACGAGCACGGGCAATGCGGCATCCACTGCTCCCGGTAGGGGCGTGAAGACGTTGACATTGAGCGTGCTCTCCCCGGGGATCGCGGGCTCGGGGATGAGCGTCCGCTCGCCCGGCTTCGCCCGTTTGGCCGTCGCGCCGTTCTCGCGTGCGTCACGGACGCCGGCCCACGGCTCGGGTGGCACCGGAGCGGCGAACCGCAGGTCGCCCACGGGTGCCTGCGCGAACGGGATGCCGAGGAACGCGGCGGACGGTCCGCGCCAGAATCCCCGGACGGACCCGGGGGCGATGTCGACGACCGGTGCGGCGTGTGCCACGGGCTCGCCGCCACGCGCATCTCGTCGGGCCATGTCTCGACTGTAGACCGCGGTCGTGCGCGCTCGCCTGGCCCGCGCGCAGCGAGGTCCGTCCCTGGCGCGTCACGCGGCGTTCACCTCCCGGCCGTGTGCGCGGACCATTCTGGCCGCTCCCCCGTCTGCCGATCGAAGGTGCACGCCGCATGCGTTCCGATTCCCCTCTTCCCACCCCTGGGCGCCGCTGGGCCGCGGTCGCCGCCGCGCTGGGTCTCGTGGCCGTCCCGCTCCTGGTCGCCGCGCCGGCGCAGGCCGACCCCTTGCCGCCGGCCGCCTCGACGCTCGTCATCAACGAGGTCGAGAGCAACGGCGACGACACCGACTGGGTCGAGGTGTACAACACCGGCGCCGAATCGATCGACCTCACGGGCTATCGGTTCCTCGACTCGGATGACACGCACGCCGCGTTCGTCCTCCCGGCCGGCTCGCTCGTCGCCGCAGGCGGATTCCTCGTGATCGACCAGACCAGCGCGACGAACCCCGTCGGGTTCGACTTCGGCCTGGGCGGGGGCGACGTCGCGCGGATCTTCGCACCCGACGGGACCACGCTCGTCGCCAGCTATGCGTGGGAGACGCACGCGGCCGTCAGCTACGGGCGGTGCCCCGACGGCGTGGGCGACATGCAGCAGACGACGGCATCGACGAAGGGCGCGGCCAACGACTGCAGCTCGCCCGTGCGCATCAACGAGATCGAGAGCAGGGGTGACGCGACCGATTGGGTGGAGCTGGTGAACACCGGCACCACCGATGTCGACCTCGGTGGATTCACGGTGAAGGACGACGACGACACGCACGCGTTCGTCGTGCCCGCCGGAACGACCGTCGCGGCCGGCGGCTTCTACGTCGCCGACGTCGACGCGGCCGAAGACGGCTTCGGGCTCGGCGGCGCCGACTCCGTGCGGCTGTTCGCGCCGAACGGATCGACGCTGCTCGACAGCTACAGCTGGGCGGAGCACGCCTCGACGACCTACGGCCGCTGCCCCGACGGCACGGGGGAGTTCACGACGACGGCGGTCCCGTCCAAGAATGCGATCAACGTCTGCACCGGGCTGATCACCCCTGAGGCGTGGCCCGGCGGCGCCGAGGTGCGCACGCTCGATGACGCCGACACCTTCCCCAGCGGTGATCTGAGCGGACTGTACTGGGAGGCATCGGGCACGGCGGCGCCCGGCACCCTGTGGGCGGTGCAGAACGGCGACGGACTGCTCTACCGCATCGTCTCCGACGTCGACGGCAGCTGGGCGCCGGATGCTTCAGCCGAATGGGCGGCGGGCAAGGTGCTGCACTACGCCGACGGCACCGGCGCGGTCGACGCCGAGGGCGTGACGATGACGGATGCCGGAGCCGCAGCGGGCGTCTACGTCTCGAGTGAGCGCGACAACGACGACAGCGGCGTGAGCCGCCCCTCGGTCCTTCGTTACGACGTGTCGGGCTCGGCGACGAGCCTGAACGCGTCGCAGGAGTGGAACCTCGCCGCCGACTTCCCCGGTCTGGGCGCCAACGCCGGGCTCGAAGCCATCACCTGGATCTCCGACGCCTCCCTGGTCGCGGGCGGTTTCATCGACGCGACGACAGGTGCGCCGTACGCGCCGGCGTCCTACCCGGGCCACGGCGACGGCCTGTTCTTCGTCGGGGTCGAGGGCACGGCATCCGTGTACGCCTATGCGCTTCAGGACAGCGGCGCCTTCACGCGGGTGGCGACGATCGCCACACCGTTCGCGATCGTCGCCGAGGTGCAGTTCGACGCCGATGCCGCGAGCGGTGCGGGCGCACTGTGGGTCGCCTGCGACGATGCCTGCGACGGTCAGACCGCCGTGTACGAGCTCACGGACGGCGCCTTCGTCGCCACGCACGTGTACGAGCGCCCGGCGGGCATGGGTGCCGGTATCGCGAACGAGGGCTTCGCGATCGCCGATGACGCGGTCTGCGCGCCGGCGGGCACCAAGCCGACGTTCTACGCCGACGACAACGACACCGATGGCTTCTCCCTGCGTCAGGGCACCTTCCCCTGCACGTACGTCGAGGCGCCGGTCGATCCGACCGACCCGACCGACCCGACCGACCCGACCGACCCCGTGGGCCCGTCGCTGCCCGTCACCGGGCCCGGCACTCCCGCGGGTCCGGTCTCGGGTCCGACCGACGCCACGGGCGTCTCGGGGAACGGCTCCACGAAGGCGCTCGCCGCGACCGGCGGGAGCCAGCCCATCGTGCCGCTGGTCCTCGCCGGGTCGATGCTCATCGCCGGGGGAGCGCTCGTGGCGCTGCGCCGCCGGATCAGCCGCACGTAACAGCACGGCGGCTGGACGACGGATGCCTCGGCGCACACTCTGCGCCGAGGCATCCGTCGTTCCTCCCGGACCGCGGCTCAGGTGCGCAGGAAGTCCAGCATCGCCGTGTTGACCTCGTCGGCATGCGTCCAGATCATGGCGTGCGGAGCGCCTTCGATCTCGACGTATGTCGCGTCGGGGAGCAGCTTCGCGAACCGACGAGCGGTCGCGTCGATGGGGAGGATGCGGTCGGCGGTGCCGTGGACGATGAGCGCCGGAACATCGATCTTGGGGATGTCGTCCCGGAAGTCGGTCGGCCACGTGAGGGGAGCGGCCGCGATCGCGGCGTTGCCGGCCTGGTTGGCGATGCAGACGCTCGCGTGCAGCGCTTCTTCGGAGATGCGCGTGCCGAGGTTCTCGTCGAGGTTGTAGAAGTCTGCGAAGAACCCGGTCAGGAACGCGTACCGATCGGCGCGCACCGAGGCAGCCGTTGCGTCGAAGAAGTCCTGCGGGCCCGCTCCGTCGGGGTTCTCATCGGTCTTCAGCAGATACGGCTCGAGCGACCCCAGGAAGACGGCTTTCGCGACCCGTTCGCTGCCGTAGGTGCTCAGGTAGCGAGCCACTTCGCCCGTGCCCATCGAGAACCCGACGAGCACGGCCTTCTCGAGATCGAGCGCCACCATGAGCGCCTCGAGGTCGCTGGCGAACGTGTCGTAGTCCGACCCGCTCGCGGTCTTCGTCGACGCGCCGAAACCGCGGCGGTCGTACGCGATCACGCGGTAGCCGGCGTCCAGGAGGGCGGCCTGCTGCTTCCCCCAGGACTCCCCGTTCAACGGGAATCCGTGGATGAGGACGACCGGCTGTCCCGACCCCTGATCGGTGTAGTACAGCGAGATGTCCGATGAGTTCTCGATGCCGACGGTGATGCGTGCCACGTTCGCTCCTTTTCGTCTGAAGCGGCCGGAGGTCCGCCCACCGGCGCCTCGGGTGCCGAGGGCGGAACGGCCACTCCTTCGACGGTAGATCGCGGGCGGGCGCGCGACCAGGGGTTGCCCCGGCGGCCGAGACGGCGTACGACCGCCGCGGCACCGCGACCGCATCGAACCCGCACTCAGAAGTCGGTCTGCCCGAGGTCTGGCTCGGCGGCGAAGGCGACCGTCGACGCGGCGGCGTGCAGCTCGAGCACGATCACCTCGTTCGCTCCGGCGTGCACCAGGGCGGAGGGGACGAACAGCGTGTGCTGCGGACCCTTCGACCAGTAGCGGCCGAGGTTCACGCCGTTGACCCAGACGACGCCCTTGCCCCAGCCGCGGGTGTCGATGAAGAGGTCGGTGGGTTCGTCGAGCTCGACCTCGGCGCGGCCGAACACCGGTCCGGCGAGGGCGCCGTCCCACGGACGGTCGTGGAGCGCGTCCCGCACGGGACCGAGGTCGCGGAGGTCGAGGGCCTGCACCTCCCACTGACGGAGCGGTTCGCCGTTGAGGGTGGCGGCGCCGATCAGCCCTTTGGGCTCGCCGATGCGCTCGCCGTAGTTGACCCGGCCCTGGTCTTCGACGAGCAGCTCCAACACCCCGCGCGCGTGCGAAGGCAGCGGCAGGCGGGCATCGTGATGCTCGCGCGCGAGGACGCCGACCGGCGAACCTTCGACGAACACGATCGCCCGGTCGCGCACTTCATCGATGTGCAGGACGGCGGGACCGCTCACGTCGATCACGGTGCGGTACAGCGCGAACCCGGTGAACGCGCCGAGCGCGTCCATGCTCGGCAGCTCCTCGTGCGCCGACGCGGTCCCCAGCGACGGTGCGACCTCCGCCAGCGGCACCGCGGAGCTCCACCGGGTGTGAGGAGTCGGCGCGGGGACGGATGCCGCGGGCACGTCGTCGATCGCGAGGTCGGTGTACTTCGCCAGCACGTCGCGGAACGCCCAGTACTTCGCGGTCGGGTTGCCCGCCTCGTCCAGCGGGGCGTCGTAGTCGTAGCTCGTCACGAGGGGCTGGTAGACGCCCTTGTCGTTGGCACCGTTCGTGAAGCCCATGTTGGTGCCGCCGTGGAACATGTACAGGTTCACGGAGGCTCCGGCGGCGAGGAGATCGTCGAGGTCGCCCGCGGACTCCTCGACGGGGGTGGTGTGGTGGTGCGCCCCCCAGTGGTCGAACCAGCCGTCCCAGAACTCCGCGCACATCAGCGGCCCGGTGGGCTGGTGCCGGCGGAGGGTCGCCAGCCGTTCGATCGACCGGGAGCCGAACGAGGCGGTGGTGTGCAGGCCGGGGATGCTGCCGTTCGCGAGCATCTCGTCGGTCGGCTGGTCGACCGACGTGAACGGCACGGTGAGGCCGATCGCGCGGTTCATGTCGACGAGCTTCTGCAGGTAGACGGGGTCGTGGCCGTAGGCGCCGTACTCGTTCTCGATCTGCACGAGGATGATCGGCCCGCCGCGGCCCACCTGCCGCGGGACGAGCACGGGTGCGAGCTGCTGCAGGTACCGCTCGATGGCGGCGAGGTACTGCGGCTCGTCACGGCGCACCCCGACGGTGCCCGAGCGGAACAGCCAGGCGGGGAGACCGCCGTTGTCCCACTCCGCGCAGATGTACGGCCCGGGTCGGACGATCGCGTGCATGCCCTCGGCAGCGACATCGTCCAGGAACCGCCCGAGATCCAGGCCACCCGTGAGGTCGAAGACGTCCTCCTGCGGAGCATGCGCGTTCCATGCGACGTAGGTCTCGATCGTGTTGAGTCCCATCTGCCGGGCCTTGCGGATGCGGTCGCGCCAGAGGTCGGGGTGCACCCGGAAGTAGTGCAGGGCGCCCGACAGGATCTGCAGCGGTGCACCGTCGAACTCGAAGTCCTGGGCGCCGATGCGGAAGTCGTGGGCGGGGCGGGAATCACTCATGCGGGGTCTTTCGGGTGGGAGCGAGCTCGAGGACGGACCACGAGAGGGCCGGCAGCACGACGGTGATCGAGGACGATGGCGGCGTCGGTGTCGCCGCCGCCTGCGGTGCAGGAACGGTCAGGGGGCGCATGCCGACCGGCTGGGCCTCGGCGGTGTTGGTGGTGTGGCGGTCGCCGTCGGCGGGGATCGTCAGCGTCTCGGCGCGCACGAGTCTGTATCCGGATGTCGCGGCCGAGGCGTCGGTGACGTCGATCGTCAGCTCGGCGGCGTCCTCGAGCGATCGGTTGCATGCGAAGACGGTCATCCGCCCGTCGTCGTCGACCGTGGCGACGGCATCCACCAGCGGCGCCGCACCGTGGCGGAGCGTGTCGATCTCCGGGGAGTCGACGTCGGCGGCGAGCACGCTGCCGCGTGCCCGGGTCGCGGTGTGCTGGAACGGGAAGAACGTGCTCTGACGCCAGGCAGGACCCCCCGGCTCGCACCGGATCGGCGCGATGACGTTGACGAGCTGGGCGAGGTTGGCCATCGACACGCGGTCGCTGTGACGGAGCAGCGAGATGAGCAGCGACCCGACCACGACGGCATCCGTCACCGTGTACGTGTCCTCGATCAACCGCGGGTGCTCCGGCCATCCGCCGGTGAGGACGGCCGTCTTGTCGTGCTCGTTCCACCTCGTCTGCGACCACACGTTCCACTCGTCGACGCTGATGCCGACGGGATGCGCAGATCCGGGGCCCGCGCCGACCTCGTCGATGATCGCGGCGACGGTGTCGATGTAGCGGTCGAGCGCCGTGGCCGAGGCCAGGAAGCTGACGGCGTCCCCGTCCTGCTCCTCGTAGTACGCGTGCACAGAGATGTGGTGCACCAGTCCCGCGGTGTGCGTGAGCACCGTCCGCTCCCACTCGCCGAACGTCGGCATCTCGGCGTTCGAGCTGCCCGCGGCCACGAGTTCGATGTCGGGGTCGAGGAACGTCATGAGGCGCGCGGTCTCGGCAGCGAGACGCCCGTATTCGTCGGCGGTCTTGTGGCCGATCTGCCACGGGCCGTCGACTTCGTTGCCGAGACACCACAGTCCGATGGCGAAGGGGGCGTCGGCGCCGTTGCGGCGACGCTGGTCGGAGAGCGCGGTCCCGGCCGGGTGGTTGGCGTATTCGAGGACGTCGGCGGCGGCGTCGATGCCGCGCGTGCCGAGGTTGACGGCGTACATGAGCTCGAGGTCGGCCTGGGCGGCCCAGCTCGCGAATTCGTGGAGCCCGACGGCATTGGTCTCGGTGCTGTGCCACGCGGCGTCCAGTCGCACCGGACGATCGGCCCGCGGTCCGACCCCGTCCTCCCACCGGTAGCCCGAGACGAAGTTGCCGCCGGGGTACCGCACGGTGGTCGCCCCGAGCTCGCGGACGAGCGCGAGCACGTCGCCGCGGAACCCCTCGGCATCGGCGGTGGGATGACCCGGTTCGTAGATGCCCTCGTACACGGCGCGGCCCATGTGCTCGACGAACGTGCCGAACAGGCGGCGGGGGACCGGCGCGAGGACGAGCTGCGGGTCGAGGGGGAGACGCGCGGAGAGCATGGGGATCCTTCGGGGGGAGGAGATGCGGATGCGGCGGCCGACGTGCGGCCGCCGCATCCGTGTTCGATCTCTTCGTTCGTGCTACTTGACGGTGAAGCCCTGCTGGTTGCCGTAGTCCACGAGCTGCTTCTGCCACTCTTCGAGCCCGGCGTTCAGGTCGGTGCCGTTCTTGTAGGCCTGACCGACGGTGTCGCCGAAGATGCTGTTCGCGTACACCTGGTAGGGCAGGTACTGCCATCCGGAGGGGACGTTCTTCGAGGCATCCACGAGCACCTCGTTGATCTTCTGGCCGCCGAAGTACTCGGGGGCGTCGGCGAGGAAGTCGGAGGACTCGAGCTCCGCGGTGGTGGAGGGGAACCCGCCCGATTCGAGGAAGACCTTGATCGACGCGGGGTCGCTGTTCAGCCACTTCAGGAACGCGGCCGCGAGCGCCTGGTTCTTGCTCTGCTTGAGCACGACCTGGCCGCCGCCGCCGTTCTCGGCGGTCACCGGGGTGCCGTCGTAGGTCGGCATGGGGGCGACGCGCCAGTCACCGGAAGCATCCGGCACCGACGACTGGAGGACGCCGGGCATCCACGCGCCGGTCAGCAGGGTCGCGATCGTGCCGTCACCGAGGGCCTTGTACCACTCGTCGCTCCAGCCGGGGGTGCTCGAAAGCAGGCCGCCTTCGACGAGCCGGTTCCAGCTGTCGGCCCACTTCTTCGAGCCGTCGTCCTGGAGGTTGATCGTCACATCGGTGCCGTCGGCACTGAACGGCTTGCCGCCGGCCTGCCAGATCATGCTCGTCGCGAAGCCGGAGTCGCCGGTGTCGGATGCGATGTAGGCATTCGGGTTGGCGGCGTGCAGCTTCTCGGCGGCGGCGACGTACTCGTCGTACGTCGTGGGGACCGCGATGCCGTAGGTGTCGAAGACGGTCTTGTTGTAGAACATCGCCATGGGGCCCGAGTCCTGCGGCAGGCCGTAGATCTTGTCGCCCGAGGTGACGGCGCCCCAGGGTCCGGCGGTGTACTTGTCCTTCAGATCGCCGAAGCCGTAGGGCGCGAGGTCCACCAGCGAGTCCGCGAGGGCGAACTGGGGGATCGCGTAGTACTCGACCTGTGCGACATCCGGAGCACCCGAACCCGCGGTGATCGCGTTCTGCAGCTTCGTGTACTCGTCGGTGTTCGTCCCGGCGTTGACGAGGTTGACGGTGACCTTCGGGTAGGCCTTCTCGAACGCCTCGACCTGGGCTTCGGCCGACGGTGTCCAGCTCCAGTACGTGATCTCGCCGCCGGCTTCCAGGGCGCTCTCGAGGGCGTCGGCACTGGCATCGCCGCCGGATGCCCCGCCGGTGCTGGACGAGCAGCCCGACAGGATCAGGCCGAGGGAGACGGCGGATGCTGTGGCCACAGCTGCCAGGCGCGCTCTGCGCGCTCGGGTGATGGTGGACATCGGTGTTCCTTTCACTTCTTTGTTAGGGGTGGGCAGGACGCCCGGGTGATGCGGGACCTACTGTTTGACGCTGCCGGCGCTGAGGCCGGACTGCCAGAAGCGCTGGAGGAAGAGGAAGGCGACGACGATCGGGATGATCGTCAGGAGCGAGCCGGTGATGACGAGGTTGTAGATCGGCTGGGCGGCGACGCCCGTCGCCTGCGCGCTCCACTGACTGAGACCGACCGTGAGCGGATACCAGGTCGGCTCGCTCAGCATGATCAGCGGCAGGAAGTAGTTGTTCCACGTGGCCACGACGGCGAACAGCAGCACCGTCACGATCCCGGGGGAGAGCAGGCGCAGCGAGATCGTGAAGAACGTGCGGAACTCGCCCGATCCGTCCATGCGCGCCGCTTCGAGCAGCTCGGTCGGCACCGCGTCGACCGCATAGGTCCAGATCAGGTACAGGCCGAACGGGCTGATGAGGGAGGGGAGGATGACCGCCCAGGGGGTGTTGGTGAGCCCCAGCTGGCTGAACATGAGGAACGTGGGCACCGCCAGCGCCGTGCCCGGGATCGCGATCGCGCCCAGAACGACGGCGAACACGGCGCGGCGACCGGGGAAGTTGAACTTCGCCATCCCGTAGCCCGCGACCGTCGCCAGCAGTGTCGCACCGCCGGCGCCCACCACGACGTAGAGCAGGGTGTTGCCGAACCACTGCACGAAGATGCCGTCGCGGTAGGTCAGGGTGTCGACGATGTTCTGCCACAGGTGGAAATCGGAGCCGAACCACAACCCGAAGCTCGAGAACAGGTCGGCCTGACTCTTGGTCGCATTGATGAGCAGCCACGCGAGCGGGATGACGGAGTAGATCACCATGATCGCCATGACGATCGTGAGCATAATCGACCGGCGCGGGCGGGACGGGCGCCGATGCACGTAGGGGACGCGACGGTTTCCGGGCCGGGCGCGGGGGGTGGAGGTGAGGACCTCGGTGTGGGTGGCCATCTCAGCGCACCTCCTGTCGGGAGCCGCGCAATTGCACGATGTAGGCGATCGTCGCGGTGACGACACCCATGACGATCGCGACGGTGGCGGAGTAGTTGAACTGCTGGCCCGCGAACGAGAGGTTGTAGGCGTACATGTTCGGGGTGAAGAAACTGCTGATGACATTGGGGGCGAGGTTCTTCAGCAGGTTGGGCTCGTTGAACAGCTGGAAGCTGCCGATGATGGAGAACACTGTCGCGATCACGATCGACCCCCGCAGGGCGGGAAGCTTGATGCCGGTCACGATCCGGAACTGACCCGCGCCGTCGATCTCGGCGGCTTCGTAGAGGTCGGCGGGGATCACCTTGAGGGCCGCGTAGAAGATGAGCATGTTGTAGCCCAGGAACTCCCACGTGACGATGTTGCCGATCGAGGCGAGGATCCACTGGGATGTGAAGGGCTGGAAGATCTCGGCACCCAGGAGGTCGTTGAGCGTCCCGGTCAGCCCGAACTGGTTGCCGTAGATGAACCCCCAGATGAGGGCGGCCACCACGCCGGGGACGGCATAGGGCAGGAAGATCGCGATGCGGATGAATCCGGCGCCGTGGAGGCGCGCGCTGTCGATGGCCAGGGCGGCGCACAACGACAGCAGCAGCATGATCGGCACCTGGACGATCAGGAAGAGGGTGACGCGACCGAGCGCTTCCCAGAACTTCTCGTCCTGGAAGAGCTGGATGTAGTTCGCGAGTCCGACGAATCCGTTGCCGCCGACGAGCTGCTGGCGGAAGAGCGTGAGGTACAGGGCGTAGATCACGGGGGCGACCAGCACCGCGAGGAACACGATCATGAACGGTGCGACGAATCCCCAGCCACGCCAGTCCCGTCGCGCCCGACGGGGGGCCGCGGTGGTGGGGGGAGCACCCGAAGCGAGTGTCGACGCCATCGTCATGATTCAGTCCATTCGTTGACCTGGGGGACATGTTTGCGTAACCATGTCCGAAACGGAGCCTAACATGTTTGCGTAACCATGCAAGTGCTGATTCACTGACAGCAGGCGTCCGGCAGGGAGTGCCCGGAAGTCATCCCGCAGACCGGGAGGCTCCACGTCGGGATCGAGGGGGATCGTGCAGGAGAAGCAGCGCCGCGCGCCGTCCATGGCCGACGTAGCCCGGCACGCCGCCGTCTCGGCCCAGACGGTGTCGCGGGTCTCGAACGGCCACACGAACGTCGACGACTCCACGCGGGATCGGGTGCTCCGCTCGATGCGCGCCCTCGGCTACCGGCCCAACGGCGCCGCCCGGGCGCTCAAGTCCGGGCGCTTCCACACCGTGGGCGTGATCATGTTCACCCTCGAGACGCTCGGCAACGTGCGCACCCTCGACGCCATCGCCGTCGAGGCGGCGAGGGCCGACTACTCGGTCACGCTGATGCCCGTCCCCGACCCCACGATCGGCGCCGTGTCCGGCGCGTACCGCCGCCTCACACAGCAGGCCGTCGACGGCGTCATCATCATCTTCGAGGCGTCTCTCCTCGACCGTGTCGAGATCTCGCTGCCTCCCGGGCTCCCCGTCGTCGTCATCGACTCGAACGCCGGCTCGGGTTACCCGGTCGTCGACACCGACCAGGCGCAGGGCGCCCGCGTCGCCACCGAGCATCTGCTGAGCCTCGGACACCCGCAGGTCTGGCACATCGCCGGCCCGACGACGTCGTTCTCGGCGTCCCACCGTGCGGACTCGTGGCGCTCGACGCTGCGACGCGCGGGCATCGCCCCGCCCGAGGAGTTCTACGGGGATTGGACCACCGACTCCGGCTACCGGATCGGTCGTGAGCTGGGCGCGCGCGAAGACGTCACGGCGATCTTCGCCGCGAACGACCAGATGGCGCTCGGAGCCATGCGCGCGCTGCACGAGCTGGGTCGCGACATCCCGGGCGACGTCAGCGTCGTGGGCTTCGACGACATGGACGAGGCGCGCGACTTCTGGCCGCCGCTGACGACCGTGCATCAGAGCTTCCGCGAGGTGGGACGGCTCGCCATGGAGCGGCTCCTCGCGCAGATCGCCGACCCCGGCGCGGGCGTCGGCACGACGTTCATTCCGACCGAGCTGGTCGTGCGCGACAGCACCGGACCCTACAGTCGGCGCTGAGGACGGCCGTCCCGGGCCGGCGACCCCGGCTCAGGCGTCGCGCCGGGCGCCCTGCGAGGGCGTCACGGTGAACTGCACCGGAGCGGCGAAACCGGATGCCGCGAAGGCCGCGTCCACGGCATCCTTCACGGCCCCGACCCGATCGTGTGCGACGAGCGCGATCGCGGCACCGCCGAAGCCGCCGCCGGTCATGCGGGCGCCCACGGCGCCGGCGGCCAGTGCGGCGTCCACGGCGGTGTCCAGCTCGGGGGCGGAGATCTCGAAGTCGTCGCGCATGGAAGCGTGGGAAGCCACCAGCAGTGCGCCGATCGCCGCCGGCCCGTCGTCCTCCAGTGCGCGAACGGTGTCGAGCACCCGCTGGTTCTCGGTGACGATGTGCCGCACGCGGCGGAAGGTCACGTCGTCCATCAGCTGCTCGGCGCGGGGGAGGTCGGCGAGGGAGAGATCGCGGAGCGCCGGCACCCCCATGATCTCGGCTCCGCGTTCGCACGAGGCGCGGCGCTCGCCGTAGCCGCCGGTGGCGTGGGAGTGCGAGACGCGGGTGTCCATCACGAGAAGCTCGAGGCCGGCCCGGTCGAAGCCGAGGTCGACGACCGTCGCCTCGAGCGAACGGCAGTCGAGGAAGATCGCGGCATCCGTCCGGCCCAGCATCGAGGCCATCTGGTCCATGATGCCGGTGGGGGCACCCACCGCATCGTTCTCGGCGGTGCGGCCGACGCGCGCGAGCGCCACCGGGTCGAGCTGCAGACCCCAGACGTCGTTCAGCGCCGCGGCCGTCGACCCTTCGATGGCGGCGGACGACGACAGGCCGGCGCCGACGGGGACGTCGGAGGCGATCGCGATGTCCACGCCGGTGAGGGTCGAGACGTCGACCCCGGTGGCGTGCACGAGGGCCCACGCGACGCCCAGGGGGTACGCCGCCCACTCCGGCACGGTCTCGTGGCCGTCGCGCTGCGGGAACACGTCCGGCAGTGCGCTCAGCGCCACCTCGACCGGGGCGGCATCGAAAGTGGAGGCCACGCGGATCGTGGCATCCGTCCGCTCGGCCAGTGCGACGTGCGTGCGGTGGTCGATCGCGAACGGCAGGACGAAGCCGTCGTTGTAGTCGGTGTGCTCGCCGATCAGGTTGACGCGCCCCGGTGCGGACCACTCGCCCGAGGGCGCCGTCCGCGTGAGGGTGGCCAGCAGTGCGCGGGCCTCGGATGCTGCGGTCATGCGGGGATCACCTCTCGGAGTCGGGCCGCCACGGTCTCGGGCGGGACGTCGCCGATCCAGGCGCCCATGGCGGACTCCGAACCGGCGAGGTACTTCAGCTTGTCGACGGCGCGGCGGGGGCTCGTGAGCTGCAGGTGCAGACGCACGGTGTCGCGGCCGACGGTCACGGGGGCCTGGTGCCATGCCGCGATGTAGGGGGTCGGGCTGTCGTAGAGGGCGTCGACGCCACGGAGCAGACGCAGGTACACCGCGGCGAGCTCGTCGCGTTCGGCCGCGGAGGTGGCGGCGAAGTCGGGCACGTGGCGGCGTGGCGTCAGGTGCACCTCGATCGGCCAGCGCGCGGCGAACGGCACGTAGGCGATCCAGTGCTCCGCCTCGAGGACGACGCGGGGGCCCGCCGACTCGAAGTCGATGATGCGTGCGAAGAGGTCGTCGCCCTCCCGGGCGATCGAGCCCAGCAGGAGGGTCGTCCGCGGGGTGAGGTAGGGGTAGGAGTAGATCTGCCCATGGGGGTGGCGGAGCGTGACGCCGATCTCCTCGCCGCGGTTCTCGAACGGGAAGACCTGCTGCACGCCGGGGAGCGCCGAGAGCGCTTCGGTGCGGTCCGCCCAGGCCTCGATCACGGTGCGGGCGCGGACGGGGGTCTGGGTGCCGAAGGAGCCCTCGCGCTCGGGCGAGAAGCAGACGACCTCACAACGTCCGACCGAGCTGCGGGTGCGGCCGAGGCCGGGGGCGTCCAGATCGGCCAGACTGCGCGGCGGATCCTCCGCGGCGGGAGCGTCAATGGTGGCGACGGCGAGGGCGGGCCCGAACGAGGGCGATTTGTTCTCGAACACGGCGACGTCGTACATCGACGGGATCTCCGACGGATTCGTCGGCGTCTGCGGGGCGAGCGGGTCGAGGTGCGCGGGGGGCAGGAAGGCACGGTTCTGGCGTCCCGCGGCGATCGAGATCCAGTCGCCGGTCAGGACGTCGCGACGCATCGTCGCGGTCTCGGCGCGTGCACCCGGTTCACGCGTGTCGGCGGCGCGCTCAGCGGGCAAGGTCGTCCCGGGGTCGTCGAAGTAGATCAGCTCGCGGCCGTCGGCCAGGCGGGTCGACCGCTTGACGACACCCGCACCGAGCGTCTGAGGGGCGGGCATCGTCGTGCCGAAATCCGGTGTGTTCACGTCAACACGGTAGCAAGACCGGATGGTAACGTCAACATGCCGACGTTGCGCACGCGCTCCGGCGGGTACGGGAGCAGACTGCCCCCGCGGCGATCAGAAGGGCGACGAATGGGGCTCAGTCACCAGGACCTGACCGGCGTCCCCGATCCCCGGCGACCTCCGAGGGAGGCTCCCGATCCGACCCGTCGCGTGTCGATGGCCGACGTGGCCGCCGCGGCGGGAGTGTCGGGCCAGACGGTCTCGCGCGTGGTCAACGGCAGCCCGCGGGTCGACCCCGGCACCCGCTCGCGCGTCGAGACGGCGATGGTCCGTCTCGGCTACCGACCGCACCGTGCCGCGCGAGCGCTGCGCACGGGCCGCACGCAGACCATCGGGCTGGTCGTGTCGACTCTGGCGACGGTGGGCAACTCCCGCATGCTGCAGGCGGTGACGGATGCCGCGGCATCTCGGGGCTATGCCCTCACGGTCGTCGCACTCGGCGGCCCCGACGCCGTCGCCGACGCGTTCGCGCGCTTGCACGACCAGGGCGTCGACGGCGCGATCGTGCTGAACGAGGCCACCGTGTTCGCGCGAGATGCCGGGATCCCGCCCGGTATCGCCGTCGTCGTGGTGGACTCTCCGCCCGACGGACGCTTCGGCATCGTGCAGACGGATCATGCGACCGGTGCCCGCGCGGCGACCGAGTATCTGCTCTCTCGGACGCACGACGGCGCGTCGCCCGACGTGGGGCACGACGGTGCGGTGCACGACGTGGTGTGGCACCTCGGGGGACCGCCGGCCTCGTTCGCGGCCGCCGAGCGGGAGCGAGGATGGCGACTCGGTCTCGGAGCCCGCTCCGCACCGCCCGTGCTCCGCGGCGACTGGACCGCGAGCTCCGGGTACGACGCGGCGCTCCGCCTGCCCGTCGACGCGACCGCGGTGTTCGCGGCGAACGACCAGATGGCGCTCGGTCTGCTGCGAAGGCTTTTCGACGCCGGGCGTCGTGTCCCCGACGATGTGGAGGTGATCGGGTTCGATGACATCGAGGACGCCGCGCAGTACCGCCCGCCGCTGACGACGGTGCGTCAGGACTTCGACGCGCTCGGCGCGGAGGCGGTGGCGATGCTCGTGGCGACGATCGAGGGCGGTCGGGCGTCGTCCGGGGCGCTGATCGCGACCTCCCTCGTCGTGCGCGAGAGCACGCGGCGGCGGCCGGGCGGATGAACCGCCGGCGTCCGGCTCAGGCGGATGCCGCCCGACGCGCCTCCCAGGCGCTCCGCACCATGTCGTCGACGCTGTAGCGGTTCGCCCAGTCGAGGTCGCGCGCGGCGAGCTCGCCGGTGGCGACGATCCGGTCGGGATCGCCCGGGCGCCGGGGGCCGATGTCGGGCGTGAAGTCGATGCCCGTCACCCGCGCCATCGCGTCCATGATCTCGCGGACCGACAGGCCGTTCTGCGAGCCGAGGTTGTAGGCCGGTTCGATCGGTTCTCCCGCGACCAGTCGCTGGGCGGCGGCGACGTGTGCGAGGGCGATGTCGGCGACGTGCACGTAGTCGCGCACGTTCGTGCCGTCGGGCGTGGCGTAGTCCTCGCCGTTGATGCGCGGCGTGCGTCCGTCGATGAGCGCCTCGAACACCAGCGGGAACAGGTTGTGCGGGCTCGAGTCGAACACCGCGGGATCGCCGGACCCGACGACGTTGAAATAGCGCAGGGAGGTGTGGCGGAGCGGATGCTTGGACCCCGCGGTCGCGATGCCCTGGTCGCGCAGCAGCCACTCGCCGATGAGCTTCGACTCGCCGTACGGGGAGGCGGGCGCCTTCGCCGTCTCCTCCGTGACGAGGTCGACATCGGGCGTGCCGAACACGGCGGCGCTCGAGGAGAACACCAGGTTCGTCACGCGCGCCGCCTCCATCGCCTCCAGGACGACCCGCGTCGCATCGACGTTCTGGGCATAGGTGTGCAGCGGGCGCGTGACCGAGACGCCGGCGTATTTGAAGCCGGCCACGTGGATGACGCCCTCGACGTCGTGCGAGCGCAGCGTGTCCTCGACGAGGGCCCGATCGAGGATCGTGCCCTCGATGAACGGCACGCCGCGCGGCACGAAGGAGGCGTGACCGCTCGAGAGGTCGTCGATCACGACGGGCGGCAGGCCCGCCGCGTCGAGCGCGCGCACGATGTGTGCGCCGATGTAGCCGGCGCCGCCGGTCACGAGCCAGGACATGACACTCCTCGGGGTGGATGCAGCGGACCGCGGGAACGCGCCGCCGTCGCCCAGGCTATCGCGGAGCCGTGTCCCGCCCGGGTCGGTCACTCGATCGGATAGCGCTTTCCCTCGCTCACGCCCCCGCGGTATGCTGAGACCGCGCCCGCACCGGGGCGACGGGTACGGAGGTCGGGATGGCGGAACGCATCGTCATCGCCGTCGACTCGTTCAAGGGGACGATCGGCGCCGCCGACGCCGCGCGGTGCCTGCGCGAAGGCTGGCTCGAGGCGCGTCCGTCCGACGACGTGGTGCTGCGCCCGATGGCCGACGGCGGTGAGGGCACCGTCGATGCCTTCGCCGCGGCCGTGCCCGGCGCCTCGCGCCGTGCGGTGACGGTCCACGGTCCGGAGGGCACGCCGGTGGCGGCATCCTGGCTCCTCCTCCCTCCGACCGCCGAGACCCCCGCGGGTACCGCCGTCGTCGAGCTCGCTAACACGTCCGGCATCGAGTTGCTCGAGACCCTCCCCGGCGGAGGGCCACGTCGGCGCCCCTTCGACGCGGGCACCCGCGGGTTCGGCGAGGCGATCGCGGACGCCCTCGCTCACGGCATCACGCGCCTCGTGCTCGGCATCGGATCGAGCGCATCGACGGACGGTGGCGCAGGCATGCTCAGCGCGCTCGGCGCGCGATTCACGGATGCCGGGGGCCGGGCGATCGTCGACGGCGCGCGTGGTCTCGCCGAGATCGCGGCGGTCGATCTCTCAGGGCTGCCAGCCCTCCCGGCGGGCGGTGTCACAGTGCTCACCGATGTCACGAACCCGCTGCAGGGTGCCCGCGGAGCCGCCGCCGTCTTCGGGCCTCAAAAGGGCGCGGGACCCGCCGACGTCTCAGCCATGGACGCTGCGCTCGGACGGTTCGCCGCGCTCGTCGGGAGAGCCGACCCGGTCGCTCCCGGCGCCGGCGCGGCGGGAGGAACAGGCTACGGACTTCTCGTGTGGGGCGCGACGCTGGTTCCCGGTTCGGCGGCCGTGGCCGATCTCATCGGGTTGCGGGCGGCGGTGGCCGAGGCATCCGTCGTGATCACGGGTGAAGGCTCGTTCGACATTCAGTCGGCGTCGGGCAAAGTGCCCTCGCATGTCGCCGCGCTCGCGGCGCAGGCGGGCGTGCCGGTGAGACTCGTGGCGGGACGGATAGCTCCGGATGCCCCGACCTCGGCCTTCTCGGCGGCGATCTCGCTCACCGACCTGGCGGGTTCGGCCGAGGCGTCGATGTCCGAGACGGCGCACTGGCTCCGCGTCGCGGGGGCGCGGCTCGCAGCGGAGTTCAGCCGGTAGCGGAGCTCAGCACACCGTTGCGGCGATGGGGGATGCCGGCGAGCTCCGCATCGCGCAACGGCGCGGGAAGCAGATGAGCGGGGGCATCCTGGAACGCGACCGGGCGGAGGAACCGGCGGATCGCGGTGGCACCGACGGACGTGTGCAGCGATGTCGTCGCCGGCCACGGTCCGCCGTGCTGCTGCGACCAGGTCACGGCGACGCCCGTGGGCCACCCGGCGAAGAGCACTCTGCCGGCTTTGCGCTGCAGCACCTCGAGCACGTCCGCGACGTCGTCGCCGGGCTCGGAGTGCAGCGTCGCCGTGAGGCTGCCGGGCACCGACTCCAGCGCCGCGAGCAGATCGTCGGGACCGTCGTAGGCCACCAGCAGCGTGACGGGTCCGAAGCACTCCTCGAGCAGCACCTCGGGACGCGCGATGACCGCGGCGGTGTCCGTGGCGAGGACGACGGGCTGAGCGGCGTCGGGCTGAGCGGCGTCGGGCGTCGGCACCGTGCCCGCGAGGATTGAGACCGAGGGGTCGGCGGCGAGGTGCGCGATGCCCTCGGGGAACGCCTCGGTGATGCGGTCGGTCAGCAGCGGGCCGCCGGCGACGCCCTGCACCGCCTGCGCGACGAGCGCGCCGAACTCCGCGCCGCCGGCACCGCCGCGCGGCACGAAGACGACGCCGGGCTTCGTGCAGAACTGCCCCACGCCGAGCGTGAACGACGAGACCAGCCCCGAGGCCAGCGCATCGCCGCGCGCCGTGATCGCGGCGGAGGTGATGACGACCGGGTTCACGCTCCCGAGCTCACCGTAGAAGGGGATCGGGTCGGGGCGTCCGGTGGCCAGGTCGAAAAGGGCCCGGCCTCCGCCCACCGACCCTGTGAAGCCCGCTGCCTGGATGACCGGATGCTGCACGAGGGCGTTGCCCGCTTCCCGACCCGTGACCAGCGCGAGTGAGCCCTCGGGCGCACCGGCGGAGGTGAGCGCGGCGGCGACGACCTCGGCCGTGCGGACGGAGAGCCGCGGATGCCCGGAGTGGGCCTTCACGATGACCGGGTTGCCCGCAGCGAGAGCCGAGGCGGTGTCGCCCCCGGCGACCGAGAACGCGAACGGGAAGTTGGAGGCCGAGAAGACCGCCACCGGTCCGACCCCGGTGAGCATGCGGCGCAGCTCCGGACGGGGAGGAGTGGCGGTGGGATCGGCGTCGTCGACGATCGCCTCTAGGTACGAGCCCTCCTCGACGACCGTGGCGAACAGCCGGAGCTGCCCCGAGGTGCGGCCCACCTCGCCCCGGAGGCGGACGGCGCCCAGGCGCGTCTCCTCGTCGGCGATCACCACGAGTTCGTCGAGGTGCGCGTCGAGGGCGTCCGCCGCGGCGCGCAGCCACGTCGCGCGCTCTGCGGCGGTGGACGCCCGCCAGATCGGCGCGGCCACGGCCGCCCGCCGGGCGAGCTCGTCGAGCCGCGCTGCGCTCGTCGGCTCCGCGCCGATGGGCGCTCCGCCGTTGGTTTCAGGGCTGGTGGTGATGCTCATGGGGGTGTCCTTCGTGTGCGAACGGTCAGGCGAAGCGGATGCCGAGGCCGACGTGCGGCGGAACGGTCAGGATGCCACCGGCGATGGCCACCGGCGAGGGGTCGAGGAGCGCGCCGAGCGCGCCGAAGCCGGCGTCCTCGACGTCTTCGGCCATGGGCTCGGCGGCTCCGGGGGCGTGTTCGAGGGTGAGCGCGAGTTGACCCGAGAGCTCGGGCAGCAGATGCGGATGCAGCGTCGCGCCGTGCCGGGCGGCCAGCGCGGCGATGCGGCGGAAGGGCGTGATGCCGCCGACGCGCACGATATTGGGCTGCACGATCTGCACGGCGCCGGCGTCGAGGAACTCGGCGAAGCGCGACGCCGTGTGGAGGTTCTCGCCGAGGGCGATCGGGATGGCGATGCGACGGGCGAGTTCGGCGTGACCCGCGAGATCCTCCGCGCGCAGGGGCTCCTCGATCCACGCCGGGTCGAACTCCGCGAGAGCGGCGACGGCACGCGTCGCCGTCTCGAGGTTCCAGCGCTGGTTCGCGTCGATCATGAGCGCGCGGTTCGGCCCGAGCAGCTCCCGCACGGCGGCGACCCGCGCGATGTCGTCGGCGAGCTCGTTCCGGCCGACCTTGATCTTGACCGCCTCGAACCCGGCGTCGATCCACCGGCCCACCTGGGCGCGGAGGTCATCGAGCGAGTAGTGCAGGTTGACGCCCGACCCGTAGGCGCGCACCGACGTCCGACGCCCGCCCAGGTGGTCGCCGATCGAGAGGCCGACGGCCCGGGCCGCGGCATCCCACAGCGCGAGGTCGAGCCCGGCGAGCGCGATCGTCGTCAGACCACTCCCGCCGGCTTCGTGCAGATGGTGCCACGTGTCGTCCCAGAGCAGCTCGGGATCGGCGGTCCGGCCGATCGCGAACGCGGTGATGTCGTGGGCGAGCAGTGCGTGCACCGCCTGGGACCCGATCTGCGGCGTCCACGAGAATCCCCAGCCCTCGCCGCCGTCCGAGCGGCGCACGTGCGTCGCGATCACGCCGACCGACGTGACATCCGCCGCCCACGGCCGCGTCAGCGGCACGCGCAGCAGACGGGCGTCGAACGAGGCGATCGTGGGGGTCACAGCAGGGCGCGTCCCGCCTCGAGGATCTCGCCGAGACGCTGCTCCTGCGCGGGCGACGGGTCGACCAGCGGAGCGCGGACGCCCCCGACGGGCAGCCCCGACAAGCGCAGCCCGGCCTTGATGAGCGAGACGCCGAACCCGGGGGTCTCGTCGCGCAGCCGCACGAGGGGAGCGTAGAACCCGTCGAGCAGTTCCAGCCGCCGGCCCTCGTCGCCGTCGACGTACGCGCGGTAGTACGCGTTCGCCACTTCGGGGACCATCGCGAACGCCGCTGACGAGTAGAGCGGGATGCCGATGCCGCGGTACGCGCCCTGGGTCAGCTCCGCCGTGAGCAGCCCGTTGAAGAACGCGAAATCGGTGCGCCCCGTCTCGGCGACGGCGCGCACGATCTGCTGGGCGAGGCCGATGTCACCCGTGCCGTCTTTGAACCCCACGATCTTGGGGTTCTGCGCGAGGCGGCGCACGGACTCCACCGAGTACTGCGCGGTGCCGCGGTGGTAGATGACGACGGGGAGATCGGATGCCGCGGCCACCGCTTCCGCATAGGCCACGAGTCCCGCCTGCGGTCCGCCCACGAGGTACGGGGGAAGCAGGAGCAGCCCGTCGGCTCCGGCGTCCGCCGCTGCACGCGCGAGCGCGATGGCCTGCCCGAGCGGACCGCCCGTGCCCGCCACGACCGGCACCGCACCCGCGACGGTGTCGACGGCGGTGGAGACGACCGTGCCGATCTCGTCGGCCGACAGGGCATGGAACTCGCCGGTGCCGCACGCGGGGAAGACCCCGCCGGGGGAGTGCGCGAGCGTGGTCGAGATGTGATGGCGCAGCAGCCCCGTCTCGACGCGTCCATCCGCGTCGAACGGCGTCACCGGGAAGAAGAGGATGCCGTCGAAGTCCATTCCGGCACGTCCTTTCGGTCGAGGGGTGCGGGCGCGATCAGTGCGTCGCGCCAGCGGTGCACGGGCGTCCAGCCGAGCATCCGTCGCGCCTTGGCGGTGGAGAATGCCGGGGCCGTTCCGGTCAGGACCGCGGCCGCGTCATCGGTGCCGGGGAAGAACCGGGGCACGAGTTCGGCGAGCGGCTCGCGGGCGAGCGCGTCCTCGGCGCCCACGAAGAACACCTCCCCGTTGGGAATGTCGCTCATCGCCGGCAAGAGGGTGTCGATGAAGCGCGCGACATCGCGCGCATCGACGTAGTTGAACAGGGCGGGTGCCGCCAGGGCGGGGTCGTCCAGGCGCTCGCGCACCGTGTGGCCCTGCTGCGTGGGTGCACCGGCCCATTCCTCGGGGGCGATGACGTAGCAGGGCCGGAACGCGGCGAAACGCGTCGCATCGCCGGTCTGCCGTTGCAGCATCCGCATCGTCTGCTCCGCCAGGTGCTTCGAGAGCGCGTAGGCGTTCCAGGGCGCGGGCGCCGTGTCCTCGTCGAGGGGGAACCGGTCGGGAATCCAGCCGGCAGGAGCGCCGTAGCCCAGCACCGTCGGGCTCGAAGCGGTGACGATGCGGGGGATGCCGGCACCGATGGCCGCGCTCAGAGTGTTCAGGGCCATCGCGGCGTTCGTCCGCAGGATGACGTGCTCGGGGGCGCTGAAGGGTACGGCGATCGCAGCGAGATGCACGAGCGCATCAGCACGGGCCTCCCGGATCGCGCGAGCGGCGTCGTCCGCCGCGGTCAGATCGACCGCGATCTGCTCGACCGTGGCGAGCTCGGGGGCGTCGGACGGCACGCGGTCGAGCGAGACGAGCTCGTGGCCGGCGGCGGAGAGGCCCGCGACCAGCGACCGGCCGAGCCGGCCCGAGCCGCCCGTGACGGCGATCCGGCTCACGCGCGCTGCCGCTCGAGCATCCGGATCCCGAGGTCGGCGACGTCCACCGGCAGTCCGGTCTCGAGCGAGCGGTTGCCCGAGATGCCCACCGCGATCGACCGCACGCCGTCTCGCCAGTCGGCGGGGCGCGACAGCGGGTCGTCGGCCGAAGGCCCGAGGAAGATGTCGGCGAGCAGGAGCGCGTCCCCGCCGCCGTGTCCGCCGAGGCCGCCGTCGATCGGAACCTCGGTCGCGTCCTCCCAGTGGTGCTGCACGATCAGGCGCTCGCCCTGGGGCCGGAGTGATCCGGTCGCCCCGGCATCGACCGCGCTCGGGTCGAGCACTGGGTGCAGCCCCTCGTCGGCGAGCACGGCTCCGCGCTCGATCACCTCGAGCTCGGCACGTCCCTCGGTGCCGTTGACGGCCACGCGGTAGCCCTCCCAGGGCGAGTGCGCGTTCAGCGAGTAGCTCAGGGTCGCGCCCGAGTCGTAGTCCACGACGAGCGCCAGGTTGTCTTCGATCGTGATGCCCTCTCCGAACACGTCGCGGTCGCGCAGATAGCCGTCATGGGCCTCGGCGTCGAGGTAGAGCGACGCGAGGTTCTCGTCGTCGCGCAGATCGAGTTCGAAGGCCGTGTGATCGCCGTCGTGCGTGCCCCGCGTCGGGCGGGGAGGGATGCCGCGGGCGTCCGCGTTCTCGGAACCGTAGAAGCGCAGACCGCCCGAGGCGAAGACACGGCGCGGCTGGCTGCGGATCCACCAGTTGACGAGGTCGAAATGATGGCTGGCCTTGTGGACAAGCAGACCGCCGGAGTGCTCCTTCTCGCGGTGCCACCGACGGAAGTAGTCGGCGCCGTGCTTGGTGTCGAGCACCCACGAGAAGTCGATCGAGGTGATGCGGCCGATCGCGCCGCTCTGCAGCACCTCGCGCAGCGCGCTGTTGCGCGGTGAGTAGCGGTAGTTGAAGGTCACGACGACCTCGCGCCCGGTGCGGGCGATCGCGTCCTCGATGCGGGCGGCACTCCCGGCGTCGATCGTGAGCGGTTTCTCGACGACGACGTCAGCTCCGGCATCCAGTGCCCGCACGATGATCTCGGCGTGCAGATCGTCGCGGGCCGTCACGATGACGCGGTCGATCCGCTCGGTGCGGATCATCTCCTCCAGGCGATCCGGATGCCACGTGCTCGGTGTCGCCCCTGTGCGCTCGGCGACCGTGCCGAGGTAGTGCGCCGCACGCACCGGGTTGGGTTCGCAGATCGCGGCGAGGGTGGCGATCTCGGCGTAGTCGCCGGTGATCGCGCCGACGTACATCGACGCGCGTGCGCCGGCTCCGACAAGGGCGTAGCGCCGCTGGTTCATGGGGGATGACTCCTTCAGGAAACGTTTTCTCAGCGTATCACGCGGTCCGCGGCGCGGGCGGGGCGCAGCTCAGCGCGCGGGGCCCGTGCTCGCCCGCACCTGCAGCCGCGGCCGGAGGAACAGCGGCTCGGCGACATCGCCCGTCGCCAGCAGCGCGGCCATCGCCGCCCAGGCGCGAGCCCCCAGCTCGCCCGTCGGCACGGAGGCGGTCGTGAGCGCCGGCGTGGCGTGTCGGGCGAAGGGGATGTCGTCGAAGCCGGTGATCGACACGTCTTCGGGGACGCGAACGCCCGCCGCCCGCAGGGTGCTCATCGCGCCCATCGCCACCAGGTCGTTGAAGCCGAGGATCGCCGTGGCATCGGTCGAGCCGAGGCCTGCCGCAGCCCGCTCCCCGCTCTCGAAATCGACGCCCGCCTCCCGCTCGTCGACCGTCACGTCCGGGTGCGCGGCGCCGAACTCTGCGATCGCCCGAAGTCGCGCCGCATTCGAGGCGCTCCGTGTCGTGCCGGCGAGGTACAGGTAGCGACGGTGACCGTACGCGTACAGGTGGTCGAGGATCTCGCGGAGGGCCGCCGCGTAGTCCGCGGCGACGACCGGGGTACCCGCCTCCGGAGCCCGGTTGACCAGCACGACCGGCGAGATCTGAGGCAGCAGCGCCCGCAGCTCGTCCAGGGGCATGCGGGGGGCGCAGAGGATGATGCCGTCCGTGCGACGGCGGGTCGCCACCGCGAGCACGGACTCCTCACCGACCGTCTCCGCCGAATCCGCGATCAGCACGTGGTAGCCGTCCGCGGCCGCTGCGCGGCTCAGTCCCCGGAGGATCCCCTGGAATGTGGGGTTGCCGAGATCGGGAACCACCACCGCCACCGTCTGGGTGCGGCCGAGCACGAGGCTCCGCGCCAGCGGATTGGCCGAGTAGTTGAGCTCTGCGGCGGCGGCCCGCACCCGGTCCGCCATCACCGGGTCGACCGTCGGGTTGTCGTTGAGCACCCGGGAGACGGTCGACAGCGAAACCCCGGCCCGTGCGGCCACATCCGAGATCGTGACACCCTTCGTCGGCCGCGACATCGGCTGCTCCTTCCGGCTCGGGTCGGCTCAGCCTATCCGGCGGACTCTTGCCTCCCGCGGCGCCGCATCAGCGCACGACCGGCGCGACGTAGGGCCGGACGGTGAAGTCGATACCGCCTACGAGCCCCCTGCCGGAGGGGTTCTGCACATCGAACCGGGTGAGGTCGACGCGATCGGCGTCGATGACCTGATCGACGTGGTCGCTCAGGCGAACCTGGGAGAGGACGGCTTCGTTCCGCATCCCGCCGATGACGGCGTCCGAGACGGAGGCGCGCCCGCGCAGCGTCGAAAGGATGCCGTCCGAGACACCCACCCGCACCTCGACCGGCGGCAGCGGCTGCGGGTTGAGTTGCACCTCCACGGGAGGCAGCGGCTGCGGATTGAGCGACGTCTCGTCGGACCGTGACGGGGTGAAGGGGCGGCGCACGGCTCCTCCGACACCGTCCTCGAGAGTAAGCCGCTCCCGCGTGAACCGCCGGAAGTCCTCGATCAGCTTCGGATGAGAGGCAGGGTCACCCTTTTCGACCGTGACCGTGCCCTTCCAGCCCGCGCTCACCACCACGACCTGATCGTCGGGGCCGTTCCACTCCCACCGCGGCGCGACGGCGGCCGTGATCGTGAGGGCGACGTCGGTCGCGACATCCACCAGCCGGAACCGCCGGCGACAGGTCGTGGCGTCGTCCGCCGCCCAGAGCCCGTCGCGCTGCGAGACGACCCTCATGTCGGGGAACAGCCCGGTGCCTCCGACGGGGGTCGTGGCTTCGACGGTGAAGTCCGTTCGTCCCCGCGCGAACTCGTTCAGCGCCAGGGTTGCGGTCGCCGATCCGACGAGGGAGACGAAGCGGGATGCCGCACCTTGCCGCAGCTCGCCGACCGCCGCGGCGCGCTCGGCGTCGGGCAGCTGCGACAGCGCCACGTCCAGCGGCGAGTCGAGCGCAGGAGCGGGCGCACCGGAAGTGTCGGCGAGCACCGGCGCCGGCGCGTCGGCGGGGCGGGCGGGGAGGGGGAGCGTCGCGAACCTGGCGACGGTGTCCGACCGGGTGAATCCGACCATGACCGCGGCGGTCGACCCGGCGATGTCGATCGAGTCGGTCATCATCCCGGCGAGCATCGGCCGGCCCAGGGCCCGCGGCCAGGAGATCTCGCCCTCGACGATGCCGGAGCGGTCGAGTGCGCGGGCGACGAGGAGCACGTCGAGCCGATCGGGCGTCGCGCCCGGGATGCTCAGTCCGTGGATGCTGCCGCTCGTGCCGTCGAGCTGGTCGACGGCGAGGTCGAGGAACCAGAAGCCCTCCGCGGCGAGTTCGGCGAGCTTCGCGTTCAGGGGCGCCAGCGCCCCGTTGATGATGCCGGAGAAGTCCATCGAGGACACCATGGCCCGGACGGATTCCAGCAGGTTCGAACCGCCGAAGAAATCCACGAGGTCGTTCAAGAAGAAGGCGATGTCGGCGACCAGGTTGTGTGAGTCAGGCAGCGGGTTCAGCACGCGCACGTCTCGGAAGCCGGTGGCCGAGACGGCACCGGTGAGCGGCGGGATGTCGAGCACGTACGAGAACGTCAGACCGAACGCGACCGAGACTCTCGGGTCCGCCCATTCGCCGAGCGCGGTCGGCTGCGTGGAGGTCGCCTCGACGTAGTTGCCGCCGGTGGTCACCGTGACGACGAGGTCGCCGGGCGCGTTCCTGTCGATCGTGAACGACAGGTCGGGCGAGAGGTGGAGCGTGATGTCGTACAGGGTGAACCCCGCATGGATCAGGTCACCCTGCCCCAGCAGGTCCTTCAGCTGCTTCTCGAGCCGGGGACGACCCTCCGCCCACGCGCTCTCGGCGGAAGACCTCAGGATGTCGGCGAAGAAGCCGGCGGGTTCCGCCGGACCGCCGTTCGTGGTCGTCGCCACGCCGATTCCGCCGCTGATGGGAAGAGTCATGTCGCACCTCGATCTCGGAGGGGACCCGGGTGGTTCCTCCGAAGAGATAGACGACGCGAACGGCCGCCCTGATACACGCGACGCGGTGCCGGCGACTCAGTCGCGAGGGGGCGTGCTGCCGCGCAGCTTCACGTCGAGCGGGAGGGCCGGGAGCGAGGCATCCCATTCCGGGTCCGTCGCCGCCTGCAGCGCGCGGTAGCCGAGCTCCTCGAGAGGCACGTGGACGGTCGTGAGGCCGGGCTGCACGTCGCGTCCGGTGGAGATGTCGTCGAACCCGGCGACCGCGATGTCGGCGCCCACCACTCGCCCCGCGTCTCTGATCGCCGACATGACGCCGATCGCGACGACATCGCTGATGCCGAAGATGACGGTGCCCGGCGCGACGCCGCGCGCGAGCGCTTCCGTCGCAGCGGCGTACCCCGCATCACGCGTGAAGCCGCCGCGGAGCACCTCGAGCACCGTGCCGCCGCCCGACGCGAACCCGTCGGTGAAACCGGCGATGCGGTCGTCGGACGTGCGCAGACCGTTCGCGGCGCCGATCACGAGCGCGTCGCGATAGCCGGCACCCGCCACAGCGGCGCCCAGCTGCTCCGCGCCCGTGCGGTTGTCGAAGACGATCGAGCGGATGCCGCTGCCCCCGGCTCCGAAGACCACGACGCGTCCTCCCATGGCGGTGAAGGCGTCGAGCTCGCTCTGCAGCCCCGCGGAATCCGCGTCGGCACCGCGGGAGGCGGCGAGGATCAGGCCGCGCGGGCGCTGGCCGCGAAGGGCGCGCACGAGACGGGTCTCGCGCACCGGGTCGCGCTCCGTGATGCCGATCGTGACGACCAACCCGGCCTCGTCGGCGCCGCGCGCGACGCCCGCCGCGATCTGGCCGAAGTACGGGTCGGCGATGTCGGCGACGAGCAGCGCGATGATGGCGGAGGTGCCACGGGCCGTGGCCTGCGCGGAGAGGTTCGCGGTGTAGCCGAGGCGATCCGCGGCATCCTGCACCCGCGCCCGGTAGCTCTCCGCCACTTTGCGCGTCGAGCCGTTGAGCACGCGCGACGCCGTGGCCAGCGACACCCCTGATTCCCGAGCGACGTCCTCGAGGGTCGCCGCAGAGCGCACGGGGGTGTTCGTCTCGCTCACAGCGCCGATTCTATTCCTGTACGCCGACGCCTACGTCGCGGTCGCCGACGCGGGAGGGTCCGCGGGTCGAGCCCTCAGACGCGGGCGGCCCGTGCGGCCAGGTGCGGGCTCACGGCGCGCGCGAAGCCGGCCGCCGTCCGCTGCACGGCGAGCAGCGGGTCGGTCGCCCAGATCTCCTCGTTGAAGATCTCGACCTCGATGTCGCCGGTGTAACCGGCATCCTCCACCGCGACGGTGAGCGACCCGAAGTCGATCACCCCGTCGCCCGGGTAGTGCCGCGACAGCAGGACATCGGCAGCGAGCGGCGTCTTCCAGTCGCACACCTGGTAGGTCGCGATCCGCCCCTCGCGTCCGGCGCGGGCGATCTGGGCGCGTACGTCCGGGTCCCACCAGACGTGGAAGGTGTCCACCGTCACGCCCACGACGTCCGGATCGAAGTCGCCGGCGATGTCGAGGGCCTGGCCCAGCGTCGAGATGACGGCGCGATCCGACGCGTACATCGGATGCAGCGGCTCGATGGCGAGCGTCACACCGGCGGCCGCAGCATCCGGTGCGAGCTCGCCGATCGCGTCGCGCACCCGTTCGCGAGCCCCGATGAGGTCACGCGAACCCTCGGGAAGGCCGCCCGCGACCAGCACGAGGATCGCCTGCGACCCGGATGCTCCGGCTGCGGCCAGTGTCGCGGCCTCGTCGATCGCGACACGGTTGTCGTCGATCGATGCGCGGCGCGACGGACCTTCGGGGACCGTGAAGAAGCCTCCGCGGCAGTGCGTGGTGAAGCGCAGGCCGGAGTCGCCCAGCATGGACGCAGCCGTGGCCAGCCCGACCGCCTGCACGGGCTCACGCCACAGGCCGATGCCCTGGACGCCGGCTTCGGCCGTCACCCGGAGCGCCGTCGCCAGGTCGGCGTGCTTGATCGTCGCCTGGTTGATCGAGAGGCGGGGGTCGATCGTCATGCGTCCACTCCGTTCACGCGCAGCATCGCGTGCCACCGGTCGGCAGCCAGTTCCGGCTGCTCGAGCGCACTCGAGGCGTTCGCGAGTTCGACGATGCGCGACAGGTGGGGGAGGCTGCGCGCGGAATGCAGCCCGCCGACCATCTGGAACGCCTTCTGGTGGCCGTTCAGCCACGACAGGAAGGCGACTCCGGTCTTGTAGTAGAACGTCGGCGCCGCGAACACCTGGCGGCTGAGTGCCTCGGTGGGACCGAGGATGCGCAGATACTCGTCGGGGTCGCCGGCGTCGAGCGCCTGGATCGCCGCGGAGGCGACCGGGGTGAGGGCGGCGAAGGCACCGAGCAGTGCGTCGGAGTGTCCGGCCGCGGGCGCGGCGGGCGCGAGCGTACGGGTTCCCGCCGACGGCGCGGATCCGCCGCGCACGGAGTCCGTGTGCTCGGCGGCGGATCGTGCACTCGCGGCACCGACCCCGGAACCGCCCTCGAGCGAGTCCCCTCCGATCAGACCGACGTAGTTGAAGTCGTCGCCGGTGAACATGCGCACCCCGGCGGGGAGCCGCTCGCGGACCGAGACCTCGGACGCGGCGTCCAGCAGGCTCATCTTCACGCCCGCGATGCGGTCCGTGTTCTCGCCGATGATCTCGAGGAGCACGGCGGATGCCTCACGCCAGTCGATCGCTCCGAAATAGCCTGCGAGGGACGGGTCGAACGCCGTTCCCAGCCAGTGGAGCACGACGGGAGTGGTGGCCGCGCCGAGGATCTCGCGGTACACGCGGCGGTAGTCGTCGGCGGACTCCGCCGCGCGTGCGAGGTGGCGGCTGGCCATCAGGACCGGGCCGGCACCCTGCTCCTCCGTGAAGTGCAGCTGCTCCTTGTAGGCGTCGATGATCGCGTCGATCGAAACGACATCCTGATCCAGGTGGTCGGTGTTCACCCCGACCACGACCGAGCCGCCCTCCTCGCGGGCGACCTGGGCGGAGCGCGCGATGAGCTCACGGGTCGCGGCGGCGTCGAGGCCCATGTTGCGCTGAGCGGTGTCCATGGCGTCGGCCACGCCGAGGCCCCAGGAGTACACGGCGCGACGGAAGTCGAGTGTGCAATCCCAGTCGATCTCGGCGGGACGGCCGGGGGTGTTGTCGGCCGACACCTTCGGCACGACGTGCGCCGCGGCATAGGCGACGCGACTCTGCAGCGGCGAGGTGGGCTTCGCGTAGCCGGGCGCCGCGGCGAGCTCGACGGTCGAGGTGACGCCGTCCGTCGAGAGGAGGGTGAGGTCGGTCATCGGGTCAGTCCAGCGTCAGGTCGGTGAGGGCGACCTTGCGACCCTCGCGGCTGGACTGCAGCCCCGCCTCGGCCAGCAGCACGCCGCGCGCGCCCGAGAGCAGATCGAACTCGTACGGGGTGTCGAGCACGTACGACTCGAGGAATTCCTCCCACTGCTGGCGGAAGCCGTTCTGGAACACGTCATTCGTGGGCACGTCCGCCCAGTCGGCGTCGTAGTCGTGCGCGTCGGCCAGGTCGGGGTTCCAGACCGGCTTCGGGGTGGCGTTGCGGTGCTGGATCTTCGCGCCGAAGAGTCCGACCACGGCTGATCCGAGCGTGCCGTCGACGTGGAACTCGACGAGCTCGTCGCGGTGCACGCGCACGGTCCACGATGAGTTGATCTGTGCGATCGCGCCGCCTTCGAGTTCGAAGATGCCGTAGGCGGCGTCTTCGGCCGTGGCCTGGTACGGCTCGCCCTTCTCATCCCAGCGGGTCGGGATGTGGGTGGAGGCCTGCGCGTAGACCGTCTCGACCTTGCCGAAGAGGTTCTCGAGCACGTAGTTCCAGTGCGGGAACATGTCGACGATGATGCCGCCGCCGTCTTCGGCGCGGTAGTTCCAGCTGGGCCGCTGCGCGGGCTGCCAGTCGCCTTCGAACACCCAGTAGCCGAATTCGCCGCGCACCGAGAGGATGCGGCCGAAGAAGCCGGAGTCGATGAGGCGCTTGAGCTTCTGCAGCCCCGGCAGGTAGAGCTTGTCGTGGACGACACCGGTCTTGACGCCGGCCGCCGCCGCGAGATTCGCGAGCTCGAGGGCCTCTTCGACGGTCTCGGCCGTCGGCTTCTCGGTGTAGATCGTCTTACCGGCGGCGATGGCCTTGCGAAGAGCGGATGCCCGGGCCTTCGTCACGAGGAAGTCGGCGTAGATCTCCCAGCGCGGGTCGGCGAGTGCCGCGTCGAGGTCGGTCGTGTAGTCCTCGATGGCGTGGGCGGCGGCGAGCTCGGCGAGCTTCGCTGCGCTCCGCCCGACCAGGAGCGGCTTCACCGTGACCTTGGTGCCGTCGCTGAGTTCGATGCCACCCTGGTCGCGGATCGCGAGGATCGAGCGCACGAGGTGCTGCCGGTATCCCATGCGGCCGGAGACGCCGTTCATGATGATGCCGATCTCACGAACGGAGGGGGCGGATGCCGCCGGCTGTGACGGGGCGAGGACGGTCGTCTCTGACACGGTGTCTTCTTTCTTCGGTCTGGCTGATGGTCGAGTGGAGGAGCAGTGTGGTGATCGGGGGAGAAGACCGCCCGAGGCAGCGAGGGTAAGCGCTTTCCAACTCCCCCAATGGTGCCACGGAGGGGAGGTCGGGCGCAAGCACGGCTACTCCAGGCGGAGGGCCGTCCATGACACGGCGGGAAGATCGATCTCGAGGAAGCCGTCGACGACCGAGGCGCTGTCGACGGCGCGCACGCCGACCCGGTCGGGGTGGGCGAGGGTGTTGACCGCGTAGATGTCGTCATCCGCCAGCTGATGCGTCTCGCTGAGCGAGACGGTGCGTTCGATGAAGTCCTGCAAGGGGCGCAGGTCGATCCGGACCGGGCCACCCTCCGTCGTCGAGCGGTTGACGAGGAACAGGCTCGCACCCGCGGCATCGATCGTCGCCACGGCGTTGACCGCGTCGACATCGCCGAAGCGACTGCTCGAAAAGCTGCCCGAGCGGACCGGGACGTTGACCGCGCGCCCCTGCGCGAGACGCGAGGTGAGGGAGAACGGGAAGAAGGTCGTCTGCCGCCACGCGGGTCCGCCGGGCTCGGTCATGATCGGCGCGATCACGTTGACCAGTTGCGCGAGCGATGCGGACCGCACGCGATCGGCGTGCTGCAGCAGGGTGATCAACAGGTCGCCGAACACGACGGCATCCAGCACGCTGTAGACGTCCTCGAGCAGACGCGGCGCGACCGGCCACTCGTCTTCGCTCTTCTCGTTCATCGTGCCGTCATCGTTGAAGAGGTACCAGACGTTCCACTCGTCGAACGAGATGTCGATGCGCTTGTCCGTCTTCCGGGCGGCGGCGACCGCGTCGGCCGTCGTGATCACGCTCTCGATGAACATCTTCATGTCGACCGCCGACGCGAGGAACTCCTGCGCGTCGCCGCCCTGCTCCTGGTAGTAGGCGTGGCACGAGATGAAGTCCACGTCGTCGATCGTGTGCTCGAGCACCGTGCGCTCCCACGTGCCGAAGGTCGGCATGCTGCGCGCCGACGAGCCGCAGGCGACGAGCTGGATCGTGGGGTCGAGCATCCGCATGGCCTTGGCCGTTCGGGAGGCGAGCTTGCCGTAGTCGTCGGCATTGCGGTGCCCGAGCTGCCACGGGCCGTCCATCTCGTTGCCGAGGCACCACATCTTCACGCCGAAGGGCTCGGGGTGCCCATTGGCCGCTCGACGGGCCGTCCACGCGGTGGGCACGCGCGCGTTCGCGTACTCGAGCAGGTCGAGCGCTTCGGCGGTGTCGCGCGTGCCGAGGTTGACGGCGAGCATCAGGTCGCTGCCGACGCGATCGAGCCACGCGACGAACTCGTGCAGTCCCACCTCGTTGGTCTCGGTGGAGTGCCAGGCCAGGTCGAGCCGTGTCGGTCGCTCGTCGACCGGTCCGATGCCATCCTCCCAGCGATACCCCGACACGAAGTTGCCGCCGGGATAGCGGATCGACGAGACCCCGAGCTCGCGGACGAGCTCGATGACGTCGGTGCGGAAGCCCGCGGCATCGGCGGTCGGGTGCCCCGGCTCGAAGATGCCGGAATAGATGTGCCGGCCGAGGTGCTCGACGAAACCGCCGAACACCCGGCGGTCGATGTCGGCGATGTCGTTGTGCGGATCCAGCCGTGCGGACGCGCCGTCCCCGATGGGCCGGCCGCTCACGAGAGCCCCGCCGTCTCGAGCACGCTGCCGGCCCGTGACGGCGCGATGGGCTCGGCATCGACGGGCACGAGCGCGAACAGCACGCCCTGCGGAGGCAGCTCCCGGCGGTCGACCTGTTCACCGGTCTCCAGATCGGTGCCGACGAGCTCGATCGTCGCGGCCGCGTCGGTGTGGTTGATGACCGTGACGAGGTCGCCCCGACGTGCCGCCTCGACGCCCGCGGGGAGGCCCTCGACCACGGGGACGACACCGGATGCCTCGATCAATGCGTCGAGGACGGCGGCGACGCCCTCACGGTCGGGCATCGTCGCGACGTACCAGCCCTCCCCGGCGCCGTGCCGGTGACGCGTGAGCGCGGGGGAGCCGGCCGAGAGTCCGTCGGCGAACACCGACACGACGTCGGCGCCCGCGGTCTCGATCAGCTCCGCCGCCAGGGTGCCGGTGCGGGGAGCGCCACCGAGATCGAAGTGGACGGTGTCGACGGCGATGGGGGACCCGGTCGGGGTGGTCTGCGCCCCGACGCCGCTTCCCCCGGTCGACGAGCGGCCGCCGAGGGCACCGAAGTCCTCGAAGCGGATGCCGAGCATCGGAGCCAGCTGGGTGATGAACCCGCCCGGACGGAACTGGTCGTTCGGGTCGACGATGTCGCTGAACGGGCCCGTGAGCAGCGTTCCACCGCTCTCGACGAAACCGGTGAGGGATGCCGCGCCGGCGTCGCTCAGCAGATACAGCGCGGGCGCGATCACGAGGTCGTAGCCGCTGTCGACCTGTTCGGGGCCGATGACGTCGACCATGAGGCCCCGATCGTGCAGCCCGCCGTACCAGGCGAGCGACAGGGCGAGGTAGTCGATCACGGTCGGGTGATCGCGCTCCTCGACGGCCCACCAGTTCTCCCAGTCGAACACCAGCGCGACGCGCGCATCGCGCCCGGGCGACGGAAGCTCGGGGAGCGCCGCCAAGCGCTCGCCGAGCTCGGAGACCGCCCGCCAGGTGCGGGTGTCGGTGCCGGAATGCGGCAGCATCGCGGAGTGGAACTTCTCGCTGCCCGCCTGGGACTGACGCCACTGGAAGAACATGATGCAGTCCGCTCCGCGCGCGATCGACTGCGCGGTCTCGGCGGCCAGGGCACCCGGTCGCTTACCCGGGTTGGACGGACGCCAGTTCACGGCGTCCGTGGACTGCTCCATGAGCAGCCACGGCGTGCCGGGCTTGAGCGAGCGCACGAGGTCGCGCTGGAACGCGGCATCCCGCACCCGATCGGGGTTGCTCGGATCGGTGTAGCAGTCGTCGGCGATCACGTCCATGAACGGAGCCCACTTGCGATAATCGGCGGGCTTGAACGGACCCATGAAGTTGGTCGTGATCGGCTGTGTCGCTCCGAGCGAGAGGAGGATCTCGCGCTCCATGAGGTAGCACTCGAGCAGCATGTCCGACGTGAAGCGGCGGAAGTCCAGCATCGACGACGGGTTTTGGCTGTACGGGGCGAGGCGCGGGGGGAAGATCTCGTCGAACTCCCCGTAGCGCTGCGACCAGAAGTTCGTGCCCCACGCGTCGTTGAGCGCATCGATCGTGCGGTAGCGCGACCTCAGCCACTCGCGATACGCGTCCCGCGCGGCATCCGAGTAGTCCATCCACAGGTGGCAGCCGTACTCGTTGCCGATGTGCCAGAGGACCACGCCGGGGTGGTCGACGTACCGCTCGCCGATGCGGCGGACGAGGTTGCCGGCCAGCCGCCGGTAGGTGGGCGAGGACGGCGCGAAGTGCTGGCGGCTGCCGGGCCAGTACGAGGCTCCGCTCTCGTCGGCCGGGAGGGTCTCGGGGTAGCGCGCACTCACCCACGGCGGGGGCGAGGCGGTGGCGGTGGCGAGGTTGATCTGGATGCCGCCGGCGTGGAGCTTGTCGATGATCCGGTCGAGCCACCCGAAGTCCCAGGTCTCCTCGGACGGCTGGATGCGCGACCAGGCGAAGATCCCGAGGCTGACGACCGTGACGCCGGCCTGGCGCATGAGGCGGATGTCGTCATCCCAGACCTCTTCGGGCCACTGGTCGGGGTTGTAATCGGCGCCGTACAGCAACGGGGGTCTCCTCGAGGGTGCAGGAAAGCGGGGGAAAGGAAAGGGAAGAGAGGGCGTGGAGTCATCCACGACGCGCGGGACGCTCGGGAATCGCGACGGCGGCCAGTGCCGCGCAGCCGAGAGCCGCGATGATGAGCGGCGGAAGCGCCCACGTCACCACCACGACGAACCCGACGGTCGCCACGAGGAAGAGCGCACCGCGGACATCGCCGGCGATCATCGCCGGCACGCCTCGGACCGCCCGGCGCCACCCAATCTCGGGCGACCACGCCGACGCCGCGGCGAGGAGTGTCACGCCCACGGCCGCGAGCCCGATCCAGCCGACGGCGGCGATGGCCGGGCCGCCGGGGAGGGCGCCGGACCCGGCGAGGTCGATGTCGAGCAGAAGCAGGAGCGTGAGCACCACCGCCCCCGCTCCGACCGCGAGACTCCCGAGGAGGCCCGCACGCAGGTCGCGCCAGAAGAATGCGAGACGAGAGTCTTCGGCGTGCAGGTAGCGACGCAGGTGACGGATGCCGGCCGCCAGCGCGGCGGGCAGCGTCACGACGGGAAGGCTGACCAGGGTCACCAGCATCCCGATCATCACGACTTCGCCGAACAGGGCGAATCCCGCGGTGGCCCCGGGGAACCGCGCGGCGGGCCCCTCTGTGGTGGGACCGGCGCCCGAGACCGCGGCGCGGTGCGCCGCCTTCTGTGCGCGTCTGCTCATGTCGAGGCCTAACCCTTGAGGCCCTGGGTGGCGACGCCGTCCACGAGGAAGCGCTGGAACACCAGGAAGAACAGCAGCACGGGCAGAAGCGCGATGAACGAGGCGGTCACCGTCGCGCCGTAGTCGCTCGTCGACGACTGGTCGTTGTAGAGGCGCAGCGCGATCGGCAGCGGGTAGTTCTCGGGGCTCGTGAGGTACAGCAGCGGTCCCAGGAAGTCGTTCCACGCCCAGATGAACGCGAAGATCGCGCACGTGATGAGGGCGGGACGGATGAGCGGCAGGATGATCGACCAGAACACGCGGAAGTGACCGGCGCCGTCGATGCGGGCCGCCTCGTCCATGTCGCGGGGCATCTGCCGGATGAACTGCACGAGCAGGAACACGAAGAACGCCTCGGTGGCGAGGAACTTCGGCAGCAGCAGCGGCCAGAAGGTGTCCACCATGCCGAGGTTGTTGAACAGGATGTACTGCGGGATGATCACGACGTGGAACGGCAGCAGCAGCGTGCCGATCATGGCGGCGAACAGGATGCCGAGTCCCTTGAACTGCACGCGGGCGAACGCGTAGGCGGCGAGGGCCGACGAGATCACCGTTCCGACGACGGATCCGACGGCGATCAGCAGCGAGTTAGCGAAGAACTGCCACATCGGCACGCCCGCGATGCCCTCCATGACCTTGACGTAATTGTCGATCGTGGGGCTGTTGGGGATCAGGGCGGTGTTCGAGCCGAACTCGGAGTTGGGCTTGAACGTGGAGAACAGCAGCCACACGAGGGGGTAGAGGACGACCGCGGTGATCGCGAGGAGGACGACGAGCCAGATCACCGTCTGCCAGGTGCGGCGCTTGACGCGGCGTCGCGGAGTGGGAGCGGCCTTGGGGTCGGGGTCGACCTGGTTCTCGACCTGTAGAAGGGCGTTCTCGGAGAAGGATGAAGTGGTCATCGGTTGTCTCCTGAGTAGTGCACCCAGGAACGCTGGGTGCGGAAGAGGATGAAGGCGATGATGGCGACGACGACCAGCAGCACCCACGCGATCGCGGCGGCGTAGCCCATCTGTCCGTCGCTGAATCCGCGCTTGTAGAGGTACAGGGTGATGAAGTTCGTCATGCCGGCAGGTCCGCCCGAGCCGTTCGAGATGATGTAGGCGGAGGCGAAGACCTGGAACGCGCCGATCAGGCCCAGCAGCAGGTTGAAGAAGATCACGGGCGACAGCATGGGGACGGTGACGGCCCGGAAGCGGTGGAACGCGTTCGCGCCGTCCATCTCCGCGGCTTCGTACAGCTCCTTCGGCACCTGCTTGAGGCCGGCGAGGAAGATGACCATGGTTGCGCCGAACTGCCAGATCGACAGCAGGATCATGGCCGGGAGCACGAGATCGGGGTTGCCGATCCAGCCGCCGAGGTTGATGCCGAAGATCGACAGCGAATTGTCGACCGGGCCGTCGTTCGCGAACATGGCCCGCCAGACGATCGCCACGGACACGGATCCGCCGATGAGGGACGGCGCGTAGAAGGACGAGCGGAAGAAACCGGCACCCTTGTCGCGATAGTTCAGCAGCATCGCCACGAGGAGGGCGGCGATCAGGGTGATCGGGGTGCCGACGAGGACGTATACGAGCGTGATCTGCGCGGACTGGATGAACGACGGGTCGCTCGTGAACATCCGGATGTAGTTGTCGAGCCCGATCCAGCGGGGCGGCGAGAAGATGTTGTAGCTCGTGAACGACAGGTACAGCGAATACGCCATCGGCAGGAGCGTGAGGCCGAAGAATCCGATCAGCCAGGGGATGAGGAAGCCGTAGCCGGCCAGGGTCTCTTTGCGCTGTCGGGCGCGCTGTCCCGGGCTGCTCAGATTCTCGGGCCGTTCCTTTCGGAACAGGGAGCGACGTGACGGCTTCCCGGTCACGATGACTCTCGTCGCGGTGGTGGTCACGTCGGCTTCTTCCGTATCGGTGGTGCAGGGGGAGGCGACGGGGTCCGGGCGCTGGGCGCCCGGACCCCGCGCGGACTTACTGGTTGAGGACGACGTCCATCTCGCCGAAGAACTGCGAGACCGCGTCCTCGACGGTGACCGTACCGAAGTTGAGCTCGGCGCCGAGCTGGCGGAACTTCTCCTCGAGCGTGCCGTAGCCGACGATCGGCACCGGCGGGGCGTCGCCCAGACGGTCTTCGATCGACGCCTCGTAGTCCTTGACCTGCTGGCTCAGCGGGTCGAGGTTCGCCGCGGCGAGCGCCGTCTCCGACGCCGGCAGACCGCGGTTGGTGCCGAAGATCTCACCGGACTGCGGCGAGTTCACGAGGAAGTTCACCAGGGTCGCGGCCGCCTCGGGGTGCTCGGTCTTGGAGGAGATCGAGTGCAGCATCGAGGGCTTCAGGTACAGGTCCTTCGCGCCCTCCTTCGTGACCGGCGGGGCGACGAGGTTGAGCTCGGTGTAGCCCTCGCCGAGGTTGCCGAGGTAACCCGATCCGAAGTTGTCCCACGTCAGCTCGCTCGCCGTGTTGGCGGTGTCGAAGGGACCCAGGGGGACGACTTCCTCGACGCGCTGCTGCGGCACACCGATGCCGTCGCGGATGTCCTGGCCGGACTCCCAGAATTCGGTGAGGCGCGCCTCGTCGAAGCCGGGGGTGCCGTCTTCGTTGAAGAGGTTCTTGTCTTCGGAGCGCAACTGCAGCTCGAAGTTCTGGATGCGGCCCGAGAAGTCGCTGCCGCCCCAGAATTCCCCGCCCGACGCGTCGGTGACTTCGCTCATCCAGTCCGTGTAGTCCTCCCACGATCCGCCGGCGAAGTTCTCGACCCCGGCCGTTTCGAGCAGCACGGGGTTCGTGAAGAGCCCCCAGGCGTTGGTCGAGGTGGCGATGCCGGTGGTCACGTCGTCGACAACGCCGATGCCGAGGATGTTCTCGGGGAGCGGTTCGGTGTCGATGATGTTGCCGAGGTACGGGCCGAGGTCCAGCAGCAGGTTGTTCTGTGAGTACTGACGCAGGTACGAGTAGTCGAACTGCATGACGTCGGGCAGGTTGCCGCCGGCCGCTTCGGTCTGACGCTTCTCCCAGAACTCCGGGAAGCCCAGGAACGACGCGTTGACCGTGATGTTCGGGTACTCCTCGTTGAACGCGGCGATCGCCTTGTTGTAGAGGTCGGCGCGCACGTCGTTGCCCCAGAAGGCGAGGTCGAGCGTGACAGCCTCGTCAGGGTTGAAGGTGGGCGTCGCGTCGGGGCTGGCCGAGGTTCCGCCCGAGCAGCCCGCCAGGATCAGTGCGGTGCCTGTCGCGAGGGCGACGGCGGTGCCTATCCGCTTCTTGCTGAACATCCTTGTCCTTTCAATGAACGTCTGCGTTCGAATCCCGCTGAACGTCCGTGTCCGAGTGAGTGGTGCTGTGTGTGCGCCCCCAGCAATGCTGGAAAGCGCTTGCCCGCCACGCTACTACGCGGAAAAACGTTTCGCAAGAGCCATCGTCCCTCAATTCGAACGATTCAACGATTCCTGTCGAGTGGTACCGCCGACGGCGCGCTCAACTCCGCAGGTCGGTGACGGGGCTCGCGAACCCGCGACGGTGCGTCGGGTGATTCGCCAGGTCATCGGGTGTGACGGGGGCTCCGTCGGCGGCGGCCGACGCGTAGATCGCAGCCACGAGCTCGAATGACCGCGCCGGTGCGTCGGCGGTCGCCGGCAGCGGCGAATCAGACAGCAGCGCGTCGTAGACGTCGCGGACGAGGGGTTCGTGGTCGCTGCGCTCCTCGACCGCGGGCAGGTCCCACGTCGCCGCCTCTTCGGCGCCGACGTGCGGCGCAGGCGTGATCTTCCAGTTCTCGTGCCCATGGCCGTAGAGGTGGTCCACCGTCACGGTCGCCCGCTGGGTGTCGATCCGGATGGTGCTGATCTCGCGGGGCGAGACGGCGCTGGTGGTGACCTGCGCGACCGCACCGCCCGCGAACGTGATCGTCGCGGTCGAGGCATCCTCGGTCTGCGTCTCACGGTCCAGACGCCACAGACGCCCCTGCACGGTGGCCCAGTCGCCGAGGAGGAAGGCCAGCAGGTCGAGCTGATGGATGGCGTGGCCGAGCGTGGGCCCGCCGCCCTCGGTCTCCCACTTCCCGCGCCACGGCACGGCGAAATACGCGGGGTCGCGGAACCACAGCGTTTCGCACAGCGCGATCAGCGGACGACCCAGTGCGCCGGAGGTGAGCAGCCCGCGCACGTGCGCGGCCGCGGTTCCGGTGCGCTGCTGGAAGACGACGGCGAGCTGTCTCCCGGCCGCGGCGGCCGCATCCCGCATGGCGTCGAGCTCGTCCAGCGACGGTGCGGGGGGCTTCTCGACGATGACGTGCGCGCCCGACTCGAGGGCGGCGATCGCCTGGGCGGCGTGGGCGACGGGCGGGGTGCAGACGTGCACGACGTCGGGATGCTCGGCGGCCAGCAGCTCCTCGAGGGTCTCGTACACCGTCGGCTCGCCGTAGCGCTCCGCGAAAGCCCGCGCGGCCGCGGGGGAGAGGTCGGTGACCGCGACGAGTTCGGCGTGCGGGTGCGCCAGGACGGAACGGGCGTGGGCGTTCGCGATGCCGCCGGTTCCGACGATCGCGGTGCGCAGGGTGTTCACGGGGTGCCTCCTGAGGGGTGGGGCGGAAGGGTGGTCATCATGACGGTGTCGGCGTCGACCGCGCCGGGTCTTGACGCGCGGGGTCGTCGCCCGTCGGGTCTTGGTGGCTCGTGCCGTCGTGTGCCGTGCCGGGGTGGGCCGCTTCGGGGTGGTTCCAGGTGCGGAGCCGTCCGCACATTCCGAAGCCGCGCTCGCCGACGGACTGCTCGGCATGCGCGACGGCGGCGTCTCCGAGCGTGCCCGGCAGGCCCTGCGACAGGGCGTCGAGCTGGCGGCGCGTGCGATCGGTCTCGGCGGCGACCGTGCTCTCCCACAGCGACCGCCACTCCGCGGTGCGGGACTGGACGAGGCGGGCGGCCCGCGCGTGCAGCTCGGCGAGGGGCGCGGAGCCGTGCTCGAGGGTGGCGGCGTGCAGCTCGAGGTAGCCCTCCATCGCGAGGTCGCGACGACGGCGGGCGGCCGTCCCGCGGGCATCGTCCTCGCCGTCGGCGGGCAGTGCGGCGGCTCGGGCGTAGGCGTCGGGATCGTCGAGCACCGCGGACGGGAAGGTGAGCACTGCATCGCCCGCCTCCGGGAGGCCCGCGTTCTGCATCACGACGAGCAGGCGGAGATCGCCGTCGTTGACGAGGCGGTGCACGGTGCCGGGGGAGAACCACAGCACGACTCCGGGATGCAGGCGATCGACGCGGATGCCTGCGGGGGTGATCGTGTGCACGGCTCCCGACCCGCTCCGCACGACGTAGCCCTCGCTCGAGACGGTGTGCAGGTGCGGGGACCCGCCGCAGCGGCCGTCCACCGCCTCCCAGTCGTAGACGGCGAGGTCGCTGACAGCGACGCCGCCCGGGAAGAGGGGAACGGTCGGCAGGATGGTCACGGTGCGAGCTCGTCTGCGAGCGCGGCGATCTCGTCTCGATCCCAGCGGCGGTCGAGGAACACGTGGCGATGGGTGAGTGCGAGCTCGTCGCCGTCCGCGAGCACGATCTCCTCGTGGAACGAACCGGACGGGGCCAGCACCGGGAAGGGCTCGCTTCGCAAGAACCACGCGATCGCGGGGCTGCCGGTGGATGTGCCGGCGAACGCCAGAACGGTCGCTCCGCCGTCCACGTCGTCGTGCTGACCGGAGAAGGCGACCCACGCGGCCGCACTGCCCATCACGGTGTCCGCGTCGGTGGTGCCCGGCGCGGTGACTTCGCCGCCGGTCCAGGAACGCGGCATCCGCAGAAAGAGTCCCGTGTAGCCCGCGGCCGGCCGGCCCGCCGTGGTGGGGCTGCCCAGCCGCAGGTCCTGGCCGCGGGTGTTCCGGATCGTCGTGGAGAAGTCCATCGTCCACGACCCGCGTGCACGGTCGAGGGAGTGCATGCGATGCGTGCGGGTCTCATCGACCCACCGCTCGCCGCCCGCCGTGATCCAGGTGAGGTGCTCGGTGAACGACACGTCCGCGCCCTCGGTCACGACGTCGTGGAAGCCGTCGTGACGCATGCTGCCGACATTGTCCTGCATGACGTACCCCTCGCCGTCGACGAAGGTGGGGCCGCCCCAGAAGTTCTGACCCGACACGTGCGTCCACGTCATCTGCAGGCCCTTGTGCCAGCGGTGATCCCACGGCCGGTAGCCGGTGAGAAGTCCGCCGTCGAGGGCACGCAGCGGATGCCAGTACGGTTTGGGAGCCTCGCTCGCGGGCGCGTCCGGCGACGGGACATAGCGCCCGAGCTGCACGTCGCCACCCTTGAGGAGCACCTCGTCCGGGGTGATCTCGAGGGTGAAACGATCGGGTTCGAAGGTCATGGGAGTCCTTTCTCCGCGCATCGGGTGCGATGCGTCATGTCGTGGCGTCAGCCCGCCTGCGTCGCATGCAGATGGGCGTAGCGGCCGTCGCGCGCCAGCAGATCGTCGTGCGAACCCTCTTCGACGATACGACCGTGCTCCAGCACGATGATGCGATCGGCCTGACGGATCGTGGAGAGCCGGTGCGCCACGACGAGGGTCGTCCGCCCCCGCATCAGCCGCCCGAGGGCTTCTTTCACGAGCTCCTCCGACTCGGGGTCCAGCGCGCTGGTGGCTTCGTCCAGCAGCAGGATCCGTGGGTCGCGGACGAGGGCGCGGGCGATCGCGAGCCGCTGGCGCTGCCCGCCCGAGAGGCGTGCACCGCGCTCGCCGACCACGGTGTTCCACCCCTCGGGCAGCGAGTCGACGAACTCGAGCGCGTTGGCGTCGCGGAGCGCCGCGCGGATGCGTTCGTCCGGCAGCTGGGGGAGTCCGTAGGCGATGTTCTCCCGGATCGAGCCCTCGAAGAGCACCGACTCCTGGGGGACGACGGAAACGAACCGCCGGGCCGTCCGCATGTCGAGGGACTGCATGTCGACGCCGTCGAGCAGGATCCGCCCCCGTCCGGGGCGCACGAACCCCAGCACGAGGTTCAGCAGCGTCGACTTGCCCGATCCCGACGATCCGACGAAAGCGACGGTCTCTCCCTCGCGGATGTCGAGATCGAGGTCGTGGATCGCGTCGGTGTCGGCACCGGGGTAGCGATGGCTCACACCCTGGAGCACCACTCGGCCGGTGACGGCATCGACGGTGCGCTTGCCCTCGTTCTGCTCGAGGTCGGGCTCCTGCAGCACTTCGGCGATCGATCGCACCGACTCGAGGCCACGTGCGCCGACGGGGATGAGCATGAGCAGCTGGGTGAGCCCCTGCGTCAGCAGGGCGAAGTAGGTCGACAGCAGCACCACTTCGCCGGGACTGATCGGCAGGATGCCGGTCAACGAGAAGACGGCGGCCAGGACGAGGCATCCGGCTCCCAGCAGCTGCATCGCGACCCAGGAGATGGACGCGACGTGCCCGTTGAGCATGTCGAGATGCAGTCCCGCGCGCTTGACCCCGTCGGCGCCGTTCGTCACGCGGGTGACCGCGGTCTCCTCGAGACCGTGCGCACGCGTGACGGGGATGAGCGAGGCCATCTCGCCGACGCGCGCGGCGAAGACCTCGACCTCGCGACGGAACACCTCATTGCGCGTGCGCGACCTGTTGCGCATGCCCATGCGGATGCCGATCGCGATGGGGACCGTGAGGGCGTAGACGGGGAGGAATTGCGGAACGGTGATCGCCGTCATCGTGAGGGCGCCGATCATGACCATGGTGGCCGAGAGGAGCGGATGCGTGACCTGCTGCAGCATCAGCTCGACGTTCTCGACGTCGCGCACCACCTTGGTCTGCACGATCGACGAGCTCATGCGGGTGTGGTAGCCGATGGACAGGCTCTGAAGCCGCGCGGCGAGGGCGTTGCGCAGATCAGCGCCGGTGTCGCGGACGACGGTCATGAAGTTGCGGGTGTAGATGATGTGATTCGGATAGTTCTGCAGGAGCAGCACCACCGCCAGTGCGAACCACCACAGCACCGACATGACTTCCCTGCGATCGGCGACGATATCGATGATCGACGCGGTGATGACCGGCAGGAACCACATCGGGATCTCCTTGATCGCGAAGGCGATCACGGCGACGGTCATCCGTCCGGGGCGACGCAGCAGCAGACGCAGCACCGATCGTGTCGGATGGTCTCCGTCGATGAGGGCGGAGGTGGCGTGATGGGTTCGGTGCGTCATTGCTTTCTCGGTGAAGCGTCAGGCGAAGCGCGACGAGCGCTGATGGGTAAGCGCTTTCTCAGGTGATCCCATGCTAGTCCCGGGCACGCCTCGACGGCACCCCTCGGCCTTAATCCGTCCGGGTTCGGACGGGGCGATCCCTCAGCCGGCCGCCGCCCCCGTCGTCGTCGCGGCCGCCGTCGATGTCGTCTTCGTCGACGCGCGCACGACGAGCTCAGGCTGGAAGACGAGGGCGCGGTGCTCGCGCGAGCCCGCGATGTGCTCGACGAGCAGCTCGGCCGCGCGCCGACCCATTTCGCGCGCGGGCTGTCGCACCGAGGTCAGGGGCACCGCGGCGACCGATGCGAACTCGATGTCGTCGTAGCCGATGACCGCGATGTCCTCGGGGACCCGCACGCCGGCTCCCACGAGACCCGACACGATCCCGCACGCGAGGTGGTCGTTGGTCGCGAGGATCGCATCGGGCCACTCGGCGCGGGGCGCGGCCGCGATGTCGGCACCGAACGCCTGGCCGAGCGCCGCTGTCGTGCGGGTGGAGATCACCACCTCCAGCCGGGCGTCGGTGTGCTCGGCGACGGCTTCGCGCGCACCCTGCAGACGTTCACGCACCTGTCGGACCTCTTCACGCGCACCCACGAAGGCGATACGTCGGCGACCGTTGGCGAGCAGGTGCTCGGCGGCGAGGCGCCCGCCGGCGACGTCGTCGAACGACACCGACGGCAACTGCGCGTCATCGTCCTTCGCGTCGGCGAGGACGACGGGGATGCCGCGGGCCTGCAGCCGACGGATCGACGGTCCGGCGTCACCGAACGGCGAGACGATCACACCCTCGACCTGCACGCGCTCGAACAGCTCGAGGTGGCCGCGCTCCTTGACGACGTCGTCGTCGCTGTTTCCGACGAGGATGCGGTAGCCCGCGGCGGCCGCAGCCTCCTCGGCCCCGCTCACGAGCGCCGCGAAGAAGGGGTTGGCGATGTTGATGACGGTCATGCCGAGCAGTCCGTTGCGACCTGCGCGCAGCTGCTGCGCAGCCTGCAGCGGCAGGTATCCGAGCTCATCGGCGACACTCCGCACCCGTTCGACGAGAGGAGCGCTCACCGTGTGCGGGTGGTTCAGCGCGTTCGAGACCGTGCTGATCGAGACGCCGGCGCGCTCGGCGACGTCCCGGATGCCCACTCGCTTCACTGCGTCTCCCCGCGCTCGGCGGCGATGCGTCATCGCCGTCACGGTGCCGAGGCGGCCCGCTCGATCATGGTAAGCGCTCACCTCCGGCGCACGTCGACGCCCCGCGCGACGCGCGGGACGTCGCCGACCCCGGCGGTTCGGACGCTTCAGGCCATGGCGTCGTGCACGTCGCGCGCCTTCTGCGTGCGGTACGGGGCGGCGAGCCGGGTGCCGAGCACGATCTTGCCGCGCGAGTGGAGGCGGGCGAGGTCCTCGTACGCCTCCACGATGTCATCCAGGTCGTAGAGCCCCGAGATGAGGAGCGTGAATGCACGCCGGTCGGCCAGGTCCGCCAGCCGCGCGAGCAGATCGCTGCCGTGGGCGACCGATTCGGGATCGTCCTGCAGCAGCTTCAGCTCGACGTCACGCCGATCGGCGCTGGAGCGATAGCGGGTCTCGGGGACCCCCAGCGCATCGGCGATGTCCCTGCCGTCTTTGCCGAAATTGTCGATGAACGCCGTCACCGGCCCCTGCGCCGCGCGCGATATGCGCTCCGGCATCCCCTCGCCGTACTTGACCGGGGTGATGCCGAGCTGGCGGAGGTAGTCGAAGTTGCGCTCGCCGCACGTCCCGATGACCTTCGCGCCGCGATGCTTCGCCAGTTGCACCTCGATGCTCCCGACCGCGCCCGCGGCGGCCGAGACGACGAGGGTGTCAGCGGCGCCGATGCGGAGATCGTCCAGGGTCTCGAGAGCCGTCGCGCCCGCGAGGTACAGCCCACCGGCGACCTCCCAGCTGACATTGCGCGGCTTGAGCACGAGAGAGGTCGACGGCACGAGGACATGTGTGGCGTGCGCGCCGGTGCGCACGTGGCCGATCACCTCGGCGCCTCGGGGGAAGCCGGTCACTCCCGCGCCGGTCGCGGTGACGATGCCGGCGAAGTCGCTGCCCGATCCTCGCGGCCATGGATCGTCGACCCACGAGGCTTCGTTGCCGTTGCGGAGGAAGACCTCCATGTGGTTGATGCCCGTCGAGATGACTTCGACGCACACCTCGCCCGCGCCGGGGCTGGCCACGGGATGCATTCGCTTGTGGAGGACGTCGGCGTCGCCGAACTCCTCGTACTCGAAGGTTCCGGTCTGCACCTGCTTCTTCGCCATGCTTCTCCTCCTCGAACGCGCGGATCACTCGCGTCGCGAACGGCACGGAGGCGACGCATTCTCAGCCTGGCGCAGGATCCGGCCCCCGAGGGTCGGTTCCGAGAGGTTTTTCGTCCCGCGGGCCGATACCGGCCGCAGGCACGCCGGCGCCCGCGCGCGTGTCGCGGACGGTCACGACTCGCCGTTGCGCCGGCGCGCGCCGGGGCTGGTACGGCGTGTTGCGACCGTTCGCGCGGGACCGGGAGGCGCACGACCGGGACCGGGCCCGGGCGGGCCGGCGCCGGGCCGAGAGCTCCCGTCGGCCGCAGGTACCTGTCGGCCGGGTCGCGAACGTTCACGACTCGCCGTTGCGCCGGCGCGCGTCGGGGCCGGTACGGCGTATCGTGACCGTTCGCGGGACCGGGCCAGGACACGACCGTTCGCGCGGGACCGGGCCACGACACGACCGGGACCGGGCCGGGCCGGGACGCGACACGACCGGGACCGGGACCGGGCCAGGACACGACCGTTCGTGCGGGACCGGCCCGGGGCGGGCCCGCGGCCGGCCCTCAGGCGTCGCCGAGCGCCTCGGTTACGACGGCGCGGGCCTCCTCCTGCACCTCGTGCAGGTGATCGGCCCCGCGCAGCGACTCCGCGTAGAGCTTGTAGACGTCCTCCGTGCCCGAGGGGCGCGCGGCGAACCACGCATGCTCGGTCTGCACCTTTAGGCCGCCGATCGCGGCGCCGTTGCCGGGGGCGTGCGAGAGCTTGGCCGTGATCGGCTCACCCGCCAGCTCGGTCGCCGTCACCGCGTCGGGCGAGAGCTTCGCGAGCGCGGCCTTCTGCGCGGGCGTCGCGGGGGCGTCGACGCGCTGATAGACGGATGCCCCATACTCGCCCTCGAGCTCGGCGTAGCGCTGCGACGGCGTCTTGCCCGTCACCGCGAGGATCTCGGCCGCGAGCAGCGCGAGCAGGATGCCGTCCTTGTCGGTGGTCCACACACTGCCGTCGAAACGCAGGAACGACGCGCCCGCCGATTCCTCGCCGCCGAATGCCACCGAGCCGTCCAGCAGCCCCGGCACGAACCACTTGAAGCCGACCGGCACCTCCAGCAGCGTCCGGCCGAGCGATTCGGCGACCCGGTCGATGATCATCGACGACACGAGGGTCTTGCCGACCGCGGCATCCGTCGGCCAGTCCGGTCGATGCGAGAACAGGTAGTCGATCGCGACGGCGAGATAGTGGTTCGGGTTCATCAGCCCGGCGTCGGGTGTGACGATCCCATGCCGGTCGGCGTCGGCGTCGTTGCCTGTGAGGAGGTCGTAGTCGCCGCGCTTGGCGACGAGCGAGGCCATCGCGTTGGGCGACGAAGGATCCATCCGGATCTTCTCGTCCCAGTCGAGGGTCATGAAGCGCCACGTCGGGTCGACGTCGGGGTTCACGACGGTCAGGTTGAGGTCGTAGTGCTCGCCGATCAGCGCCCAGTACTCCACGGATGCTCCGCCCAGGGGATCGGCCCCGATCCGGACGCCCGCCGTGCGGATCGCGTCGATGTCGATGATGTTCGACAGGTCGCGGACGTAGCCGTCGCGGAAGTCGTAGGTGCCGAGCGTGTCGGCGTCGATGTCGGCGAACGGGGTGCGCTTGACGCCGTCGAGTCCCGCGACGATGAGTTCGTTCGCACGATCGGCGATCCACGAGGTGGCGTCGGTGTCGGCGGGCCCGCCGTGCGGCGGGTTGTATTTGAAGCCGCCGTCGCGCGGCGGGTTGTGCGACGGCGTGACGACGATGCCGTCCGACCGGCCCGGGTCATCGAGCGCGCGGCCCTTGTTGTAGGCGAGGATCGCGTGGCTGAGGGCCGGGGTCGGCACCCACGCGTCGCGGGAGTCGACGCGGACGTCGATGCCGTTGGCCACGAGCACCTCGATCGCGCTGCGCTCCGCCGGCAGCGACAGTCCGTGGGTGTCGCGGCCGAGGAACAGCGGGCCGCTGATGCCCTGACCGATGCGGTAGTCGATGATGGCCTGCGTCGTGGCCAGGATGTGGTCTTCGTTGAAGCTGGTCGACAGCGACGACCCCCGGTGCCCGCTCGTGCCGAAGACGACACGCTGCGCCGGGATGGAGGCATCCGGCTTCCTGTCGTAATAGGCGGCGATGAGTTCGTCGATGTCGATCAGATCGGATGCTTCGGCTTGCTGTCCTGCGCGGCTCATGGGTTCATCCTTGCACCGGCGGCGGCGTCGCGCCCATGTTTGATCGCGCGGCGCGCTCTCCCATCCCGCGACCGCCCCGCCTCATCGTCGTGCCACTCTTGCGTCCCGTCGTACTGCAGCGTGGTGTGGGAGTCCACACCGGGGAGGCGCCAGCACCACTCCTGCACCGCGGTGCAGAAGCTGGGCACCTCGTGGGCGGGGTACCTCACCCGCGCGGCTAGGCTGGCGATCGTGACGTCCGACCCCGCCGGTGTGCATCCCCGCGTCCGCCGCACGTACAGCTACCTGGGGCCGGCCGGAACCTTCACGGAGGCCGCCCTCGCCCAGGTGCCCGAGGCGCGCGACCAGACGTGGCGTCCGGTCCGCAACGTGGGCGAAGCGCTCGCCGATGTCATCGACGGCCGCTCCGACGCCGCGATGATCGCGATCGAGAACTCCGTCGACGGCGGGGTGTCGACCGCCCAGGACGCCCTCGCGACGATCCCGGGCCTGCGGATCGTCGGCGAATACCTCGTGCCGGTGAACTTCGTCCTCGTGGCCCAGCCCGGTGTGCGGCTCGAGGACGTGTCGCTCGTCGCCGCGCACCCGGTCGCCTACGGCCAGTGCCTGCAGTGGCTCACGCGGACGCTCCCGGCGCACGCGCACCTGCCCGCGGCGAGCAATGTGGCCAGCGCCGTCGGCCTGGTCGACGGCACGAGCAATGCGGATGCCGCGATCGCGCCCCCCGGAATCCTCGAGCACTACGACCTCGAACTGCTCGCCGAGCACATCGGCGACAACCCGAACGCCGTCACGAGGTTCGTCCTGGTGAGCCGCACCTCCGCGCCGCAGCCGCCGACCGGCGCCGACAAGACCTCGCTGATCGTCGAGCTGCCCGAGGATCATCCCGGCGCCCTCCTGGAGATGCTCGAGCAGTTCGCGACGCGTGGCATCAACCTGTCGCTGCTCGCGTCACGGCCGATCGGCGATGCGCTCGGGCGGTACCGGTTCGTGATCGACGCGGACGGCCACGTCAGCGACGAGCGGATGGCGGACGCGCTCCTCGGACTCCGCCGCTTCAGCCCCCGGGTGATCTTCCTCGGCTCGTACCCGCGGGCCGACCGCGCCCTCGTGCGCTACCCCGACCGGTACTCGGACGATGTGTTCGTCGAGGCGCGCGAGTGGCTGCGCGGTCTCGTGAGCGGCGAGCCCGAGGCGTAGCCCGGCCGGTGGCGTCAGGCGGCCAGTGCCGCCGAGACCAGCTCGAGGGTCTGGATGCGGCCGGGCGCGGCATCCACCGGCTCTCCGTCGTAGCCGCCGGCGATCGGTGACAGCATGACCTCGTCGACGTCCCAGCGGGCGGCGAACGCCGACAGCTCGGCGGCGACGGTCTCCCCCGTTCCGACGAACCACTTCGAGCGCGCGGATGCCATCACCGACTGCGCCATCGTGTCGAAGTCGCCGGCGGCACGCGACTGCTCGACGCTCTCCATGGCCACGAGCGGCCGGTTCGTGCGCAGGCGAGCCATCATCCGCTGGTTGGGGAGCGAGCGCTCCTCGGCCTCTTCGGCCGTCGGCGCCGCGACGACGTTGACGGTGAGGAAGGTGCGCGGTGCATCGAGGGTCTCGCTCGGCTGGAAGCCCGTCCGATACACGTCGAGTGCGCGCTCGAGGCCTTCGCCCGAGAAATGGTTCGCGAACACATAGGGCAGGCCGAGCGACGCGGCGAGCTGCGCCGAGTAGTCGCTCGAACCCAGCAGCCAGACCTCGGGGGTGCCGGCGGCCGCGGGCGTGGCGTGCACGTCGTAGGTGCCGCCGGACGAGAACTGCACGGTCGCTCCCTCGGCCGACATGAGCGAGCGGATGTCGCGCACGTGCTGCGGGAACCGCTCCACGTCGCTGGAGGTGCCCGACATGCGCAGCAGCTGCGTGATCACCGGGTCGCTGCCGGGTGCGCGACCGAGGCCGAGGTCGATGCGTCCGGGTGCGATCGCCTCGAGCGCGGCGAACTGCTCCGCCACGACGAGCGGCGCGTGGTTGGGCAGCATGACGCCGCCGGAGCCGACCCGGATCCGGGAGGTGCGAGACGCGGCGGCGGCGATGAGCACCGGCGGGGTGGTCGAGGCGACCGCGGGCATGTTGTGGTGCTCGGCGAACCAGTAGCGGCGGAACCCGAGGCGGTCCGCGTGCCCGGCGAGGTCGAGGGAGGCCGCGACCGCCTGCGCGGTCGTCTGCCCGGTGTGCACCGGGACCAGGTCGAGGACGGACAGGGCGGGAGCGGCGATCGTAGACATCACCACAACACAAGGCGCGCGGCACCCGCTCTATTCCGTCCGACGCCTCCACACCTCGTGCGGGGTCGCGGTCGCCTCGAGCCGGGTGTCAGCGCGACGCCCTCTTGACCTTCTCGTAGGCCTCCAGCGCCGCGGCGCGCGAGGCCTTGAGATCGACGATCGGCTCGGGGGTCGAGGCATCCGGATCGGTGTACTCCGGAGCCCAGCGCCCGATGTACTCGCTGTGCTTGTCGAACTTCTGCGCCTGCAGTTCGGGGTTGAACACGCGGAAGTACGGCGCCGCGTCGGCACCCGAGCCGGCGACCCACTGCCAGTTGAACGGGTTCGAGGCGCCGTCTCCGTCGACCAGGCAGTCCCAGAACCACTGTTCGCCGAGGCGCCAGTCGATCAGCAGATTCTTGATGAGGAAGGATGCCGTCACCATGCGCACCCGGTTGTGCATCGCGCCGCTCTTCCAGAGCTCGCACATGCCCGCATCGACGAGCGGTACGCCGGTCCTGCCCTGCTGCCACGCCTCGAGGTGGGCGGTGTCGAGCTCGGGCCAGGGGAACGAGTCGAACTCCGGCCTCAGGTTGACGGTCGCGAGGTCGGGGTGGTGGAAGAGCACGTGGGTCGCGAATTCGCGCCACCCGATCTCGGAGAGGAACCGCTGCGCGGCCGCCGCGCGTGTACCGGTGGCCTTCGCCGACACGGTCTCGTGCCAGACGGTGTGCGGCGAGAGCTCGCCCCAGCGCAAGCGCGGCGAGAGGTTCGAGGTGACGCCGGCCGCGGGCTCGTCCCGCGCACGGTCGTAGTCGCCGAGGTCGTCGTCGAGGAATTCGCGGAGGCGCGCCCGTGCCGCCGGCTCTCCCGGCTCCCACGCGTCGCGCAGCCCGCCGGCCCAGTCCGGCTTCGTGGGCAGGAGCCCCCAGTCGTCGAGCTCGTCCGATGCGGGCGCGGTGGCCGGGCCCCGCAGCTGCCGGGGTTCGGGTAGGGGTGCGCGGGGAGCCGGCATCCCCAGGCAGGCGCGCCAGAAGGGCGTGAACACCGAGTACGAGCTGCCCGAGCCGGTCTGCACGGTCCACGGTTCGAAGAGGACGGATGCCGCGAACGACGCCACTTCGACGCCCCCGCCATCGCCCTCGCCGTCGTCGCCGCTGCCGCGGAGGGCGGTCTTGAGCGCCGTGTCGATCTCGCGCTCGGCACCGCCGTAGCGGCGGTTCCAGTACACGGCTCCCGCGTCGACCTCGGACACGACCTCGGCCACGACGTCGGCAGCGGGCCCGCGCCGGAGCACCAGCACCCCGCCGCGCTCCTGGATGCGATCGCGGAGCGACGCGAGGCTGTGATGCAGCCACCACTTCATCGCGCCTCCGAGCGGTCGGATGCCTTCGGACTCCTCGTCCAGGACGTACAGCGCGATCACCGGTTCGTCGCGGTCGATGGCGGCGCGCAGGGCCGGGTTGTCGGCCAGTCGGAGGTCTTCGCGGAACCAGACGAGTGAAGGGCGGGGCATCCGCTCATTCTTCCCGCTTCGGGGCCGGCTCGGGCGGGCTTGACACGATCCCGCGCCGCGGGGTCCTCAGAGCGCCGAGACGGAGTGGCCGCGCGGGAGCGCGACGATCAGGCCGCCGGCATCCACTCGGCACCACACCCGGACCGCCTCGCCGAACTCGTCCCCGTCGAGCTGCACGGGCTGCGGTGTGCCCGCGGCCACTTCGATGCCGGTGCCGCGCGCGTAGACGACGGCGTTGTCCTTCGTGCGCAGTGCCAGCACCCGGCGCCCGGCGCGGAAGCGGCGGAGGAACGAGTTGTCCCACGCGACGCGCCGCCAGACCAGGAGCCATCCCAGGGCGTTCTTCGGCTGGAAGATGACGATGTCGAGCTCGCCGTCGGTGACGGACGCCTCGGGGATGAGGTCGAGTCCCGCCGGCAGCCTGCCGCAATTGGCGAACATGATGCTCTGCACTTTGGACGAGTGCAGTCGGTGCCCGTCGAGCTGGTACATCATCCGGTACGGCTTCGCCTTGACGAGTGAGCGGGCGGCGCCGTCGACGTACGCGACCCATCCGACGCGCTTCTTCAGGTCACCGCTGGTGTGCGCGATCATCGAGGCGTCCAGTCCCATACCGCCCATCACGACGAAGGCGTACTGGTCGGTCGACCCGTCGGTGCGGCGGAGCGAGGCGATGCCGACATCCATCGCCAGCCGGTCGCCGTCGAAGGCGGCGCGCACCATGGTCTCGGGCACCGACAGGGGGAGCGAGAGGTTGCGGGCCAGGAGATTTCCGGTGCCGCTGGGCACGATCGTCAGGGGCACGCCCGAATCGTTCATCGCCTGCGCCACCGCGCGGACGGTGCCGTCGCCACCGGCCACCAGCACGGCGTCGGCACCGGCGGCCAGCGCCTCGCGCGTCACGCCGTCGCCGAGATCCTCGACGCGGGTCTCGAAGAAGAGGGGCTCCGCCCACCCGGCCTCCGCGGACTGACGGGTGACGATCTCGCGCAGGCTCTCGGGGTCGACCTTGATCGGGTTGTAGACGAGGGCGGCGCGCTGACGGGCGTCGGTCTCGGTCATGGGGCCACACTATCCGGCACGATCCGGCGATATCGCGCTCCGAAGCCGCCGCTCCACCGCTGGATAGACTTGCACGATGATCGATCCCGCCCTCCTTCGTGACCACCCTGAGCTCGTCAAGCGCTCGCAGGAGTCCCGTGGCGAGCCCACGGAGAGCGTCGACGAGGCGCTCGCCGCCGACCGCGAACGACGCGCTGCGATCACCGCGTTCGAAGAGCTGCGAGCCGCTCAGAACGTGCACGGCAAGCGCGTCGCGCAGGCGCCGAAGGACGAGAAGGCCGCGCTCGTCGCCGAGGCGAAGGCTCTGAGCGATCAGGTGAAGTCGGCGCAGCATGTCGTCGCGGCCGCCGAGGAAGCGGCATCCGCGGCCCTCGGCAAGATCGAGAACGTCGTGCTCGACGGCGTTCCGGCAGGCGGCGAGGAGTCGTTCGTCACGCTCCGCACCCACGGCGAGCCGCCGACGTTCGACTTCACCCCGCGCGACCACCTCGAACTCGGCGAGCTGCTCGGCGCGATCGACATGGAGCGCGGCACCAAGGTGTCGGGCAGCCGCTTCTACTTCCTCACCGGCATCGGCGCGCGGCTCGAGATCGCACTCATGTCGCTGGCCCTCGACCGGGCTCTGCGCGCGGGCTTCACCCCGATGATCCCGCCCACCCTCGTGCGGCCCGAGGTCATGCAGGGCACGGGGTTCCTCGGCCAGCACGCCGCCGAGGTCTACCACCTCGAAGAGCAGGACCTCTATCTCGTCGGCACGAGCGAGGTGGCCCTCGCCGGCTATCACATGGGCGAGATCCTCGACTTCGCACGCGGGCCGAAGCGCTATGCCGGCTGGTCGACCTGCTATCGCAGCGAGGCGGGTTCGTACGGCAAGGACACCCGCGGCATCATCCGCGTGCACCAGTTCAACAAGCTCGAGATGTTCATCTACACGACACCGGATGCTGCCGAAGCCGAGCATGATCGCCTCGTGGAGATGCAGGAGGGCATGCTGCAGGACCTCGGACTCTCGTACCGTGTGATCGATGTGGCGGCCGGCGACCTCGGGTCCAGCGCTGCGCGCAAGTTCGACGTCGAGGCGTGGGTGCCCACGCAGGACGCCTACCGCGAGCTCACCAGTACCAGCAACTGCACCACCTACCAGGCCCGCCGGCTCGACGTGCGGTACCGGCCGGACGGCGCGAAGACGTCCTTCGTCGCGACCCTGAACGGCACGCTGGCGACCACGCGCTGGATCGTCGCGATCCTCGAGACCCACCAGCGCGCCGACGGATCGGTCACGGTGCCGGAGGTGCTGCGGCCCTACCTGGGCGGCCTCGAGGTCATGGAGCCGACCGGATGACCGACGACGCGAACACCGCGAGCCCCGAGCCCGTCGACGCGATGACCCACCGCCCGCACCTGCCCGAGACCGGCTCGGTGGAGGTCGTGGCGCCGTCCGAGGCTGCCGAACTCGTCGAGGAGATCGCCGCGGATGCTGCGGACCCGACGACTCCGACCGACCCGCTGCTGATCGTGCTCGACATCGACGGCACGATCCTGCTCGAAGACGAGTCGCTGAGCCCCGGGGTCCTGCAGGCGGTCGAGGACGCCCACACCGCCGGTCACGAGGTCATGCTCGCGACGGGGCGCAGCTGGAGCGGCACCCGCGGCATCCAGCGCCTGCTCGAGATCGAGCCGGAGTATCTGGTGTGCTCCAACGGCGCCGTGATCATGCGCCGGCTCGACGAGCCCGACGCCGACGGCGAGCAGTACGAGCGGTTCCACACCGAGACCTTCGACCCCACGGCGGTGCTGACGCTCCTGGGCGAGCATCTTCCGGACGCGCGTTACATGGTCGAGCTCGAGAACGGCGACCGGCTCTACACCGAATACCTCGAGGACTGGAACATGAGCGACGCGAAGCGGGTGACGTTCGACGAACTGTCGCATGCACCGGTGAGTCGTGTCGTGGTGGTCTCGCCCGATCAGGATGAGCACGACTTCATGAAGCTCGTCGAGGACATCGGATTGAACCAGGTCTCCTACGCGATCGGGTGGACCGCATGGCTCGACATCGCCCCGATGGGAGTCGACAAGTCGTCGGCTCTGGAGCTCGTGCGGGGCTGGCTCGGCGTCGACCCGGCGCACGTGCTGGTGATCGGCGACGGGCGCAACGACGTGGGCATGTTCCGGTGGGCGCGCGAGAACGGCGGTCGTGCGGTGGCGATGGCGCAGGGTCCGCAGGAGGTGCGCGATGCCGCCGGCGAGCAGACCTCGTCGGTGCAGGACGGTGGCGTCGCCGCCGTGCTGAAGGCCCTCTGAGGACCCGGATCCGGTGCACGTCGCGGGAGAAGCGCCGATGAGACCGGGGAATCTCCCGGTGCGTCGTTCAGCACCTCCCCAGCCACGATGGGGACAATGGCGGGATAGGGCCGTCGACTAGACTCGGGCACTGTTCGGTGAATGCCTCGGCATTGATCGGGAGGGTTGTCCGAGCGGCCGATGGACCTGGTCTTGAAAACCAGTGGGCAGCAATGTCCCGTGGGTTCGAATCCCACACCCTCCGCAGTGGAACCAGGGTGTGCCGAGCGCACCCTGGTTCAGCCCCGAGAGGACCCGAGTGAGTCAGTCGACCAAGCCCGGCACACGTGGCCGCCGCACCGTCGCACGTCACGGCGCCCTGAAGTCGCCGCATCCGTTCAGCCAGCTGATGAAGATCGTGGGCGTTATGCTCGCCGTCGTGCTGGTGTCGGGTGCGGGCGTCGCCGCGTACGCGGCCTACGACCTGACCGCGAGCTTCACCGATGACGCCGTGGCCCTCGAGGGCCAGAGTCCTGTGCCCCCCGACATCGGAGCCATCGAGGGCGGCATCGACGTGCTGCTCACCGGCACCGACGAATGCCTGCCCGAGTTCGCCGCGTACTTCGGCGACCGATGCACGGGCGCCGACGCCGGCGGGGAGCTGAACGACGTCAACCTGCTGATGCACATCTCGGACAACCCCCGTCGCGTCACGGTGATCTCGTTCCCCCGCGACCTCATGATGCCGATCCCCGCGTGCACGGAGGAGGACGGCACGGAGCACGCCGCGATGACGAAGCAGCAGCTCAACTCCGCCTACTCGTACGGCGGGCTGTCCTGCGTCGCGAAGACCATCTCGCAGCTCACCGACATCAACATCCCCTTCGCCGCGAAGGTCAACTTCGGCGGCGTCATCAATATCACCGACGCGATCGGCGGTGTCAGCGTCTGCATCGGCAACGGCGGCATCCGCGACAGCTACACCGGCATCGACTGGCCGGCCGGCGAACGCACCGTGCAGGGCCTCGAGGCGCTGCAGTTCCTGCGCACGCGCCACGGCCTCGAGAACGGCAGCGACCTCGCGCGCATCAGCAACCAGCAGCAGTACATGTCGCAGCTGGCCCACAAGCTGGTCAGTGACGAGGTGCTGTCGAACCCCGCGACCCTGTACAAGCTCGCTACGACGGCGGTCGACAACATCACCCCGAGCAAGAGCCTGACCAACCCGCTCACGCTCGTGCAGATCGCTCTGGCCGTGAAGAGCGTCCCCTTCGAAGACATCGTGTTCGTGCAGTACCCGGTCCAGACCGACCCGTACGACGCGAACCGCGTCGTACCCAACTACGACTCGGCGCAGGTGCTGTTGGACGCTCTCGCGGCCAATCAGCCGCTGCAGCTCACCAGCGACGTCGACGCGGGCGGCGGCTCGATCGTCGTGAGCCCGGAGCCCACGACCGAGCCGGTCACGCCCGACCCCGCCGCCACGACGGATCCGGGCGCCACGCCCGCGCCGACCGAGACCGCAGCGGTGCTGCCGAGCGACGTGCCCGGACAGAACGCCGCGACGCAGACCTGCTCGGCGGGCAACCTCCGCGAATGACGGTCGGGAGGAGGAGGGACGGATGCCGCGGCATCCGTCCCTCCTCCTCCCGAGCGGCGCCGGCGTTCGTCTGAGCGGACCGCAGCGGTTATGATTGCTGAGCGCAGGTGCGCGCTTTCGAGCGTCGCCTGACTGGAGACGTCGCATAGTTCGGCCTAGTGCACCACCCTGCTAAGGTGGAGACCCCTCAAGGGGTCCGAGGGTTCAAATCCCTCCGTCTCCGCACTGAGAATGCCCGGTCAGACGGCTTTTCGTGACGGCCCTCATGTGCCTTCATGATCGGTGTCGTGCGGCGCCCGTGGTCCGGACGCATCGAGCCCCCGAACTGCGCGCGAGCCTCGTCCCGATCCATTCGCCGATACTCCCGCACGGGAATGCGCGCCATTGCTCGTCGTGGGGTGGCGCAGTCCGTAACGTGGAGGTATGGCGCGCAACGACCTCCGACCGGAAGATCTGTACACCGGTCCGATCGACCTCCCTCGCACGGATACGACCGACGGGGAGAACGACTCAGAGAAGAACGAGATCACCTACGACGAGCAGCGCTATCCCGCGCGGCCGAGGCGGCTGCGGCCGCGTGACCACTTCCGCGGGGGGAGCGTCCGCCGCATCACGACCGATCCGCGCACGGCCAACGGCACCAACCCGTCGTACGTCGAGTGGCTCGTGCGGCAGTCGATGCTGAAAGACGCGGACGTCCTCGCCCGGCAGCTCTCCGGGCAGCCGGCGATGTGGCGCAATCCCTACGCGCGTCCCGACGCGCGACGCGCGATCGCCACCAGCGATGTGTGGTTCACGGCCTATCCGATCTCGTTCATCACGCGGCCGGGGCAGTCGTTCCTCTCGGCGCTCGGCGACGACCAGCTGTGGTCGGCGTTCGAGCGCGTCGGGATCACCGCGATACACACCGGCCCGGTGAAGCGCGCGGGCGGGATCGCCGGGTGGCTCGAGACCCCCAGCGTCGACGGGCACTTCGACCGCATCAGCACGTCGATCGATCCTGCGTTCGGCACCGAGGACGAGTTCCGCGCGCTGTGCGACGTCGCAGAGTCGCACGGCGGCAGCGTCATCGACGACATCGTGCCCGGGCACACCGGCAAGGGCGCCGATTTCCGCCTCGCGGAGATGGGCTTCAAGGACTATCCCGGGATCTACCACATGATCGAGATCCCGCCCGAGGACTGGTCGCGGCTGCCCGACGTGCCCGAGGGGGTCGACAGCGTCAACCTCGACCCGGCGACCGAGCACGAGCTCGCCGAACGCGGGTACATCATCGGCGCACTCCAGCGCGTCATCTTCTACACGCCGGGCGTGAAGGAGACGAACTGGAGCGCGACGGCCCCCGCCATCGGACCCGACGGGATCACCCGTCGGTGGGTCTATCTGCACTACTTCAAGCAGGGTCAGCCGTCGATCAACTGGCTCGACCCGACGTTCGCGGGTATGCGCCTCGTGATCGGCGATGCCCTGCACTCCCTCGGGGAGCTCGGCACGAGCGCACTGCGCCTCGACGCCAACGGATTCCTGGGCGTGGAGAAGAGCGCCGAGGGTCTGCCCGCATGGTCGGAGGGGCATCCGCTCTCCCACGCGGCGAACCACATCATCGCCGGGATGGTCCGCAAGGTCGGTGGCTTCACCTTCCAGGAGCTCAACCTCACGATCGAGGACATCCGCGACACGGGGGCCGTCGGCGCCGATCTGTCGTACGACTTCATCGGGCGCCCGGGCTACCATCACGCGCTCGCGACGGGGCAGACCGAATTCCTGCGGCTGGCGCTCACCACCTCGCTCGAGCTCGGCGTCGCACCCGTGCAGCTCGTGCACGGGCTGCAGAACCACGACGAGCTCACCTACGAGCTCGTGCACTGGGCGACGCGTCACGGCGAGGACCTGTTCCGCTTCCGCGGGCGGGAGATCACGGGCGGACAGCTCGCCGAGGAGGTGCGGGCCGACCTCACCGAGAGCCTCACCGGTTCGGCCGACTTCAACCGCGTCTTCACGCAGAACGGCATCGCCTGCACGACGACATCACTCATCGCGGCCACGCGCGGCGCCTCGCGACTCGACGAGATCACCGACGCCGACGTGCCGGCCATCCGTGATGCGCATCTTCTCCTCTGCGCCTACAACGCGTGGCAGCCGGGTGTCTTCGCGCTCTCCGGGTGGGACCTGACGGGCATGCTCACCGTCCCCTCCCGCGAGGTCGCGGACCTCCTCTCGGCCGGTGACACGCGGTGGATCGAGCGCGGCGCGCATGATCTGCTCGACGTCGATCCGGGAGCCACGCGCTCGGCGGCCGGCATGCCGCGCGGGCGGGCGCTGTACGGTCCGCTTCCCGCGCAACTCGACGACCCGACTTCGTTCGCCTCGAAGCTGGCCGGTGTGCTCGACCTCCGGCGGGAGTACGGCATCGCGACGGCCACGCAGGTCGACATCCCCGAAGTCGCACACGCGGGGATGCTGGTACTCGTGCACCGTCTCGACAACGGCGACGCCGCAGCCGATGCGCAGATGCAGGTGACGGTCCTCAACTTCTCCGCCGAGGCGATCGAGGGCACGGTGCGCTCCGAACAGCTCGTGCCGCAGAGCGATGTGATGGATGCCGCGTCCGGCGACATCGTCGGACGCGTCGACGATCTGCAGAGCTTCGCCGTCTCGCTTCCCGCCTACGGGGCGAAGTTCCTCGTGCTGAAGCCGCTGGAGAGCGCGGAGGCCGGCGCCGAGTGACTCAGGCGAGCGCGGCGTCGATGCCCGCGAGCGGTACCGCGAGCCAGTCGGGACGGTTGCGCGCCTCGTAGATCGCCTCGTAGACGGCCTTGTCGAGGACGAGTGCGCGCAGGAGCACGGGATCGAGGTCGATCGATCCGGCCGCGTGGCTGTACGCATCCAAGAAGGCGGTCCGGCAGGCCGTCGCCCAGTCGTCGGCGCCGGGCCCGCCCGCGACTGCGGCCGCGTAGTCGAACGAGCGCAACATGCCTGCGACGTCGCGGAGCGGGAGGTCGGGGATCGCGCGCTCCTCCATTGGCCGGAGGGGCTCGCCCTCGAAGTCCACGATGCGCCATCCGCCGTCCGGGACGGCGAGCACCTGCCCGAGATGGAGATCTCCGTGGATGCGCTGCAGCAGCGGCCACGGGCGCTCGAGTGCCTCGCGGTAGAGCTCGTCGATCGCCGACAGACGGTCGGCGACGGCGGGCACTTCGGCGGCGGCGATGCGGAGACGACGTCGCCAGGCCGCACCTGTGAGGGTCACGTCCTCCGGGGTGGCCACCGTCGTATCGAGAGCTGTCGCGAGAGCGTCGTGCACCAGGGCGACCGCGGTGCCGAGGTCGCGGGCGGCACCCGTGAAGTCGGAGTCCGCGCGGGCTGCCTCGAGCGCGATCGACCACCCGTCGCGCACACCGGGAAGGAACTCCTGCGCGAAACCGAGAGTGCCCCGCGCGACACCGGACTCGCGCCCGACATCCGGCCATTCGGCGTCGACGCTGCCGAAGAACCGTGGCACGAACGGCGACCCGGCCTCGCTGAGCGCCCGCTGAACCGTGACGTCGGGATTCTCGCCGTGATGAAGTGTCCGGAAGAGCTTGAAGATGATCGTCGGCAGGCCGTCCTCGTCGAACACGATGGAGGTGTTGGACTGCTCGCCCGTGAGCACCCGCGCGCCCGTCACCCGGCTCACGACCACCCCGGTCTCGGCGAGCATCCCGATGGCGAAGTCCGCCTGCCGGGCAGCGTCGACGAGGTAGCCGTCCCCATCGGGGCCGATCACCTCATCCGTGGGCGCCGGCGTCGCGACGCGCGCGAGGGGCACGTTGTAGAGAGCGGGAGAAGAGCCGGCATCGTCCATGAGCAGATATCGCGTGGCCGAGGGAGCAGGTTGAACGTCGAGGATCCGGAAATCCGGTTCGTGGCTCTTGCCCGCGTACCACCGCTGCTGCGCCACCCAGGCGCTGAGATCATCCGTCTGCTGCACGCTCCACCATGACACGGTTGCCGCCGCAGAAGAAAGGGGTTGACGGGCGTTCAGCCGTGCAGGGTCGGGGAGCCGCCATGGTGACGGCTTTCCGCGATCGCGTCGATCACCTCGGCGAGTGCGTCCGTGGCCGAGATCGCGGGGTCCCACCCGAGCACCTGCCGCGCGCGGTCCGTCGACATCACCGGCACCTGGGTGGCGATGTCGATCCACCCCGCGTCGGTGCGCTGCAGCCGCAGCCGCCAGCTGAGTTCCACGAGGAGACGGACCACACGGCCGCGCATCGGCACCCAGCGCCCCGCCCCGATCGTGTGCGCCACGGTCGGGGGGTCCAGGACGGGTTCGCCGGCGATGTTGAACGCTCCACCGGCCCGGCGGTCGACGATGCGCCAGATGGCATCGGCGAGGTCATCGGCGTGGACGCCCTGGAAGATCGCCTGACTCGGGAACGGCAGGACGGGCGGTCGCCACGTGCGGAGAACGCCCACCGGTATCCAGCGTCTGAGGAAGAGGCGCGCGAGCTCCGCGCCTGCTGCCGCCTGGAACACGAGACCCGGGCGCACCCTGGTGAGGATCGCCTCCGGGTGGCGACGCTCGAACTCGTCCATGGCACGTTCGTTGGCCGCCTTGTGCCGCGAATAGTGCGAGGTGGGGATGCCGCCCGTGGGCCACGACTCGTCGACCCTGCGGCGCTTCGGCCCGAAGCTGTACGCGCCCACCGACGACGCGACGACGACGTGGGGGACCCCCACTGCCGACGCCGCGGCGAGCATGCGGGCCGTGCCACCGACGTTCGTCGCCCGCATCGCACCCTCATCGTGGTTCGGCTGCAGCGCCCACGCGAGGTGGATGACCGCGTCGGCGCCGTCGAACACCGACCGCAGTCGTGCCACGGCATCGGCCCGGGAGACGTCGATGCCGTGCCACCGCACTCCCGCGTACGGCGGTGAGGCCGTGTCGGGTTCACGGCGGGCGACGCCGACGATCTCGGTCACCCTGTCGGCAGCGTGCAGGCGTCGCAGCACCGCCGTGCCGACATTGCCCGTCGCCCCCACCACCACGACCTTCATGCGTGGCCGCCCGCGGCTTTCACCGGAGCGAGGCGTGCGGGGATGGTGGGATGTCGATCAGTGCTCATGTCTCACCGTAGATCGATGGGATGACCGTGCGGGCCGATTCCGGCCCCCACGGCGCCCAGCCCTGATCCAGGGCGATGACTCAGCGCGGCGTCCGTCTCCGGCGAGCCGAGAACGCGAGAGCGCCCAGGACGATCAGCGCTCCGCCGCCCCAGAGCCACGGTGCCGCATCGAATGCGAGCCCCGTCCGTGCGAGACGTCCGTCGGCATCGCGCTCGCCGGCGGGCGAACCGACGACGACACCCGGAGTCGGACTCGGGCCGGGTGCGGGTGATTCGACCACCGGTGCAGCGGAGACGACCAGGGTCGCGGCATCCGTGTAGGCCCCTCCTGATCCGTTGTCGAAGAAGGCCCGGAACTGCGCGCCGTCATCGGCGGCCACCGTGCGGAACGCGAACGTCGAGCCCGTCGCTCCGACCACCGGCGTCCACACTCCGTCGACGAGCCGCTGCCACTCCGCCGTCGGCACGGGATCTCCCGAGGCGGTGGCGCTGAAGACCGCGGAGTCTCCGATCGTCACGGCGGCGTCCCGCGGGTGAGACGTGATGCGCACGACGCTGCCGGCGTCGGCGCGCGCGCCGGCACCCTGATCGGCCACGAACGACGCGACCCACGACAGGGCCGAGTTCCAGTTGACGGTGATCTCGTTCGTCGACCACGACTGGATGTCATCGAGATAGCACAACTGCGGCGCGCACATCCGGGCGGGCGTATAGGTGCTGCTGATCACCGGATCCCACGTGCCGGTATCGGAGTTGGGCCCGCCGGCGACCGATCCGCGCGGCGGGTTCGGAAGGGACGGCTCGATGGAATCCGCGAACCACCGGCTGTGCTGGTTCTCGGAGAACGCGTCGCCGTAGCCCGTGATGTACGAGTGATTCAGTGCGTTCCGTCCCAGCAGGTAGTCCATCGCCTCGACGACGGCGTCGGCGTAGCGATGATCGCTCGTGAGGTCGAACGCCGTCGCCAGCACGACCTGATTGTTGAGCACCATGCTGTTCGAACCCCACTGGTAGCCACCGTCGAGGCCGGGATAGGTCGTCCCGAACGGCTGGGCCTGCTGCCATGCGAGATACCGGTCCGCCCCGGCGATCACCGAGTCGCGCACCTGCTCCCGTCCGGGGAGGTCGGATTCCACGGTCGCGAGATCGAGGCGCGCCAAGGCGGCCGTGTGGCCCCAGTCGAAGCCGTCCGCACCCCAGATGTCGGCCGTGTGGAACGGGCTGGAGAGCACGCGATCCTCGAACGGCTGCTCTCCCGTGGTCAGGAAGAGCTCAGCGGCGGCCCAGTAGAACTCGTCGCCGACCTCGTCGTCGTCGTAGGGACCGCTTCCGGGGCTCGGGTCGGCGTTGGGCGCGGGAGCGAAGACGGCCGGATCGGCGACGGCGGCCGCCCACGCGACGCGTGCGGCGGCCAGCAGGCTCGTTGCGAACTCGGCGTCGTACGGCGCCCACAGGCGCGAGCCCTGCGCGGCGACCGCCGCGAAGTTCAGCGTCGCTGCGGTCGACGGCCGGTGCAGGTACCGGGCTTGTGGGTCGTCGGAGGGCAGCAGGGGGAGTCCGGTCCAATCGACGTCGGCGATCTTGTGATGGACCATGCCCGCGAACTGCGCACCGGCCGGAACCTGCATGCTCGCCATCCACTCGAGCTCCCAGCGAGCCTCATCGAGGACGTCGGGAACGCCGTTCGCACTCTCGGGCACGTTCAGCGTGCCGTCTGCGAGAGCCGACGCGGTGCCCGTGGGGCTGTAGCGGGTGCGTTCGTATGTGCTGAGCAGCTGCGACACGGCGATACCGCCGTTGACGACGTACTTGCCGTGGTCGCCGGCGTCATACCAGCCGCCGACGACGTCGAGCGTGTAGTCGCACGACCAGTCGCCGTACATCCAGTACTCGCCTTCGGTCGCGGGTGACAGGCACGGTACGTCGAGGTCACCCTTGTTGGCGCTGTCGCCGACCAGGGAGCTGTCCGGGTCATCGACATGGCCCGCGTCGCGGGTGAATTCGGCGGCATCGGGCTGGCCGTCCATGATCGATCCGTCGATCGCGATGCCGCTGCGCACGGGGTAGAAGTAGTTGAGCGCGTCCACGCGCAGCTGCTGGTAGATCTCGGCGCCGATCGTGAACTCGTAGCTCGTCTCCCCGTCCGAGGTCAGGGTGTAGGTGCCGGGGGTCGTGACCTCGCTGAAGTCGATCACCTGCACGTTCAGACCCGCTGTCGGATCGACGCCCGCGGGAACGGTCTCGCCCGTTGCGATGCTCACGCCCCCGCGGGACAGGTCCCAGCCGACGGCCGCCGTCGCGTCGGTCACGAGCGTGGCGCGCTTGGGAGCGTCCGGCAGGTAGCCGACCTGGTTGACGCGCACGCGGGAGCCGGTGTCGGGCGTGTACGCCTCCTCTTCGGTGCCGCCGAGCAGCGACACGTCGTCGAGGCACAGCGTCCACGGATCGGGCGAGCCTCCGACCTGGAACGCGACCTGGCCGCTGGGCGGAGTCTCCGAGCCGTCTGCGCCCCCGTCGAAGCCGCTCGCGGCGGTGAAGGTGTACTCGTAGCGGGTGAGGTCGGGGGTGAGGGTCGGATTCTGCTCCAGGAGCACCTGGTAGGGCGCGTCGTCGTCGCCGATGATCGCGCGGATCGGTCGTCCGGACGATGAGCTCGCGTCGAACGACATCGTGTACGTCGTGCCCGCATCGATGACGATGCCGTTGACGCCGATGATCTGATCCCACCGGTTCGTGGATCCGCCCGGCAGGTCGACGCACAGTGTTCCGGCGGTGATCGTGGGGGTGCCGGCGGTGGCGAAGAACGGGTCGAGCGTGCCGTCGGCGAAGTCACCGCCCGGTACCTGCTCGATCGGGGCCGCGGCGGCGGGCTCGGCGACTGCGACGAGCGAGGTCGCGAGGAGGCTCGCGCCGAGGGCTGCGGCCAGACGAGTGAAGCGAGAGGGTGCTGAGACCACGGTGTCTCCGATGGATCCGGGGGAAGCGAACGCAAGTGGGAGCGCTCTCATAGGAAGTTCCCAGGGTAGTCGGACGTGCCGGCGACTGTCTAGGAGCTCGCGCGAAAGAACCGGACGGGCTCCGTCGGGTCGGAATAATCCGTGTGGCGAGCGGTTATACCTGACATGTCAGCAAAAATGTCTCCGGAGGCACTGCGCGTCTGGCAGCGCCTGCAGACCGTGACCGAGGTGCTCCGCCGCGAAGTGGGACGGGGGCTGCAGGCCGACGCCGGCCTGTCTGACTCTGAGTTCGCCGTTCTCGCGCACCTCGTCGAGCTCGGAGGATCCGCACGTCCCTCGGAGTGCGCGCGGGCGATGGGCTGGGAATCCAGCAGACTCGCGCACCAACTCGGACGGCTGGAGCGCAACGGGCTGATCCTCCGGGTGGCGGAGGCCGGCGCTGACGGTCGCGCGTCGACGGTGACCATGACGGATGCCGGACTCGCCGCGCACCGGCAGGCGGTCGGACCGCACCTGCGAGCGGCCCGGCTCTGGTTCGCGGACGCGCTCGACGAGGCGCAGCTTGCCGCCCTCGATGATGTGCTGGCAGCGCTGGAAGACCATGCGCGTGCAACGGAGAGAACCGGCTCGGCGGGTTCGCAGAAGGAGAGGCAGACGAAGTGACGGAACGCACGCAGTTCGCATGGGAGGGCGCTCGACCCGATCTGACCGGGAAGGTCGTCGTGGTCATCGGCGGCTCCGGGGGAGTGGGCGAAGGGGTGGTCCGCACTCTCGTGACCGACGGCGCGACGGTCGTGGCGACCGGCCGAGACCTGTCGCGACTGGCGGACCTCGTGGCGAACATCTCGACCGTGGGGGGCGGTGGACGGCTGGTCACCGAGGTGCTCGACGCCGCCGGCGACGGCCTGGACGATGAAGCGGCCCGTCTGGCCGAGCGCTACGGACCCTTCGACGGCGTCGTCATCAGCGTCGCGTCGTGGGGCGAGCAGGGCCGCAAGCCCGCACTCTCACTGACGGATGCCGAGTGGGACGACCTCATCGCCGGCAATCTGACGAGCGTGTTCCGGCTGCTCCGCGCCTTCGTCCCACACACGAAGAAGTCCGGCATCGTGCTGCAGCTGAATGGCATGAGCGCTGACCTCGCGTTCCCGGGCGGAGCCGGCATCGCGCTGAGCGCCGCCGCCACGAAGTCGTTGACGCGGACGATCGCCGCCGAGCTCGGCAGCCGTGGGCCGCGGGTCTATCAGGTGGTGCTCGGCGTGGTCCGCACGCGCGCACGCCGGGCGGCGGGGATCGACGACCTCGGCTGGCTCGACGGCGAGGAGATCGGCGCACACATTGCCGGCCTCGTCGCGGCGACGAGTCCCCTGGTCGGCATCGCCCTGCAGTACCACGTCGAGAAGGCGACCGGACCGGTCGCCGGATCGGTCAGGTTCTGACGTGCACACGATCGAGGACATCGAGGTCGTGCGTCCTGGCGGGACCGATTACGAACGGGTCAGGCACGTGTACTCGGCGAAGGGGTCGCCCGCGACAGTGCTGCTCCCGCGCACGCCGGGCGAGACCGCGCGCTCCCTCGCGTTCGCTCGCAACCAGGGCGGGCCCCTCGCGGTGCGCAGCGGTGGCCACGGCATCAGCAGCATCGCCACGAACAACGGTGGCGTCGTCATCGACCTGCGCCGCCTGAACGGGGTGGATCATCTCGGCGGGGCGACAGTGCTCGTCGGGCCCGGTGCGCGCTGGTCTCAGGTCGCACACGGTCTCGGTGACTGGGGCCTGGCTCTCACCTCGGGCGACTCCGGCGATGTCGGAGTCGGCGGCCTGGCGACCACCGGCGGTATCGGGCTGCTGGGGCGCTTGCAGGGCTTGACGGTCGATCGGATGCGGGCGGCTGACATCGTGACCGCCGACGGCCGCCTGGTGCGCGCATCCCCCGAAGAGCACCCCGATCTGTTCTGGGCGGTGCGGGGCGCGGGCGCCAACATCGGCATCGTCACCTCGTTCGAGTTCGAGGCGGGAATGACACCGGTCGTCGCGCAGGCCACGTTCGCCTACGAGATGACGGATGCTGCGGCATTCCTCCGCTCGTGGGGCGACGTGGTCGAAGCCGCACCGCGTGAGGTCTCGGCGTTCCTCTACGTCGGGGCCGGCGCCCGGCCGTTCGCGCAGGCGACGGTCGTGTTCGCGAGTGACGATGCGAACGCGGCAAGCGCTGCGCTCGAGCCGTTCACGCGGCTGCGTCGTCTCGCCGGACAGCGAGCGGGTATGACCGCCTATGCGAACGTGCCGCTCACTTCGGGAGCCCCGCACAGCGGGCAGCAGGGCGCCGCCATGCACTCCGGTCTGGCCGACCACCTCGACGAGGCCGTGTCGGGTGGTCTCGCGGAGCTTCTCGCATCAGGTCGCGCGGAGATGGTGCAGATCAGGTCGGCAGGCGGCGCGATCAACGACGTCGCCGCCGACGCGACGGCCTACGCCCACCGACACCAGAATTTCTCGGTGACGGCCGTCTCCACCCGGCCGGGGCCGGCCTTCGACGACGCGTGGGCTCCGGTGCGCGCGACGCTGGACGGCCTCTACCTCAGCTTCGAGTCCACCCACCGCGCCGCCGACGTCGAGGCGGCGTTCCCGCCCGCCACCCTCGCCCGCCTCCAGAGGATCAAGAAGCGCTGGGACCCGGATGACGTGTTCTCGCAGAACTTCGACGTCTCGCCGGCGGGCGCATCACCGCGATAGTCGAGGCGCTTTTACGGCAGTCCGCCACCGTGCGCAAGCCCCTGATCCGCGGCATCGTTTCCTTCCTACAGTGCCGCGATACCCCGCCACCCGGTTCCGACGCGCACAGAGGGAACGACGATGACAGACACCACGGAGCAGGCTCCTGCGGCGCAGGGTCGTCCGACCACGCTGCCGGCGCGGCAGGCGGCTCTTCTGAGTTCGACGCGTGTCGAGCAGAAGGGCAACATCGTCGTCAAGTGGATCACGTCCACCGACCACAAGACGATCGGATACATGTACCTGATCTCGTCGGTGGTGTTCTTCATGTTCGCGGGTGTGATGGCGCTTCTCATCCGGGCGGAACTGTACGAGCCGGGAATCCAGATCGTCCCGACCAAGGAGCAGTACAACCAGCTGTTCACGATGCACGGCACGATCATGCTGCTGATGTTCGCGACGCCGTTGTTCGCGGGTTTCGCGAACGTGATCATGCCTTTGCAGATCGGTGCGCCCGATGTCGCGTTCCCGCGGCTGAACGCGTTCGCGTTCTGGCTGTTCCTGTTCGGCTCCACCATCGCGGTCTCGGGCTTCCTCACGCCGCAGGGGTCGGCGTCGTTCGGCTGGACGGCGTATCAGCCGCTCGCCAGCGCCACATTCACCCCCGGCGCGGGCGGAAACCTGTGGATGCTGGGATTGGGGATGAGCGGGTTCGGAACGATCCTCGGTGCGGTGAACTTCATCACGACGATCATCACGATGCGCGCGCCCGGAATGACCATGTGGCGCATGCCGATCTTCACGTGGAACACGCTCATCACCAGCATCCTGGTCCTCGTGGCTTTTCCGGTGTTCGCGGCGGCGATCCTCGCTGCCGCCGCCGATCGTGTGCTGGGATCGCACATCTACGATCCGGCCAATGGCGGGGTGCTGTTGTGGCAGCACTTGTTCTGGTTCTTCGGGCATCCGGAGGTGTACATCATCGCCTTGCCGTTCTTCGGGATCGTGTCGGAGATCTTCCCGGTGTTCAGCCGGAAGCCGATCTTCGGGTACAAGACCCTGGTGTACGCGACGATCGCGATCGCGGCCCTGTCGGTGGCGGTGTGGGCGCACCACATGTATGTGACGGGCTCGGTGCTGCTGCCGTTCTTCGCCCTCATGACGATGCTGATCGCCGTGCCCACCGGGGTGAAGATCTTCAACTGGATCGGCACCATGTGGGGCGGCTCGCTGACCTTCGAGACGCCCATCGTCTTCGCCCTCGGCTTCCTCGTGACCTTCGTTTTCGGAGGACTCACCGGAGTGATCCTCGCGTCGCCGCCGCTGGATTTCCACGTCTCCGACACGTATTTCGTCGTCGCGCACTTCCACTACGTGGTGTTCGGGACGGTCGTGTTCGCGATGTTCGCGGGCTTCTACTTCTGGTGGCCGAAGTTCACCGGCCGCATGCTGAACGAGCGCCTGGGGTACATCCACTTCTGGATGCTGTTCGTCGGCTTCCACATGACCTTCCTCATCCAGCACTGGCTGGGAGCGGACGGGATGAACCGGCGTTATGCGGACTACTCCGACGCCGACGGCTTCACGTGGGGCAATCAGGTCTCGACCGTCGGATCGCTTCTCCTCGGCGCATCCATGATCCCGTTCCTCTACAACGTGTGGGTCACCGCGCGGAAGGCGCCGAAGATCACGGTGAACGACCCGTGGGGATATGGCGCGTCATTGGAATGGGCGACGTCGTGCCCGCCGCCGCGGCACAACTTCACGTCGATCCCGCGCATCCGCAGCGAGCGCCCCGCCTTCGATCTCAACCACCCCGAGGCCGGACTGCCCGTCGGAGTGGGACCCAAGGACGCGCCGCAGGCCCCCGTACGGGACGCGGACGGCGGAGGCATGAAGTAGGGCGCTGCGTGTCGTTCTCCGACGGAGCACCCGAGGTGCTCAGGGCTGCAGCCGCTCCACCGTCCAGCGACCCGCATCGCCGGGATCGCGTGCGAAGACGAGGCGATCGTGCAGGCGCGAGGTGCGGCCCTGCCAGAACTCCACGCGCGACGCGCGGACGCGATAACCGCCCCACCGGTCCGGCCTCGGCACGTCGACGTCCTCGGGGTACTGCGCTTCCAGGTCGCGCACCCGCTGCTCGAGATCGGACCGCGCGGCGAGGGGCCGCGATTGCGCGCTGGCCGTCCCTGCGATGCGCGAGCCGTGGGGCCTGCTCGTCCAGTACGCATCGGACTCCGCGTCCGTCACCGTGGTCACGTCGCCGGTGACGATCACCTGGCGGTGCATCACGTACCAGGGGAAGAGCAGCGTCACCGTGGGATGCGCGTCGATGGCGAGACCCTTGCGGGACGACCGGTCGGTGTAGAACACGAATCCCGCCTCGTCGACCCCGCGCAGCAGCACGGTCCGGCTCGACGGGGTGCCGTCGGCGCCGACGGTCCCGAGCACCATGGCGTTGGGCTCGTAGACATCGCGGTCCGCAGCATCGGTCAACCAGCGCCGGAACTGCGTGACGGGGTCTGCCGCGAGATCGGCCTCTTCGAGACGCTCGACGCCGTAGTCGGTGTGGCGCGTGAGGGCGTCGTCCGGGCCGGGTTCCTGGTCAGTCACACCTCGACCCTAAGCCCGCGCGCGAGGGGCGCGGCCGGGCCGTTACGCTGACCTCGGGCGGCACTGCGACCGTCATCTCGACGCGAAGGAGTGCTCGATGAGCGAGGTCGACACGATCATCGTCGGCGCGGGTGTCGCGGGCTTGACCGCCGCCCGCCTGCTTGCGGGTGAGGGGCGATCGGTCATCGTGCTCGAGGCGCGGGATCGCATCGGCGGACGGGTCTGGACCGACCGCACCGACGGACTGGTCACCGATCTGGGTGCGTCGTGGATCCATGGGATCGACGACAGCCCGGTGGCGGATGCTGCCCGCGCGTTCGGTCTTCCGACGATGGAGTTCACCGTCGGCGGGTATCAGCCCGATAGTCGTCCGATCGCCTACTACGATCCGGCCGGGCAGCGTCTGGACGCCGCAGCGACGGCGCGCTACGTCGCCGACATCCACGCCGTGGACGCCGCGCTCGTCGGGGCGATCGCCGCGTCGGCTCCCGGAAGCTCGTATCTCGATGTCACCGAAGAGGCCCTCGCGGCCCAGGGGTGGGATGACGCGCGCACCGAGCGGGCCCGGGAGTATTTCCGGCACCGGTCCGAGGAGCAGTACGGCGTGTGGATCGCCGATCTCGATGCGCATGGACTCGACGACGATTCCATCGACGGTGACGAAGTGGTCTTCCCGGAGGGGTACGACCAGCTCCCGGCGCGACTCGCCGACGGCGTAGACGTCCGGCTCGAACATGCCGTCACGCGCGTGCAGTGGTCGCCCGACGGCGTGTCGGTCACGACCGACCGTGGCGAGTTCATCGCCCGACACGGGGTGGTGACGGTGCCGATCGGGGTGCTGAAGTCCGCGGACTTCGTGATCGACCCCCCTCTGCCCGACCCCGTGGCGGGCGCCGCAGCCCGACTCGAGATGAATGCCTTCGAAAAGGTGTTCCTGCGATTTCCGAAGAAGTTCTGGGATGACGACGTCTACGCGATCCGTCAGCAGGGGCCGACCGCCGCATGGTGGCACTCCTGGTACGACCTGACCGCGCTGGACGGGGTGCCGACCCTGCTGACCTTCGCGGCGGGGCCGGCCGCCCACGAGACCCGGGAATGGAGAGCGGAGCAGGTCGTGCACTCGGTCCTCGGCGAGTTGCGCCGTCTGTACGGCGGGAGGGTGCAGACGCCGACTCACGCCCACATCACGTCCTGGCAGGACGACCCGTACGCACGCGGGTCCTACGCCTACATGGTGGTCGGGGCGACGCCCGACGACCACGACATCCTCGCCACCCCGATCGGCGACGTGCTGCACATCGCGGGTGAGGCGACCTGGACCGACGACCCGGCGACGGTCACCGCCGCCCTGTGCTCGGGCCATCGCGCGGCCTCTCGCATCCTCGGCCGCGACATCGCCGTTGACCAGCTCTGGGCCCCTCGCTGACAGCCGACCACAGCCGGAGGGGATCGGCGAGATGGCCCACCGCGCCCCGCTGAGATGCGGATGAACGCGTCGCAACGCCCGGGTGGCGCGCCGGCGGACTGATCACGAAATCAAATCGTCGATCCGGCCCCTGCCGTTTCTTCCGCGCCTACAATGTCGGGCTTCGTCCGTGATCTGTGCGAGACTTCAGCGTCGAGATTGCCGTGGGGGAGGTCTGATGCCGCGGACGAGCGTGCGCGCACCGAAGCGCCGAAGGCCCTACCGGGCGATCCTGCTGATCGCGGGCCTGGTCGTGGTCCTCGCGGGAGCGGGTACGGCCACGGTGGCGCTTCTGGGCACGTCCGCGACCGGCGCCTCCTCCGACGGGTCGCCGAGCCCGAGCGCCAGCACGATCTCTCATCCGGACGTGACCCAGGTGCCCACACCACCGCCTCCGCCGCCTCCGCCGCCCCCACCTCCGCCACCCCCGCCGCCTCCGCCCGCTCCGGTGTCGCCGGCAGACACCATCTGCGCGACGCCGGTGACCATGTCGGTGTGGGCGCACTACGACGACGACCTGCTGTTCATGAACCCCGCGCTCGATGAAGCCTTCGACGCGGGCAACTGCGTGCGCACCGTCTTCCTGACCGGGGCCGATGCCGGCAAGGGCGACGCGTACGCGAAGGGCCGCGAGCTCGGCATCCTCCGGGCGTACAACACCATGCGGGGCCAGCAGGGGTTCTGGGCCGAGAAGCGCGTCACCCTTCTGACCGGCGTGGTCGCCAGCCAGTGGTCGCCCGAGAACGACCCCGATGTGACGATCACCTTCCTGCGTCTCCCCGACGGCAACCTGACGGGTCGCGGATTTCCCGCGACCGGCGGCGTGAGCCTGCCGGAGCTGCTCTCGGGCGAGATCGCGGCACTCACGCCGGTGGGCGGGGGAGCGCCCATCACGCTGCCCGCCCTGATCGCCAGCGTGGGGGAGCTGATCACCGCGTACCACGCCAACGCGCTCTACACGAGTATTCCCGTGGAGGCGACGGAATGGTCCACGGGCGACCACCCCGACCACTCGGCGACCGGCACCATCACCCGCGCGGCCTGGCATCAGATCTCCTACCCCGCGGACGCCGTCCACTACGTCATCGGCTACCCGACGGCGAACCTCGCCCCCAACGTCGACGGCGGCGCTCTCACCCGGAAGATCGAGGCGTTCCGCGTGTACTCGTCGCAGGACTCGGTCGTGAAATGCGAAACCGATACCGTGTGCCTGACCAAGAGCAGATTCGGCCCGATGCTCCAACGGCACTACGCGAAGACCGAGGTCGAGCTCTTCCCCACCGGCTGAGCGCGCCCGGCCTCTCCGAGCACCGCGCGCGCAGCATCCGCACGTCTCTGCAGATCAGCCCCCGCCGGTCAAGTCCCTGCCCGCCGGCGAGCTCAGGGGCGACACTGCTGACACAGGAGTTCGGCGAGAGGATCTTTCGATGGCACGGTTCGGGTACACGTTGATGACGGAGCAGAGCGGTCCGCGGGAGCTCGTGCGGTACGCCGTGGCCGCGGAGGAGCTCGGGTACGATTTCGAGGTCTCGAGCGATCACTTCTCACCGTGGCTGACCAGCCAGGGACACGCGCCGAACGCGTGGGTGACTCTCGGCGCCGTGGCGCAGGCCACCTCGAAGGTCGAGCTCATGACGTACGTCACGTGCCCCACGATGCGGTACCACCCTGCGCTCGTGGCCCAGCAGTCCGCGACGCTCCAGATCCTGTCGGAGGGCCGTTTCATCCTCGGACTGGGGTCGGGCGAGAACCTGAACGAGCACGTCATCGGCGAGGGGTGGCCCTCGGTGGCGGTGCGTCAGGACATGCTGCAGGAGGCGATCGAGATCATCCGAGAGCTGCACACGGGCGAGTTGACGACCTGGGAGGGCGAGTACTTCCGCGTCGATTCCGCGCGCATCTGGGACGTCCCCGAGACCCCCGTGCCGATCGGGGTGGCCGTTTCCGGCGACCGGTCGATCGAGAGGTTCGCCCCGCTCGCCGACCACCTCGTCGCCGTCGAACCCGACGCGGACCTCATCACGGGGTGGAACGAGACGCACGGCCCGGGTTCGCGCAAGATCGGCCAGATCCCGATCAGCTGGGACCCCGACGAGAAGACCGCCATCGCTCGCGCGCACGATCAGTTCCGCTGGTTCGCCGGCGGCTGGTCGGTCAACGCCGATCTGCCGACTCCTGCGGGATTCGCCGGCGCGAGCGCGTTCGTGCGCCCGGAGGACGTGGCCGAGTCGATGCCCTGCGGCCCCGATCTCGACAAGATCGCCGAGGCTGTGCAGGAGTACGTCGAGGCCGGCTTCACCGACGTCGCGATCGTGCAGGTCGGCGATGAGGCGCAGGCGCGCTTCCTGGCCGAAGCCGCCGGTCCGCTCCTCGAGCGACTGCGCGCCCTGTAGGCCGGGTGAGGCGCGAGGATGGACGCATGACGTCGATCCTGCGCCTCAGCTCCGACGGTGAGCAGTTCGTCCGCGACCGCCACCTCGCCACCCTGTCGACGATCGGCCCGTCCGGTCTGATCCACGTGGTCGCGGTGGGGTTCACGGTTGACGACGGCATCCTGCGGGTCATCACGAGCGACGCGACGCAGAAAGTGCGGAACATCGAGCGCGACCCGCGCGCGACGATCAGCCAGGTCGCAGGACCGCAGTGGCTCACGGTCGCCGGCCACGCCACGATCGAACGCGAGCCCGCCGCCGTCGCTCGCGCCGTGGAGCTGTACGCGGCGCGCTATCGGCAGCCGAGCGTGAACCCGCGGAGGGTCGTCATCCGCCTCGAGCCGGCGCAGGTGCTCGGATCGTCCGGGCTGCTCGAGCGGTCCTGAACCGGATCCCGCGGCGCGCGTCGAGCGGATGCCGCGTCCCGGAGCGTGTCGGCGCGGTACGGTCGTTTCGTGGCCTCCGCGTATCCCGATGACGAAGTCGACCTTCTGATCGACGCCTGGTCGCGCCGGCTGCCCGAGGTGGACCTGACGCCGCTGGACGTGATGTCGCGGCTGCGTCGTGCATCACTGCGTCTCGCGCGACTGCGGGCGGAGGCGTTCCGCACCGCGGGGCTCTCCTCGTGGGAGTTCGATGTGCTGGCCGCCCTCGGCAGGGCGGAGCCGCCCCACGAGCTCACCGCGACCCAGCTGGTCGACCTCACGATGATCGGCAGCGCGGCGATGACCAATCGGCTGACCAACCTCTCCGAGCGCCGGTTCATCACCCGCATGCCCAATCCGAACGACGGCCGGAGCGTGCTGGTCCGGCTGACGTCGGAGGGCGCTGCCCACGTCGATGCCGCCATGACCGAGCTCGTCCGCCGTGAGGCCGCCGAGCTGAGCGGTCTGACGCCCGCCGACCGCGCCGCACTGGTCCGTCTGCTCCGAGCTCTCGCCACCGACTGAGCTTTCTGCGTTCCCGGGCGGCGATTGTCAACCCCGGATCGCACTCCCGCCCCGACGGTTAACGTCGCGGTAGGAGGTCGCCGTTCATGACTCGGAGTCACAGGACTCACTCGCTCGGTCCCACGACCCCGTTCGTGCGGGCCGCCATCGATGCGGCACGTGCGGTCCCCGGATTCGGTGTGGATGTCGAGGCGACCCTGCGCTGGTGCGTCGAGGTGGCCCAGGACACGCCTCCGATCGCGACGGGCCGCACCACGGAGTTGTGGGACCTGCTGGCCGCGACCGCCGCCCTCGACGTCGCGGCCGGACGCATGCTGGAACCTCATCTGGATGCGCTGTCGATCCTGCAGCAGGCGGGCGCCGCACATCGTGCCGACCGCGATCCGCGGGGCGTGGCGGCCATCCGGGCCGACGCCTCATCATCGTGGGGCGTCTTCGCCGCCGAGGCGCCCGGCGCGCGACTGACGGTGAGGCCCGACGGAGACGCCTGGCGGCTCGAAGGTCGCAAGGCCTGGTGCTCGCTCGCGGGGTTCCTCTCCCACGCGCTCGTGACCGCCACGCTCGAGGACGGCCGTCGAGGGCTGTTCGCCGTCGCCCTGAGCGATCCCACGGTGACGACGCACGCGGGTCCGTGGCATCCGCGCGGGTTGACGCAGGTGGTCAGCGCCCCCGTCGATTTCGCGGGCACGCCGGCCGTGGCCGTGGGAGACCCGGAGTGGTACCTGCAGCGGCCCGGCTTCGCGTGGGGCGGGATCTCGGTCGCCGCCGTCTGGTGGGGCGCGGCTCTCCCGTTCATCGACCTGCTCGCGTCGGCGGCCGCATCGGAGCGCGCCGACCAGCTCGCGTTCGCGCATCTGGGTCGTGCGGATGCGGCACTGTGGGCGGCCCGCGCCGCGCTGCGCGAGGCATCCGCTCTCGTCGACCGCGCTGCCGACCCTGCCGACGCGCCCGACCCGAGGATGCTGGCCGCGCGCGTGCGCAACATCGTGGCGGCGGCGGTGACCGCAGTGTTGACAGAAGCGGATGCTGCGCTCGGTCCGGCGCCGCTGGTCGAAGCCGACGCGTACCCGCGGCGGGTCGCCGACCTGCATCTCTACCTGCGCCAGCATCACGGTGAGCGTGACGCGGCCCGTCTGGGTCGTCTCTTGGCCCCGACCGGGGAGAACTCATGATCCCGGCCTTCAGTCACCTCGACCCCGGCACGGACGAGACGGTGTGGGCGGAGCACCTCGGCGGTGTCGCGTTGCGGCCCTTTCCCGAGAGCGTGCAGAGCCTCGTCGTGGTCGCAGCGCACCCCGACGACGAGACCCTCGGCGCCGCAGGCGTGATGCAGAGGGTCCGGGCGGCAGGCGGAACCGTCACCGTGGTGGTCGCGACAGACGGCGCGGCGTCGCACCCCGACTCGCCGACGCATACGCCGGGCGCGCTCGCGCGCGACCGGCGCGGCGAGGTCGTCCGCGCCGTCGACCTGGTGGCGCCCGGCGCCCGCCTGCACTTCCTGGGGCTGCCCGACGGCGGGCTGCGCGAGCACGCCGGCGTTCTGCGTACCGCGATCGACGGGATCCTCGACGGGCTCGCGGCCTCATTCGACGACGCGGACCGAGGTGAGGGCGGTCGACACGGGGTCGCGTCCGACATCGTCGTGGTCGCGCCCTGGACGGGCGACGGGCATCGCGACCACCGCATCGCCGGCGAGATCGTGGTCGCCGCGTGCGCGGCGCGCGGGCTCGCGTCCTTCGGCTACCCGATCTGGCTGTGGCATTGGGGCGCGCCGTCGGACCTCCCGTCGCTCGCGGCCCGCGCGGTCGAGCTATCGCCCGAGGAACGTCGCGTCAAAGCGGCGGCCATCCAGCTGCACACGAGCCAGGTCCAGGCTCTCTCCGCTGCGAAGGGCGACGAGGCGGTCGTCCACGACCGCATGCGGGCGCACTTCGAGCGCGCGACCGAGGTCTTCATCGCGGAGACCGACGTCGACGCGCTCGCGTCGCTCGACGCCACGTGGTTCGACGAGTTCTACGCGCGCAACGGGGACGACCCCTGGGGGTTCGAGACCCGATGGTACGAGGAGCGCAAGCGCAGCATCCTGCTCGCTGCCCTCCCCACTCGCGAGTTGGGTGCGACGCTGGAGATCGGCTGCTCGACGGGAATGGTCACGGAGCAGCTCGCCGCGCGCGCGACGAGCGTCATCGCCCTGGATGCGGCGGAGGCCGCGGTGCGCCGCTGCCGCGAGCGTGTCGCGTCGCTCGCGCACGTCAGCGTCGAGCTCGCGACCGTCCCGCGCGATTGGCCGGAGGGCTCCTTCGACACGATCGTGCTGTCGGAGGTCGGGTACTACCTCTCGCCGGACCGTCTGGCCGAACTCATCGATCGGATGCACGCGTCCTTGAGCGCGAACGGCCGTGTCGTGGCGGTGCACTGGCGGCATCCGGTGGCGGCGTACCCGCAGAACGGCGATGACGTCCACCGGGCGCTGCGGGCACGGCCCGAGTGGGAGGCGAGCGTGCGCCATCTCGAGAGCGACTTCGTGCTCGACGTGTTCGAGTTCCGCCCGGCGGTCTCGGTCGCACGACGGGAGCGGCTGATATGAGCACCGATGTCATCCGGGCTGTCGCCGTCGTGATCCCGGTGCACGATGAGGCGGCGCTTCTGCACCGGTGCCTGCTGGCCGTCCGCGCCGCGGTCCGCGAGGTCGATCCGTCGGTGCAGGTCATCGTGCGCGTCGTGCTCGACGACTGCACCGACCAGTCGCCGGCCCTCGTACGTGCGCACCGGCTCGTCGGTCTGCCCATCACCGCGAACGCCGTCGGGCGGGCGCGGGCGGTGGGCACGGCCTCGGCGCTGCAGGCGCTCCGCGGCATCCCGCGGGAGAGCATCTGGACGGCGCACACGGACGGTGACTCCGAGGTGCCGGCCGGGTGGCTGACGACCCAGCTGGCCGCCGCGCACCGGGGCGCCGACGTCTTCCTCGGAACCGTGCGTCCCGATTTCGCCGACCTCACCGCGGCCCATCGGGAGCACTGGATCGAAACGCACGCGGGAGGGCGCGGGGTCGGCAACGTGCACGGCGCGAACCTCGGCATCCGCGCGTCCACATATCTCGCCGCGGGGGGCTTCGCTTCGGTGACCGAACACGAGGACGCCCAGCTCGTCGCGAGCTGCCGGCGCCGCGGCGCCCGCATCGCCGCGTCAGGACGAGCGGAGGTCCTCACCTCGGGGCGGCTCTTCGGACGCACGCCCGGTGGCTACGCGGCGTTCGTGCGCGAACAGGCCGCCCACTTCGGAGGGGCGGGTTCCGCGGAGACGAGCCCGTCCCCGCGGGCCGAGGAGCTCCTCGACGCCGAGGAGCGCGCGGGCTGACCACGAGACGGCTGAGCCGCCCGGACGCGGAAATGCCCGGCACGGATGACTCCGCACCGGGCATTCCAGAGGCTCAGTGCTTGAACGCGTCCTTCACGTTCTCGCCGGCCTTCTTCGCGTCGGCCGCGACCTGATCGGTCTGGCCTTCCGCTTCGAGCTTCTCGTTGCCGGTGACCTTGCCGGCACCCTCTTTGACCTTGCCGCCGAGGTCTTCAGCGGCGTTCTTGATCTTGTCGTCCAAGCCCATAGTGAGCTCCTTCCGTTGGCTCGGCGATGATGTTCTCATCGCCTTCCGATGCCCGGAGAAGCTCGTGCAACCCCGCGCGTTCCTCATTATCGGCACCGACCCTGTCAATCGGATGGGATTGACAGCCGCGGACCTCTGTGACAAGAAGATGCGCGGATGCTGCGCACGGTGCACATCCATCGGACTGCGCATTTCGCGGCGTAGGCTCGCCTCGACACCGAACGTAGGGAGTGGCGATGCAGCTGGGAATGGTCGGCCTCGGCCGGATGGGCGCGAACATCGTGCGCCGACTGATGCGCGACGGACACGAGTGCGTCGTGTACGACGTCAACCCCGCCTCGGTGGCCTCACTGGTCGACGAGGGAGCGGTCGGCGGTGACAGCATCGCGGACTTCGTCTCGAAGCTGCAGACGCCCCGGGTGGTCTGGCTCATGATCCCCGCCGGACTCACCGGCATGGTCGTTGACCAGGTCGCCGAGGTGCTCGAGCCGGGCGACATCATCATCGACGGCGGCAACTCGAACTATCGCGACGACGTGCGCCGGGCGGCGAAGCTCAAGAGCACCGGCATCCACTACGTCGACGTGGGCACCAGCGGCGGTGTCTTCGGACTCGACCGCGGGTACTGCCTGATGGTGGGCGGCCCCGACGAGGCGTTCGAGATCATCGAGCCGGTGCTCAAGACGATCGCGCCCGGACCGGGCGAGATCGACCGCACGCCCGGTCGTTCGGGTTCCTACGCCCCCGAGGAGCAGGGCTATCTGCACTGCGGGCCCTCGGGCGCGGGTCACTTCGTGAAGATGGTGCACAACGGCATCGAATACGGCATCATGGCGGCGCTCGCCGAGGGACTCAACCTGCTCGACAACGCCGACGCCGGAGTGCGCGAGGCCGACCACTCCGCGGAGGTCGCCCCGCTGGAGGATCCGGAGTTCTATCAGTTCACGATCGACACCCCGAAAGTCACCGAACTCTGGCGCCGGGGATCGGTCATCTCGTCCTGGCTGCTGGATCTGGCTGCGGCCGCGCTCGAGGAGAACCCCACACTCGACGGCCTCGCCGGACGGGTGTCGGACTCGGGTGAAGGGCGCTGGACGGTCAAGGCCGCGGTCGACGTGGGGGTTCCGGTGCCGGTGCTGGCTGCCTCCCTGTTCGAGCGTTTCGCCTCGCGCGGCGAGGACCACTTCGCCAACCAGGTGCTGTCGGCGATGCGGCTGCAGTTCGGCGGCCACCAGGAGCTGCCCGCGGGCGATGTGCTCGAGGCGGGCGGTCGCAAGGCCGAGTCCGAGTGACCCCGCCCCGACGGTGACGTCGCGCGGCTCCCGGCGTACCGACGTCGCACAGCCGAGGCGACTAACGTTGCCGTCATGGCCTCTTCACATGATTCCGACACCCTCGAGGCGCAGGATGCTCCGCCCACGCTCACCTTCTCAGACCTGGGCCTCGACGACGGAGTGCTCAAAGCGCTGAAGGACGTCGGGTACGAGACGCCGTCGGCGATCCAGGCCGCGACGATCCCGCTGCTCCTCCAGGGGCGCGACGTCGTCGGACTCGCCCAGACGGGCACCGGCAAGACCGCGGCGTTCGCGCTGCCCATCCTGTCGCGTCTCGATCTCGCCCAGAAGACCCCGCAGGCGCTGGTGCTGGCACCGACGCGTGAACTCGCGCTGCAGGTGTGCGAGGCGTTCGAGAGCTACTCGGCGCACCTCCGTGGGGTGCATGTGCTGCCGGTCTACGGCGGGCAGGGCTACGGCCAGCAGCTGTCGGCGCTCCGTCGCGGCGTCCACATCGTCGTCGGCACCCCGGGCCGGATCATGGATCACCTCGACAAGGGGACGCTCGACCTCTCCGAGCTCAAATACCTCGTGCTCGACGAGGCCGACGAGATGCTCAAGATGGGCTTCGCCGAAGACGTCGAGACGATCCTCGCGGACACGCCCGACGACAAGCAGGTCGCCCTGTTCTCAGCGACGATGCCCGCGCAGATCCGGCGCATCTCGGCGCAGTACCTCCACGACCCCGAAGAGATCACGGTCAAGAACAAGACCACGACCTCGGCGAACACGACGCAGCGCTACCTGATGGTGTCGTACCCGCAGAAGGTCGATGCCCTCACGCGCATCCTCGAGGTCGAGAACTTCGAGGGCATGATCGTCTTCACGCGTACGAAGAACGAGACCGAGACGCTGGCCGAGAAGCTGCGCGCCCGCGGCTACACGGCAGCCGCGATCAACGGCGACGTGCCGCAGGTGCAGCGCGAGCGCACGGTCAACCAGCTCAAATCGGGCAAACTCGACATCCTCGTGGCAACCGACGTCGCGGCGCGTGGTCTCGATGTCGAGCGGATCAGCCACGTCATCAACTACGACCTGCCGATCGACACCGAGTCCTACGTCCACCGCATCGGCCGCACCGGCCGTGCCGGCCGGTCGGGTGCCGCCATCAGCTTCGTCACGCCGCGCGAGCGCCGCATGCTCACCTCCATCGAGAAGGCCACCCGCCAGCCGCTCACCGAGATGAAGCTGCCGAGCGTCGACGACGTCACCGCGACGCGCTTGACCCGCTTCGACGACGCGATCACCGCGGCGCTCGCCGACCCCGCTCAGATCAGCCAGTTCCGCGATGTCGTCGCGCACTACGTGGCGCACCACGACGTCCCCGATGTGGATGTCGCCGCCGCGCTCGCCGTCGTCGCGCAGGGCGACCAGAAGCTGTTCGAAGAGGTCGAGGAGATCTCGCTCCCGCGCGCTGATCGCGGTGACCGCGACGGCGGGCGCTCGGGCGGCGAGCGGGCTGAGCGTCGTCCCCGCGCCGGCGGCGGGTCGATGACGACGTACAAGATCGCGGTGGGCCGTCGGCACAAGGTCGAGCCGCGCCAGATCGTCGGTGCGCTCGCCAACGAGGGAGGTCTGCGCCGGGAGGACTTCGGCGCGATCCAGATCCGCCCCGACTTCTCGCTCGTCGAGCTGCCGGCAGACCTCCCGGCGGCCACTCTCAAGCGGCTGGAGAACACCCGCATCAGCGGCAAGCTGATCGAGATGCAGCTCGACCGGGGCGCCCGCTCCGCGAAGCGCGAGGATCGTCCGCGCTACTGAACGGGGGAGCCCTTCGTCAGCAGCGCGGAGGCTCCAGCATCCGTGACAGCATGGCCAGCGCTTCGTCCTGCGGGGCGTCGGCGTCCAGCAGCCATTGGATCTGCAGGCCGTCGGAGGCCGCGATGACGAGCGCGGCGATGGCGTGCGGATCGACGTCGCGGCGCATGAGACCGCGCTCCTGACGGTCGGCGATCTGTGTCGCGAGTGTGTCGCGGAGATCGGCGAAGCGCTCGCGGGCGAACTCGGTCGCCGCCGGATGCCCTTCCTCGATGGCCGACGCGACGAGGGTCGAGTAGAGCTGCACCAGGCCCGGCACCTCACGGTTGCGTTCGGCCGAGACGGCCATCATCTCCACGGGGGAGAGGTCGCGAAGGGTGGCCTCGTGGTCATCCTCACGTTTCGCGGCTTCGCGGTAGACCTCTACGAGCAGCTGCTCGCGCGATGAGAAGTAGTGCGTCAGGGCGGCGTGCGAGACGCCGATGCGTTCGGCGATGGCCCGCAGGGACGTCTTCTCGGCGCCGCGGGCCGCGAAGACTTCGATCGCGCGGTCGAGGATCTCCTGCCGGCGGGCGATGCCCTTGGCGTACGTGCCGCGCGCGCGTTCGCGGTCGGTGTCGTTCGCGTCTCTGGGCATGGGACCACTGTACTCAGCAAAAGCTCCGCGTGGAGGTTTCTTCTGGTAGCGTCGGACCGTCACGGCATCACCCGTCAACGGAGACCAGGAAGAAGAACATCATGCAGCCCACCACATCGGTCCAGCTGTTCACCGTCAACGCCGCCCTCGAGGCCGACATGGACGGCACGCTCGCCAAGATCGCCGACGCCGGATTCACCTCGGTCGAACCGTACGACTTCGTCCGCCGTGCCGACGCCCTCGCCGCGGTGTTCTCGAAGTACGGGTTCGCGGCGCCCACCGGCCACGCCTTCCTCGCGTCGGAATCGTTCGTGAACCCGGACGGTTCGGGCTCGACCGTGCCGGTCCCCAGCCACGACGAGGTGTTCACGGCAGCCGAGACGCTGGGCATGAACCTTGTCATCGACCCCTACACGGCGCCCGCCCGATGGGAGACGCGCGAGCAGATCGAACAGACCGCGCGGCTCCTCAACGCCGCGGCGGCCTCCGCCCGCGCCCGTGGCCTGCGCGTCGGGTACCACAACCACGCCCACGAGCTCGAGGCGACGATCGACGGCCGCACGGGTCTCGAAGTGCTCGCAGAGCTGCTCGACGCCGACGTCGCTCTGGAGGTCGACCTGTACTGGGCCGCCCGCGCCGGAGTCGACGTGCCCGCGCTCCTCGGCCGCCTCGGCGACCGGGTGAAGGCCGTCCACGTCAAGGACGGCACCCTCGCCCCCGAGCTCCTGGCCGCCTACCCGCCGGCCGATCAGGTGCCGGCCGGACAGGGGAGCGTCCCCCTCGCGGACGCGCTGGCCGCAGCATCCGCCGTCGAATACGCCGTCGTCGAGTTCGACGCGTACGACGGTGACATCTATGACGCGATCGGTCAGAGCCGCGCGTTCCTCGAAGCTCAGGCGACCCGCTGATGGCCACGACATCGGATGCCGTCGGCGTCGGCTTCATCGGAGCCGGGAACATCAGCGACACCTATCTCGAGAACCTCTCGTCCTTCCCCGACATCAGGGTGCTCGCCGTCGGCGACCTCGACGAGGATCGTGCACGCGCGCAGGCCGCGAAGCACGGTGTTCCGGCCGGGGGGAGCGTGCAATCGGTGCTCGATGATCCCGACGTCGAGATCGTCGTCAACCTCACGATCCCGGCGGCCCACGTCGAGGTCTCTTCGGCGGCGATCGCGGCGGGAAAGCACGTCTGGAGCGAGAAGCCGATCGGCGTCGACCGCGACAGCTCGCGCGCGCTCCTCGCGCAGGCAGCGGCCGCGGGCCTTCGGGTGGGCATCGCGCCCGACACTGTGCTCGGTCCCGGCGTGCAGTCGGCCAAGCGCGCGATCGCGCGCGGCGACATCGGTCGCCCGCTGTTCGCGCAGACCTCGTTCCAGTGGCAGGGCCCGGAGCTCTTCCACCCGAACCCCGCGTTCCTCTACGCCCGCGGTGCCGGTCCGCTGCTCGACATGGGGCCGTACTACGTCTCGGCGCTGGTGCACATCTTCGGACCCGTCGGCGCGGTCGCCGCTCTCGGGCTGTCGGCGACGCCGACCCGGCGCGTGCAGGTCGGCGAGCTCGCGGGTCAGGAGTTCCCCGTCGAGATCCCCTCCACCGTGTCGGTGCTCACCCGGTTCGAGCAGGGGGGCCAGGCGCAGAGCCTGTACAGCACCGACTCGGCGCTCCGGCGCCACGGCGTGTTCGAGATCAACGGCACCGAGGGGACGCTCGTCATCCCCGACCCGAACACGTTCGGTGGACGCATCGCGTTCGTCCGTCCGCTCGAGAAGATCGAGGTCCCGCCGGCGACCAACGTGCAGGAGTGGATCGAGGTCGAGCAGGACGGCGTCACGGTCGGCCGTGGTCTCGGGCTGCTCGACATGGCGCGCGCGATCCGTGAGGGTCGGCCCCACGTGGCGAGCGGCGAGCTGGGGTACCACGTGCTCGACACGCTCCTGTCGATCGAGGAGTCGGTGGTCTCGGGCGCGTTCGTGGAGGTCGGGAGCACGGTCGCGGCCGTCGGTTCGGTCTCGGCGGACTTCGACCCGTTCGCGCGCACGATCTGAGGCTGGTGCCGCGGTGCCGCGTGCCGCGTGGCGGTGCGCGTGGCGGTGTGGCGTTCCGACGCTCGAACGCCGCGCGAGCGGTCGCGACACGCCGTTCGGCGCGTGCTCGGGTCGGTGAGCCGCGGCGTGTCGTGACCGTTCGCGGTGGCGCGGGGAACCGTCGCGCGCGGTCGTGCGAGGCATCCGCAGCGCCTCGTGGCGTTCCGACGTGGCGCGAGCGGTCGCGACATGCCGTTCGGCGCGTGCCCGGTCGGTGAGCCGCGGCGCGTCGTGACCGTTCGCGGTCGCGCGAGGAACGGAACACGTCGCGCGCGGTGCGCCAGCAACGGAACACGCCGCGCGCGGTCGCGCGAGGAACACCCGCGGCACGGCGGGCGTCGCGTACCGCCGGGGCGGGAGCCCGGCTTCCGTCGTCGGGCCGCGTGTCGGTGCATCCTGAGAGACTCGAGGGGTGAACCCCGACGCCGCCCCGCCCGTACCCGCGACGTCCGATCCGGCCGAGACCGGCACCCGCGGTGCCGCACTGGCGACGCTCCGCACGCTCGTCGGCCGCGACGACGTGGACTTCCACGAGGGCCAGTTCGAGGCCATCGCGACCCTGGTCGACGGGTGTCGCCGCGCGCTGGTGGTGCAGCGGACGGGATGGGGCAAGTCTGCGGTCTACTTCGTGGCCACCCTGCTGCTGCGCCGTCGCGGGGCAGGCCCGACGGTGCTCGTCTCGCCGCTGCTCGCCCTCATGCGTGACCAGATCTCGGCCGCCCAGCGGGCGGGCGTGCGCGCCGTCGCGATCAACTCCACGAACGCCCACGAGTGGGAAGACGTGCGCGCGGCGCTCGAGCGCGACGACGTCGACGTGCTCCTGCTCTCTCCGGAGCGTCTGAACAACCCCGCGTTCCGCGATCAGCAGCTTCCCGACCTGGTGGACCGCATGGGGATGCTGGTGGTCGACGAGGCCCACTGCATCAGCGACTGGGGGCACGACTTCCGCCCCGACTACCGACGCCTCGGCGACCTCATCGCCCAGATGCCGACCGGCGTGCCGATCCTCGCGACCACTGCGACGGCCAACAGCCGCGTGGTCACCGACATCGCCGAGCAGCTCGGCCGGGGGAGTGGGACGACGGATGCCGCGACGCGTGGAGGTGATCCCGACCTCGACGCGGAGGTGGTCACGATCCGGGGCCCGCTGGCCCGGGCATCCCTCCGACTGGGCGTGCTGCGCCTCTCCGATGCCCGCGCCCGCCTCGCCTGGCTGCTGACACACCTCGGCGACCTGCCCGGATCGGGGATCATCTACAGCCTCACCGTGTCGGGTGCCGAAGACACGGCCCGCCTCCTGCGTGAGGCGGGCCACGAGGTGCGCGCCTACACGGGCAGGACCGACCCGGCGGAGCGGGAGGAATCGGAGGCGATGCTCAAGGCCAACGAGGTGAAGGCGCTGGTGGCCACCAGCGCGCTCGGCATGGGGTTCGACAAACCCGACCTCGGGTTCGTCGTGCACCTCGGCGCACCGTCCTCGCCCGTCGCCTACTACCAGCAGGTCGGCCGTGCGGGTCGTGCCACCGCGAACGCGGACGTGCTGCTGTTGCCCGGTCCGGAGGACCCCGACATCTGGCAGTACTTCGCGACTGCATCGATGCCGACGCAGGAGCGCGCCGAGCGCGTCATCGCCGAACTGGGCGATCTTCCGATCTCGACGCCGGCGCTCGAGGCCCTCGTAGACATCCGACGCACACCCCTCGAGCTGCTGCTCAAGGTGCTCGACGTCGACGGCGCGGTGCGCAAAGTGCAGGGCGGGTGGGTGTCCACCGGCGTCGCGTGGACCTACGACGCCGAGCGGTACGAGCGCATCGCCGAGGCTCGACGGGCCGAGCAGCAGCACATGCTCGACTACGAGCGCACGGACGACTGCCGCATGGAGTTCCTCCAGCGCACGCTGGACGATCCGACCGCGGCGCGGTGCGGCCGCTGCGACAACTGCGCCGGCGCGTGGTTCGACTCCGGCGTCGCGTCCGAGGCGACGGATGCTGCGGCCGGCGCTCTTGCGCGGGTCGGCGTGCCCATCGAGCCGCGGGCGCAGTGGCCCGTCGGAGCCGACCGGCAGGGCGTGCCCGCCAAGGGTCGCATCGCCGCCGACGAGCGGTACGAGGAGGGACGTGCGTTGTCCCGGCTGAGCGATCTCGGCTGGGGAGGGGCTCTGCGCACGCTCTTCGCGCAGCCCGTCACAGACGCGCCGATCAGCCCCGCACTCTTGGACGCCGCGGTGCGGGTGCTCGCCGACTGGTCGTGGGAGCACCGACCCGTGGCCGTCGTGGCGATGCCGTCGCGCGGGCGCCCGCAGCTGATCGAGTCGGTCGCCCGAGGCCTTGCGAGTGCGGGCAGACTGCCCTACCTCGGTACGCTCGGTACGCGCAACGGCGGCCCGAGCGGCGGACCAGGCGGCAACAGCGTCTACCGACTCGCCGGGCTCTGGGACCGCTTCGACGCGTCGGGCCTCGACGTCCCGGACGGACCCGTTCTGCTGATCGACGACCTCGCCGACAGCCGCTGGACGTTCACGGTCGCTGCCCGCCAGCTCCGGCGGGCGGGCGCTTCCGCCGTGCTTCCCTTCGCCCTCGCGCTGAACGGCTGATCGAGGACGCCCGTTCGCGCGAGCCGCGGGGGTTGACCCGCGTCGATCCGCCGCCTAGCGTTCACCGCGACGTGAGGAGTCGCAGATGATCGACACGACGAAGGGGTTCACGCTGACGCGTGTGCTCGACACCACCCCCGAAGAGGTCTGGAAAGCGTGGACCGATGCCGACGAGGCCGCCCAGTGGTGGCATCCGCGTGATCTGGTCACGCCGCGGGAATCCGTCCGCATCGACGCGCGGGTCGGAGGAGAGTACGCGTACACGATGGTGAACGAGACCGACGGCGAGGAGTACCCCACGGGCGGCGTCTATCGGGAGGTGGAGCCGCTGCGACGCCTGGTGTTCACGTGGGGCGACCCGTCGGCCGACCCGGACGACACCCCCATCGTCACGGTGACCATCGATGACCTCGGCGAGCTGACCCGCCTGACGTTCGATCTGCGCGGCGTCGACGGGGTGAGCGGGGACGACGAGTTCTACGACGGGTGGGACAGTGCCCTCGACCAACTGGTGGAGCATCTCGGTCAGACCGCCGTCCACGGCTGACTCGATCGCCACCGGCCTCGGACGCGGTCCTGCGTCCTCCCAGGCGTGGCAGAGTTGACGATCATGAGCACACGCACGATCGTCATCACGGGAGCCAGCGACGGAATCGGGGCAGCGGCGGCGCGCGAGCTGTCGAGCAAGGGCCATGAGGTGGTCGTGGTCGGGCGCTCCGCCCCGAAGACCAAGGCCGTCGCGGATGAGATCGGCGCCGAGTCGCATCTCGCGGACTTCTCCGACCTCGACGACGTCCGACGCCTCGCCGATGAGCTGGCGTCGCGGCATCCGCAGATCGACGTGCTCGCGAACAACGCCGGCGGCATCTTCGCCAGCGAACGCGCCGAGACCGAAGACGGGCACGAGATGACGTTCCAGGTGAACTACCTGGCTCCGTTCCTGCTCACCCATCTGCTCCACGACAACCTCGTGGCCGCGGGCGGCACGGTGATCAACACCTCGAGCGCGGCCGGCCGATTGTTCTCGAAGCTCGACCTCGACGACCTCGATGCCCGGCGGAACTACGACGCCCGCCGTGCTTACGGCAATGCGAAGCTCGCGCAGGTGATGTTCGCGAAGGAGCTCGACCGCCGTTACCGCGACGAGGGCGTCACCTCGACGGCCTTCCACCCCGGAGTGATCGGATCCAACTTCTCGGGCGACCCGGGTTCGGCGATGGCTGCCGTCTACCAGTCGAAGATCGCGCAGCGCTTCCTCGCGCCGGTGGAGAAGGGGGCTGACACCCTCGTCTACCTCGCCGAGCATGCGCCCGGCGTCGACTACCCGTCGGGTGAGTACTTCGTCGACCGCAAACGCGCCCGTGCCCACCGGATGGCGTCGGATGCCGCGCTGGTCCGTCAGCTCTGGAACCGTTCCGCCGAGATGCTCGAGATCGGCTGACCCGGCCGGGATCATGCAGGAGGCTCAGGACCCGCGCGAGGCGGCGGCGCGCTACCGCCAGGGTCGTGCCGCGGCGCAGGATGCGACGGGTGCAGCGGATGCGGCGCCCGACGGCGCCGCATCCGATCCGCCTCGCCCCGCCTCCGCGGAGCGCAGCTTCTCGGCTGAGGAGCACGCGGCGTACGTCGAGACGGCGATCCAGCAGGCCGTCCGCCGGGGCGAGTTCGACAACCTGCCGGGTGCCGGCAAGCCGCTGCCCGGCCTGGGATCGTCCCATGACCCGGACTGGTGGCTGCGTCGCAAGATCGAGACGGAGGGGCTCACGGGGCTCGGTCCCCCCGCCCTCACCCTGCGCACCGAGTACGCCGGCCTGGACGCGCGGATCGATCAGTGGCGCTCGGAGGCGGAAGTGCGCGACCACCTGGAGGACTTCAACCGCCGAGTGATCGAGGCACGGCGGCAGCTGCTCGGAGGGCCGCCCGTCGTGACGCCGACGGTCGACGTGGACGAGCGGGTGCGGGAATGGAACGAGCGGCGGGATGCTGCGACTCGGGCACGATCCGATGTCGACGTCATAGCGACACCGCGTCGGCGACTGCCCAGGTGGACGCGCGCACGCCGACCTCGGTGACCGGTGACCGAGGACCCGGAGGGGTTCAGGCGGTCTGCCGACCGCACATTCCGCACTCGCCGGTCGCACTGACCTCGACCCAGCAGTCGGGGCACACGGCGCGCTCGTGGTCGGGGACGGGGGGCTTGCGCCCGGAGGGTTCGCGGCGCTCGGAGCTTCCCGGCGTGCGCGCCGGGGGACGGCTGCCGGCTGTGCGGGCCCGGGCCACCGGCGCGGCGGCGGGCGCGGGAGCGGCGACCGGTTCGGGCAGGTGGTCGGCGCAGTAGAAGCGGACGAAGCCGCCGTGCTGCTTCGGATGGCGGTGCTTGACGGCCCAGAGCTCGTCGCGCTCGCGAAGCTCGGAGTCGCTCCCGCACACGGAACAGCGGGTGGCCTCCCCGGGGGCCAGGTCAGCGACACTCACGGGTGTCTCGAACGCGATCGTGTCGCGCCAATCGGATGTGGAGACGATCTTCATGGCGTGCCCTCCTGGTGCGCTCGCCCGCGCGTACGGATCGCTCGGGCATCGCACTCTCCACGGTACTCGCCCGCAGGACCCCGTCGGACCTCCGCTCGACCCGCGGCGTCCATCGGTGGACGCGACACGCCGCGCGCCGGCCATGTCGCACGGCGTGTCCCGACCCTGGCCGGTGACAGCGCACGCGGTCGGGAGAGGGTGCGAGCGCGATCGGCGCTCGACCGATGTTCGCGCTCACATCCGTTACCGGAATGTTGCAGAGCGGCGGCTCCCACCTGCTTGTGAGCGCTAACAGTGAGCGCTAACATCCTGATCACGGCCATGGCGGCCAGGCACCAGGAGCGCAGAGAAGCGCCTACCCGGAACGAACACGGAGGTTCATGCAATGAAGAAGATCATCTCGGTCGCGGCGGTCGGCGCACTGCTGATCGGACTCGCGGGATGCGCCGGCGGCGCAGACGCCGGCGCCGGGGCGAGCTCGGGTCCGAAGGCGCTCGACGAACTCGTCGTCGGGTTCGCCCAGGTCGGCGCGGAGTCCGGGTGGCGCACCGCCAACACGAAGGACATCCAGGCCGCGTTCTCCGAGGCCGACATCGAGCTCAAGTTCTCGGACGCACAGCAGAAGCAGGAGAATCAGATCAAGGCGATCCGGTCCTACATCCAGCAGGGCGTCGACTACATCGCGTTCTCGCCCGTCGTCGAGACCGGCTGGGACGCCGTCCTGAACGAGGCCAAGGCCGCGAACATCCCGGTGATCCTCACCGACCGGGCCGTGGACTCCGCCGATGACTCGCTGTACGTCTCCTTCCTCGGCTCGGACTTCATCGAGGAGGGGAAGAAAGCCGGCGCCTGGGTGCTCGACGAGTACAAGGACGCCAGCGCGCCCGTCAACATCGTCCAGCTCGAGGGCACGACCGGCGCCGCGCCCGCGATCGACCGCGCCGAAGGCTTCGCCGAGACCATCACGGAGAACCCGAACCTGAAGGTCATCGCGAGCCAGACCGGCGACTTCACCCGCGCCGGCGGCAAGCAGGTCATGGAGGCGATGCTGAAGTCCAACCCCGACATCGACCTGGTCTACGCACACAACGACGACATGGGCCTGGGCGCGATCGAGGCGATCGAGGCCGCCGGTCTCGTGCCGGGACAGGACATCAAGATCGTCACGGTGGACGCGGTCAAGGACGGCATGCAGGCCCTGGCCGACGGCAAGATCAACTTCATCGTCGAGTGCTCGCCGCTCCTCGGTGCCCAGCTGGTCGACATCATCAAGACGCTGAACGACGGCGGCACGGTGGAGAAGCGCATCGTGACGGAGGAGACGACGTTCACTCAGGAGCAGGCCGTCGCGGCTCTGCCGGACCGCCAGTACTGACGGACGAGCGGATGCCGCGGCATCCGCCCGCCCGACGTCCGCTTGACCCTGGTGGGGTGCGCGCCGGTCGCGCACCCCACCTCTACGATTGACACACACCGCCCGACCCCGTTGAGAGGG
>NZ_JBHZIE010000012.1:0-23331 GCF_042747925.1 Microbacterium songi
CCCCCCCCCCCCCCAGTCTCCCGTGGGCCTTTGGGGGGGGGCGCGCTGGCCGCCCCCCCCACCTCTACGCTCGACACACACCGCCCGCCCCGTTCGACGGAGAACACAGGATGACTGAGCTCACCCGGCCTGCCGCGCCCGCCGCCCACCCTCGTCCGGTCGTGGAGATGACCGACGTCTCGATCAGCTTCCCCGGTGTGAAGGCGCTCGACGGCGTCTCGTTCCGTATGTTCCCCGGCGAGGTCCATTCGCTGATGGGGGAGAACGGCGCGGGCAAGTCCACGCTGATCAAGGCGCTCACCGGGGTGTACCAGATCGACTCGGGATCGATCGTGCTCGACGGCGCGCCCGTGTCGTTCCGCGGTCCGGCGGATGCGCAGAACGCCGGCATCAGCACCGTCTACCAGGAGGTGAACCTCCTGCCGAACCTGTCGGTCGCCGAGAACATCATGCTGGGCCGCGAACCGCGTCGATTCGGGGCCATCGACGGTCGCCGCATGCGCAGGACCGCCAAGACGGTCCTCGAGGGGCTCGGTCTGGACGTCGACCCCGGTTCGCTCCTTGGCTCGCACTCGCTGGCCATTCAGCAGCTCATCGCGATCGCGCGCGCGATCAACATCGACGCGCGCGTGCTCATCCTCGACGAACCGACGTCGAGCCTCGACGCCGACGAAGTCGCCGAGCTCTTCCGCATCATCCGCTCGCTCAAGGACGACGGCGTGGCGATCCTCTTCGTGTCGCACTTCCTCGATCAGGTGTACGAGATCGCCGACCGTCTCACCGTCTTCCGCAACGGGCGCTTCGTCGGGGAGTACCTCACGCCCGATCTCCTGCGTATCGACCTCGTGCAGAAGATGATCGGCAAGGAGCTCACAACCCTGGAAGATCTCGAGCAGCGCGTGCAGGAGGCCGAGGCCGAGGGAGCGGATGCCACGGTCTTCGTCCGCGCGCGGGGCATCGGTCGTCGCGGGTCGGTGTCGCCGGTGGACATCACCATCCACGAGGGCGAGATCGTCGGCTTCGCGGGCCTGCTCGGTTCGGGCCGCACCGAGGTCGCGCGGCTGCTGGGCGGCATCGACCGGTCCGACGGCGGCCAGTTGACGCTCGCCGGCAAGCCCACGCGGCTGAGGACCCCGCGTCAGGCGCTCACGCGTCGGATCGCCTTCTCGAGCGAGAACCGGCGCTCCGAGGGCATCGTCGACGAGCTGACGGTGCGCGACAACATCGTGCTCGCCCTGCAGGCCGACCGGGGCTGGTTCCGCCCGATCCCGAAGAAGCGGCAGGACGAACTGGCCCAGAGCTACATTCAGGCGCTGAACATCCGCCCGGCGAACCCCGATGCGATCGTGCGGAACCTCTCGGGCGGCAACCAGCAGAAAGTGCTGCTCGCGCGCTGGCTGGCTGTCGCCCCGCGACTGCTGATCCTCGACGAACCGACCCGCGGCATCGACATCGGTGCGAAAGCCGAGATCCAGAAGCTGGTCTTCAGCCTGGCCGAGAACGGCATGAGCGTCGTCTACATCAGCGCCGAGCTCGAGGAGGTGCTGCGCCTGAGCCACCGCATCGTCGTGATGCGCGACCGGCAGAAAGTCGCCGACCTCGACAACGACGACCTCAGCGTCGACAGCCTGCTCGCCCTCATCGCCGACGGTGGGGCCGACGACGCGCCTGCCGGCACCCTCGTGTCATCTCCATCCGCCGACGACCGACCCGGAGCCCCCTCATGAGCACCGTCCTCGCCCGCACCTTCGCCAGTCGCCTTTTCTGGCCGATCGTCATGCTGCTCGCACTGTTCCTCATCAACGTGCTGGCCTTCCCCGGGTTCTTCTCGATCACCATCCGCGACGGCAACCTCTACGGCAGCCTGATCGACATCCTGCGCAACGGCGCTCCCACCTTGATCGTCGCGGTCGGCATGACGCTGGTGATCGCGACCCGGGGGATCGACCTCTCCGTGGGTGCGGTCTGCGCGATCTCCGGAGCCGTGGCCTGCAGCATCCTGCTGGGATCGTCCGACCCCACCAATCCCGGTACGGTCGCCGTGGCGATCGTGGTGGCGCTGGCGGTGGGTCTCGTCTGCGGGTTGTGGAACGGATTCCTCGTCTCGGTCTTCGGGATCCAGCCGATCATCGCCACCCTGATCCTCATGACAGCCGGGCGCGGCATCGCCATGCTCATCACCGAGGGTCAGATCCTCACGGTGAACAGCCCGCCGTTCAAGTCACTGGGCGCCGGGTTCTGGCTCGGGGTGCCGATCGCGGTCTTCATCGCCGCATTCATCTTCCTCGTGGCCGCCGTCCTCACCCGGCGTACGGCGCTCGGCATGCTCATCGAGGCCGTCGGCATCAACCCGGAGGCGAGCCGTCAGGCGGGCGTGCGCGCGCGGGGCCTGCTGTTCGCCGTCTACACCTTCGCCGCGGTCTGCGCCGCGGTGGCGGGACTCATCCTCACCGCCAACACGATGGCCGCCGACGCCAACAACACGGGCCTCTTCATCGAGCTCGACGCGATCCTCGCCGTCGTGATCGGCGGCACGTCGCTGGCCGGCGGGCGATACTCGCTGGCCGGCACCCTGGTGGGCGCGCTCGTGATCCAGACCCTCGTCACAACGGTCTACACCGTGGGCATCCCGCCGATCGCGACGATGGTGTTCAAGGCCGCGGTCGTCACGATCGTGTGCCTGCTGCAGTCGCCGACGACGAACGACGCGCTCGCCTCGTTCCGTCGCAAGCTCGCCCTGCGAGCCGGAAAGAAGAAGGAGGAGGTGGTGGCGGCATGAGCGCCGGCGCATTCTCCCCGCGGACGCCCGCGACCCCGCTGCAGCGCATCGGCGCGGGCATCCGCGACACGTTCACGAGTCCGAAGTACGGTCCGGTCCTGGTGACCGCCATCCTCTTCCTGGTCGTGTTCATCGGCGGCGGCGTCCGCTACCGCGGCTTCCTCACCGGTCAGGTGTTCCTGAACCTGTTCGTCGACAACGCCTACCTCATCGTGCTCGCCGTCGGGATGACGTTCGTGATCCTGACCGGCGGCATCGACCTGTCGGTGGGTGCGGTCGTGGCCCTCTCGACGATGATCGCGGCGAGCCTGCTGCAGGCCGGGTGGGCGCCCGCGGCGGTGATCCCCATCATCCTGATCTGCACAAGCGTGCTCGGCCTGCTCGTCGGTCTGATGATCCACTACTTCAAGGTCCAGCCCTTCATCGCGACGCTCGCCGCGATGTTCCTCGCGCGCGGCCTGTGCTACGTGATCAGCCAGAACTCGATCTCGATCACCGATCCGGGGTTCATCGCGCTCGCCGTCACACGCATCCCCCTCGGCGGCGGCCTCTCGATCACCCCGAGCGTCATCATCGTGGTCGTGGTCGTGGCGGTCGCGGTGTGGGTGCTGCACCAGACGCGACTCGGCCGCACGGTCTACGCGATCGGAGGCGGCGAGCAGAGCGGAATGCTGATGGGGCTTCCCGTGGCACGCACGAAGGTGCTCGTCTACGTGATCAGCGGATTCTGCTCGGGGCTCGCCGGAATCCTGTTCACCTTCTACACGCTGTCGGGGTATCCGCTCACCGCGATCGGCACCGAACTCGATGCCATCGCCGCGGTCGTGATCGGCGGCACCCTCCTCGCGGGCGGGTACGGCTTCGTGCTCGGATCCGTCCTCGGAGTGCTGGTGCTCGGCATCATCCAGACGATCATCACGTTCGAAGGAACGCTGTCGTCGTGGTGGACGAAGATCTTCATCGGCGCGCTGCTGCTCGTCTTCATCCTCCTGCAGCGGGTGCTCACCGCGCGCAGGCGATGAGGACAGATGCGGGCGTGGTCCATTCGGACCCCGCACCGGATGCCGTGATAATGGGTGATCAGGCGCGCACCGGCGCGCGCGGGGGGATGCGGCGGGGCAGGTGAGCAGCAACGGCGACCGCACGCGGGGAGCGACGATCTTCGACGTCGCACGCCTCGCGGGAGTCTCGCATCAGACCGTCTCGCGGGTGCTGAACGACCTTCCCAACGTCCGTCCCGCGACGCGGGAGCGGGTCGAGCAGGCGATCCGGCAGCTGCGCTACGTGCCGTCGCAGGCGGCACGGGCGCTGGTCACCCGCCGCTCGCGCACGATCGGCGTCGTGGCGACAGGCCTGCCCGACTACGGGCCCTCGAGCATCGTGCTGACGATCAACGAGTCGGCGCGGGACGCCGGGTACGCCGTGATCACGACGAGTATCGCGGATGCCGCGGGCCCGAGTCTGCGGTCGGCGGCGGAGCTGCTGATCCGGCAGAACGTCGAGGCCATCGTGCTCATCGCCGCGGAGCGCTCGGCACTCGATGCGTTCGACGGGTGGGAGCTGGGTGTGCCGCTGGTCGCGGTGGCGTCGGAGTCGCGCGGACGCGCGCTGCGGGTGACCATCGACCAGTACGGCGGCGCCCGCACCGCGGTCTCGCACCTCATCGAGCTCGGTCACCGCGACATCCGTCACATCGGCGGCCCCGCAGGATCCATGGATGCCGAAGAGCGTCTGCGGGGGTGGCGGGACCGGCTGATCGAAGAGGGACTGCCCATCGGGGAGCACACCCGGGGGGATTGGACACCCGACGCGGGGTTCGCCGCCGGCGAGGCGCTGCTGGAGGACGGTGTGCCGGGTGCGGTCTTCGTCGCGAACGACCAGATGGCGCTGGGGCTGCTGCATGCGCTGGGTGCCGCGGGCGTGCGCGTGCCTCAGGATGTGAGCGTCATCGGGTTCGACGACATCCCCGAGGCGGCGCACTTCTCGCCGCCGCTGACCACGATCGGTCAGGACTTCGTCGCCCTCGGGCGCGACGCCATGATCGCGGTGCTCGCCCTTCTGCAGGACGAGCAGGCGGGAGCCGTCCCGCCCGCGCCGCGTCCGCCTCGGCTCGTCGTGCGCGGCAGCACGCGCGCGGTCTGACGCGGCGACCGCGGGGGATCAGACCTCGTCGCGCCAGGAGTGCTGCGGATCGAAACCGAGCAGCCGGCGGGCCTTGTCGATCGAAAGCAGGGTCTCGTGCTCGCCGACACCGGCCTTGACGGGCACTTCGGGGAAGACCTCGGCGATCAGCTCGGCGTTCGGACGCGACATGACCGTGTCGGCCGCCGCGATGATGAACCGTTCGAACCCGGGGGGCGCCACCTCGAGAGCGCGCGCGATCGCCTGCGCACCGTCGCGAGCGTCGATGTAGCCCCAGAGATTCCACTTGCGGGCACGCGCGTCGGCGTCGAACGACGGGAATTCCGCGTAGTCCTCGGGCACCATCACGTTCGAGAAGCGGAGCGCGGTGATCGAGACATCCGGGTGCCAGCGCACGAGCTCGATCGCCATGGTCTCTTCGAGGTGCTTGACGAGCGAATACACGCTCTCCGGCCGCGCGGGGTATTCCTCGTCGACCGGGATGTAGGGCGGCGGTACGTCGAACGGGAGGCCGAGCACCGTCTCGCTCGACGCGTAGACGATCTTGCGGATGCCGAGGCGGATGGCCGCCCAGAACACGTTGAAGGTCGCCGGCATGTTGTTGTGGAACGTGGCGACGTCGGGACGGATGCCGGGAGCCGGGATCGCTCCGAGATGCACGAGGGCATCGAACCCGTCGTGCGTGTCGTTGACGGCGGTGAGGGCGTCCACCACCTGCCCGTAGTCGGTGAGGTCGACCTGCACGAAGTCGGCGGACCGTGTGCCGACCACGTCGAGACCGATGACCTCGTGGCCGGACGCCCGCAGTTCGCGGGCGACGACGGTGCCGAGTTTTCCTGATGATCCGGTGAGGGCGATGCGCATCGTGTCAGCCTGTCACGCATCGACGACGTCGAGGCCGCCCGCGGCGAGCCGTCGCAGACGCTCCCGGGCGAAGTCCTGCGCGCGCGGTCCGCTGCCGAGCGCTCTGCCGGTGACGGCGAGTACCAGGCGGGTGAGCGTCACCACGGGGAACGGCGAACGCCGGATGCCGAGCAGTCGGCGGTACCGTGCGGGGATGGTGGCCACGGCGCTGGCGAAGAGCAACCGGTACGCGATGTTCATCGATCCCTCGAAGGGCGGTCGCCGCAGGAAGCTCACGACGTCCGCGACCCGATGCTCGTCGCCGATGTCGCCGCGCAGCACTCCGCGGGCGAGGAGGTCGTCGATGCGCGCCCGCATGTCGGCGGCGGTCTGCGGCGGTTCGGCGAGGCGCATGAGCCGTCCGGCCGTGGCCCAGTCCTTCACGTAGGCGTCGGGACCGCCCGGGATGGGCGCGCCCCATGCCTCGTGGCAGGTGAGGAACGAGTCGGTGAAGGCGATGTGCACCCATTCGACGAGGTCCGAGTCCGAGGCGCTGTACGACGAGGGGGTCCCGTCGCCGGCTCGATAGTCGCCCGTCACCCGCGTGTGGAAGCGCGCCACCCGCGCCGTCTCGCGTTCGGCCTGCGCCTGCGAGCCGAACGTGACGCAGATGATCCATCGCACGGTTCCGCTCAGGCGTCCCAGGGGGTCTTCCCGGTACCGCGACCAGTCGTGCACTCCGGCGAGGGCTCCGGGATGCAGCGCCTGCATGAGCAGGGCGCGGATGCCGGCGACCATCGTCGCGGTGCCCGCATGGACCGTCCACGCGGGCCCGTCCTCGAGGAAGAGCCCGGTGTCATCGCCGTCGGCGAGCTCGAGCACCCAGGGTGGTGTGCCGTCCGGGTCACCGGCGAGGGCGGTCAGCAGGCGTGCGCGCAGTGGGAGCGTGGTCATGACGGCATCGGGAGCCGCCGGCGCGGGAGAACGGGCATGATTCCAGCGTCGCACGCCCCACCGGGGCGAGGGTCGTGGCCCGCAGATCGCTCCTTCTCGCGGGATCGCCCCAGAGGGCGGCGCGACCGCCGAGCGCCCTGAGGTCATGCCACCGCGGGCAGGCGGACCACTAGCCTGAGCACGATGAGCGCAGCCGGTGCGGAACACGCTCCCCGGGTCGGGGTGCGGGATGTCGCGCGCCTGGCGGGGGTGTCGACGCAGACGGTCTCCCGTGTCATCAACGATGTGCCGAACGTGCGCGAAGACACGCGACAGCGCGTGCGCGAGGCCATGGCGACCCTCGACTACCGGGTCAACAACGCCGCCCGCTCGCTCGGGACGCGCACGACGCGCACGATCGGCGTCATCGCCTCGGATTCGACCCTGTACGGACCGTCGGTCGGGATCGCGGCCGTCGAGGCCGCTGCGCGCGCCGCGGGGCGCTGGGTGGCGACGGTGTACGCCGACGCGGGCGACGAGGCGTCGGTGCGGTCAGCGGTCGACCACCTCCGCGCCCAGGGGGTGGACGGGGTCATCCTGATCGCGCCCCACATCCGCACGCAGCGCATCGTGGCCGACGCAGGACTCCGGGTGCCGCTGGCCGCTCTGCACGAGGGCTCGGGCGCGCAGCGGCAGGCGGACGGCGTCGCGCTGGTGGTCGGCCACCTCGCCGATCTGGGCCACCGCGTGATCGCCCGGGTCGGCGGTCCCGGTGACTGGTGGGACGAGCGAGCGCGCGCGACAGGGTTCGAGTCCGCTCTCCGTGCGCGCGGTCTGGAGACCGGTCCGCAGTGGGCAGGGGACTGGTCGGCCGATTCCGGAGCCGCCGCCGCCCCCCGCGTGGCCGCCGCCGTGCGCGCTCCGGGCGGTCCGACGGCCGTCGTCGTCGCGAACGATCAGATGGCGCTCGGACTGATCGCCGGGCTGGAAGCGGCCGGTGTCGACGTGCCCGACGACGTCAGCGTGGCGGGCTTCGACGACAATCCGGATGCCGCGTACTACCGTCCCGCGCTCACCACGGTGCGCCTCGACATCGCCGGCGAGGCCGCGCGCGTCGTGGCGGCGGTGCTGGCCGTCGACGCGCCGACCCAGGGTCCACCGTCGGTCGTACCGCCCGTGCTGGCGGTGCGGGATTCGACCGCCCCTCTGGGCGCCGCGCGGCCCTGACCCGACATCCTCCTGGCGGGGCGCTTCGCCCCGGCTCCCCAGGTGCCGGGTCCCGGATGACTGCTCGCTGTGACGACACGCCGGTGAGTGTGACCGCCGGACGACGCACCGCCACGCTGAGCAGAGCTGAGGGACGCGGTCGGCCACGAGCCGGCCTGATCGGCGCCCCGCCCGGACCCGACGTGGATGGCGGCAACCCCGTGTTACCGGTAACATGGGGAGGACGCACCGAGACCGATGGAGGACTCCCGTGACCGACGACGAGACGACCGGGCCCCTCGCGGCCGCGAACGGCGAAGCATCCGTGTCGGCTGTCGGCTCCGCGGGTACGGCGCGGGCGGCGATCCTCGCCGGCCGGACGGCTCTGGGCATCGAACTCGGTTCGACCCGCATCAAGGCGTGCCTGATCGACCGCGACACCGCCGAGGTGCTGGCGGTCGGCGGCCACGCGTGGGAGAACGCCTTCGTCGACCGGGTCTGGACCTACTCGCTCGACGACGCCCGATCGGGGCTGCAGGCCGCCTACGCCGCACTCGTGGCCGACGTCGAGGCTCGACACGGCGTGCGCCCGACGACCTTCGGGGCGATCGGCGTCTCGGCGATGATGCACGGCTACCTGGCGTTCGACGACGCGGGCGAGCTGCTCGTGCCGTTCCGCACGTGGCGCAACACCACGACCGGCGCCGCCTCCGCCGAGCTGTCCGACCTGTTCGGCGCCACCATCCCGCTGCGCTGGTCGATCGCCCACCTGCACCAGGCGGTCCTCGACGGCGAGGAGCACGTCCCGCGGGTCTCGTTCCTCACGACGCTGGCCGGGTACGTGCACGGGCAGCTCACGGGCCGCACCGCGATCGGCGTGGGCGACGCATCCGGCATGTTCCCGATCGACGCCGCGACGCGGGCGTACGACGAGCGGATGCTGCGAGCCTACGACCGCCTCGTCGGCGATCGCCTGCCCGCTCCGATCGTCGAGCTGCTGCCGGAAGTGCTGCTCGCGGGTCAGGACGCCGGTGCGCTGACGGCCGCCGGCGCGGCCCTCCTCGACCCCTCCGGGGCGCTGCAGCCCGGTGTGCCGTTCTGCCCGCCCGAGGGTGATGCGGGCACGGGCATGGTCGCGACGAACTCCGTCGCCCCGCGCACCGGCAACGTCAGCGCCGGCACCAGCATCTTCGCGATGGTGGTGCTCGAATCCCCGCTGGCACGGGTGCACGACGAGCTGGACCTGGTGACGACCCCCGCCGGCGATCCGGTGGCGATGGTGCACTGCAACAACGGCGCGAGCGAGCTGGCGGCCTGGGCCGGTATGTTCGGGCAGTTCGCGGCGGCCGCGGGCGCCCCGCTGGACGGCGACGGCGTCTTCGACATCCTCTTCGCCGCGGCGCTCGACGGTGACGCGGACGCGGGCGGGCTCCTCGCGTACAACCACCTGGCGGGGGAGCCGATCGCCGGTCTCGCGGAAGGGCGGCCGTTGTTCGTCCGCACGCCCGACAGCAGGCTGACTCTTGCGAACTTCGTCCGCTCCCAGCTCTACGGCGTCTTCGCCACCCTCAGCCTCGGCATGCGCGTGCTCGCCGCCGAGGACGTCGCGCTCGAGAAGATGTACGCGCACGGCGGGCTGTTCCGCACCGCCGGCGTCGCACAGAGGATGCTCGCGGGTGCACTCGCCGCTCCCGTGGCCGTGGCGGCCACGGCGTCGGAGGGCGGGGCGTGGGGCGTCGCGGTGCTCGCGGCCTACCTCGATTCGGCCGGCGAGCTCGACCTGAGCGACTACCTGACGCAGCGCGTCTTCGCCACGGCCGAGATCGCCGTGGTCGACCCCGACCCGGCCGACGTCGCCGGTTTCGCCGGCTACCTCGACCGATACCGTGCGGGCCTCGCGGTCGAACGCGCCGCCGTCGTCGCCCTCTGAGCACGTCTCGTCTCACTTCGCTCGCTCCACGACCGGAAAGCTGAAAACCATGACCCGTACGCCCCTGTCCACATCCCTCGACGGTTATGAGGTCTGGTTCGTCACCGGCAGCCAGAACCTCTACGGCGAGGAGACGCTCGCCCAGGTGGCCGAGCAGTCCCGCGCGGTGGTCGAGGGTCTCGGAGGGCTCCCGGTGAAGGTCGTGTGGAAGCCGGTGCTGAAGGATTCCGACAGCATCCGCCGCCTCGCCCTCGAGGTGAACGCCCGGGACGACGTCATCGGCGTCATCGCCTGGATGCACACCTTCAGTCCGGCCAAGATGTGGATCGCCGGGCTCGACGCCCTGCAGAAGCCCCTCCTGCATCTGCACACGCAGGCGAACGTCGAGCTGCCGTGGGCCGACATCGACTTCGATTTCATGAACCTCAATCAGGCCGCCCACGGTGACCGCGAGTTCGGCTACATCCAGACGCGTCTCGGGGTCGCGCGGAAGACCGTCGTCGGGCACGTGTCGAATCCGGCCGTCCAGCGGCAGATCGAGGACTGGCAGCGCGCCGCCGCCGGGTGGACCGCGTCGCGCACGCTCAAGCTCGCACGCTTCGGCGACAACATGCGCTACGTCGCCGTCACCGAGGGCGACAAGACCGAGGCCGAGCTGCGGTTCGGCGTGCAGGTCAACACGTGGGGGGTGAACGAGCTCGTCGAGGCGGTGCAGAACGCCACGGATGCCGAGATCGATGCGCTCGTGGAGGAATACGTCGCCTCCTACGACGTCGCGCACGAGCTGCTGCCGGGGGCTGAGCGCCATCAGAGCGTGCGCGACGGGGCGGCCATCGAGCTCGGCCTGAGGTCGTTCCTGGAAGAGGGCGGCTTCGGCGCCTTCACCACGAGCTTCGAGGACCTCGGAGCGCTCACCCAGCTGCCCGGGCTGGCCGTGCAGCGGCTGATGGCCGAGGGCTACGGCTTCGGCGCCGAAGGTGATTGGAAGACAGCGATCCTGGTGCGCGTGGCCAACGTGATGGGCTCGGGACTTCCCGGCGGCGCCAGCTTGATGGAGGACTACACCTACGATCTGGTGCCGGGAGGGGAGCGGATCCTGGGAGCCCATATGCTGGAGGTGTCGCCCTCGCTGACCACGGCGAAGCCGCGCCTCGAAGTGCATGCGCTCGGTATCGGCGGAAAGCAGGATCCGGTGCGGCTCGTCTTCACCGCCGACCCCGGGCCCGCTCTCGTCGTCGCGATGAGCGACATGCGCGACCGGTTCCGCCTCGTGGCGAACGTGGTCGAGAACGTCGAGGCGCCCGATCTTCCGAAGCTGCCGGTCGGTCGCGCGGTGTGGAAGCCCGCGCCGGATTTCGCGACGAGCGCGGCCTGCTGGCTCGAAGCCGGTGCGGCACACCATACGGTGATGACGACGGCCGTCGGCATCGATGTGTTCCGGGACTTCGCCGAGATCGCGCGCACGGAGCTCGTGGTCATCGATGAGGACACGACCGTGCGCGACTTCCGTCGCGAGCTGCGGTGGAATCAGGCCTACTACCGTCTCGCCCAGGGCCTCTGACTCAGGCGAGCCACCCACTTCTCCAGAAAGGCCGACCCATGGCGCACACTCCGCTCTCGGGCACCCAGCACTCTCTTCGAGCCGGCGGCTACGAGGCCGTCATCGCGAGCGTCGGGGCGTCGCTGCGCTCGCTGACGTACGAGGGCCGCAACCTGACGGTGCCGTTCGACGCCGACGAGGTGCGACCGAACTTCCGGGGCGCGACGCTCGCCCCCTGGCCGAACCGCATCATCGACGGACGGTACGTCTTCGGCGGGGTGGAACGTCAGCTCGCACTCACCGAGCCGCGGCGATCGCATGCGCTGCACGGCCTGGCGGGGTGGCTGGAGTTCGAGGCGATCGACAAGGGCGCGTCGCACGTCACGCTCGCCGCCGTGATCGAGCCGCAGATCGGCTACCCGTGGCGGGTGACGGTCACCACGACGTTCGCCCTGAACTCCGAGGGCCTCACGCAGACCGTCATCGCGACGAACGACAGCCGCGAATCCGTCCCCTGGGGGACATCGGCGCACCCGTATCTGAGCGCGGGGGAGTCGGCGCTGGATTCGTGGAGCCTCGAGCTGCCGGCATCCGACGTCCTCGCCGTGGCCGGGGAGCGGCTGCTTCCTGACGGCCTCGGTGGGGTAGACGACTCCGACCCCGAGCGCTTCGACTTCCGCCGGGCGCGTCCTCTGGGCGCCGTCGAGATCGACCACGCCTACACGGGCCTCCTCCCCGACGCCGACGGTCTCACGACGGTACGGGTGACGGATGCCGCGGGCCGAGGCGTCGCGATCATCTGGGATGCGGCATGCCCCTGGGTGCAGGTGCACACGGCCGATCAGCCGGACGGCCCGTCGAATCCGAACCACCGCATCGGCCTGGCGGTCGAGCCGATGACGTGCGCTCCCGACGCGTTCAACGCTGATGCCTATCCCTACGACACCGGGCTGATCGTGATCGAGCCCGGCGGGACGTCCACCGCGCACTGGCGGATCGTCGCGATCGCCTGATCCCTCATCGACCGTCGGGACTCAGTGTCCGTGCTCGACGAAGACGATGTCGTGCCCGCCGTGATCGGGTGCATTCCGGCCGGCCTCGGTGGATCCGAGCGCGGGCGTGACCACCGCGGCGACGACGGTCGCGGCGACGAGCAGACCGAGAATTCCCACGTGGCGGTCCGCGCGGACGCGCCCGCTGCGGACCGCGACCGCGCAGGAGATGCCGCACGCGATCAGAAGAGCGGATGCCGCGGCCACGGCCAGGATGCTCGTACGCTCGGGATCGATCACGAGAGCGGCGGTGCTCAGGACGATCCCTGCGAGAGCAGCGGCGACACCCACGCGAGGAACGATGACTCGCCCTCGCGTGAGTGCCACTGCCCCCCAGGCCAGCCCGCCGATGCCGAGACTCACGAGGGATGCGCCGGTCACCCCCGACCATGCGCCCCATCCCACCCCCGTGAGGAGCCCGGCGCCGAGTGCGAGCTGGAGGAGTGCGGCGCCCCATGCGACCAGTGCCGGCCACGACGCGGTCCAGCGGACCCCATTCATCGTGAGGGCGTCCTGGGCCGCGACGACCGTGTTCCGCGGAGTGACGGATGCCGAGGCATCCGTCACCGTCGCGGAGAGCACCGGGGCGCCGAAGGTCATCAGACCGTCCGGCCCTCGGATGTGCGCAGGACGCGGTCGGCGGCCAGGCCCGTGCCCAGCAGCACGATGGCGCTGGCGAGGTGCAGGAAGTGGTCGGGCGTGTTGAGGGCGAGCACGTTCAGGTCGGTGCCGACGAGGAAGAACCCGACGACGCCGAGCAGCAGGTAGACCGCTCCGATGAGCGAGTTCACGGTCTTGGCGGCGACGACCGACGACAGGCCGGCGATCAGCAGGGCGGCGCCGATGAGCAGGTGCGCGATGTTGTGCAGCGGATTGACCTCGAAGATTCCGAGCAGCAGCCCGCCCTCGGTGGCGATGAAGCTGACGCCGCTGGTGACGGCGAAGCCGAGAGCGCCGACGAGCAGGTAGACCGCGCCGAAGATCGTGGCGACGAGGCGATTGGGTGACTGACGCATGTGCGACCTCCGTGAGTGCTCGCGGCCGGTGCCGCGATACGGGTACTTCGGAGTCGCAGGGGGAACGGATGGGACGGTCCACCGTGCGGGGCCGGCGCCGAGGGCGCCCCGGCGCAATGCCAGAAGGCCCCCGAGTACTCTCAGAGGCCCACCGGATGTCCGGCCGCCAGGCCGGGGTCGCGCTCGGATCCGCGGCAGGATCGATCCTCGATCTGATCGGCCCGGATCCGAATGTCGTGCTCCCGCGGCCTCCTTGCCGCGGTCTGCATCTGATCACACACTACGCGGACGGAGCGCTGTCCGGGGTGGGGTTGCGCGCGGGGTTCCGGGTCGCTAATGACGGCCGACGTTGTTCCGCGTCGGCCGCGAGGTTCTTCCGCTCGTGCGCCTGCGCTGCCAGACTCGGCCCATGCGCTTCGAGACCACGCTGCTGGCCATGGGCAACAACACCGGCATCGAGGTGAGTCCGGAGCAGATCGAGGAATTGGGCGCAGGGAAGCGGCCGGCCCTCGCTGTCGTCGTGAACGGGTTCGCGTACCGCAGCACGGTCGGCGTGATGGCGGGGAGGTTCCTGATCCCGTTCTCGTCCGACAAGCGGGCGGCCACGGGGTTGTCGGGCGGAGACGCGATCACCGTCGACATCGAGGTCGACACGGCCCCGCGCACGGTGGAGATACCCGATGACCTCGCTGCGGCGCTCGCAGACGCCGGCGCACGGCCCGCTTTCGACGCGCTCTCGCCGAGCAAGGCCAAAGCACACGTGACCAGCGTCACCTCCGCGAAGGCAGAAGACACGCGAGCGCGTCGCATCGCGGCGGTCGTGGCATCCGTCACCGTGTGAGCATTCAGCCGCGACACACTCAGGAAACACACAGAAAACGTTTCTTGCCCCTAACATGAGCGGCATGAACTCTCTGCAGACTCCCTCGCCGATCAGCGCGGACATGTATCAACTCAGCCCCGGTCATTTCATCGTCGGCCTCATCGTCTACATCGTGCTGGTCATCGCCTATTGGAGGATCTTCACGAAGGCCGGCGTCCCCGGCTGGCTGTCGATCATCCCCTTCGTGAACATGTACTTCCTGGTGAAGATCGCCGGTATGAACGGGTGGCTGTTCCTGCTGCTGATCATCCCGATCGTGAACGTCGTGTTCAGCGTGATCCTCGCGATCAAACTCGGTGCCGCGTTCGGCAAGGGTGCGGTGTTCTCGGTCGTCCTGCTCTGGCTGTTCTCCCTCATCGGATACCTCATCCTCGGCTTCGGATCGGCCGAGTACCGCAAGTCCGTCGCCGCCTGAACCTGGCATCGCTCTCGAATGCCCGCCGGAGACGGCGGGCCTTCGTCGTTCCGGGGGACTCCGGGCGAGCGGCCTGCACGGTAATCTCGAGGTGAGGGAACGGGGTGCGAATGGGTAAGTCCTCGGATGCTGTCGCCGAGGGAGTCTCGATCGCCTCCTCCGCCGCACGACTCGTCGTGCGCAACCACATCCTGGTGGAGACCATCGCCCAGGGTGGACAGTTCGATCGGGAGCAGGTCGCGGACTTCACTCGCGAGACACTGCAGTCGCTGGCGTCGGAGCAGGAACACGCCGCGGCACTGGTGAAGAAGCAGCGCAAGCGGGCGTGGGGCAAGTTCACCGACTCGGACGGCACTCATGACTATCGCGATCGCGACATGCGGAACCTCCGCAAGCGTTACCGGCAGTATGTGCGCGTCGCCGCGAAGCTGCGCGAGATGGCGGACGACCCGGAGACTGTCGGAGCGATCGTCGAAGAAGCGCGGGATGCCGCGTGGGGCGACGTGGAGCAGAATCTGCAGCGTCGCCTCCGCGTGGAGGGGATGACCGCGGACTCGGATCCGGACTACGCCCGGATGCGCACCGCCCGCATGCAGGCGCTGCGGCTGGTTGACCTGCAGCGTCTGGCGGCACACCAGCGGAGCACCGGCAGGGTGCCCAAGAAGAAGCACTGACGCGGGGAAGCAGGCGTGACGGGGTTCCCGCCGATTTCGCGACCACGCGCGGGATGGGCTATTCTGGTCGCTGGCCCGCGCGCCGTTTCGCGCGTGGGTTTTGCGCCCGTAGCTCAATGGATAGAGCATCTGACTACGGATCAGAAGGTTGGGAGTTCGAGTCTCTTCGGGCGCACACTGTGTTGAGACAGTAACAGCAGAAAACCCGCGGAATTCCGCGGGTTTTCTGTGTTAACGGGTGCAGGCCCTGTGACCCCCTCAAGACAACGAAATGTACCCCTATGTGTGCACGCATGTGTGCACTAGAAGAGTTCTGCGGGCACGCTCGATGGGCAGGATCACAGCCATAGCGTGGCGAATCTCCCGCCGGCGCGGCCGGTAAGCGCGACGCGCCGCCTCACATCAGCTACATCTCCAACATGCACACAGACACATGTGTGCACTACGAGTAGTCTGCGGGCATGCCCAAGAGGCGGGACCATGGCCAGGGCGCGCTTTACGAACTGAAAGCGCGCGGACTGTGGCGCGGCGTCGTCGACAACGGCTACACGCCCGACGGGCGCCGACGGCAGCAGTACGTGCACGCCAAGACGCGCGAAGACTGCGCGAAGAAGCTTCGCCGACTCATGCAGGAGATCGCCGAGCACGGCGGACCGCTGGACCATCACACCCGGGTGTCCGAGCTCGCGGACCTCTGGCTCGCCGATGCGGGGGACCGTTTGAAGCCCAAGACCATGCAGGGCTACCGCTCCCACATCGCCACAAACATCGTCCCTCTCCTCGGCAACCGCATCGTCGCCGACCTGAAGCCATCCGACGTCCGGCGTCTGCACAGTGCGGTTTTCGCCCGCAAGGTCGGACCAGCGACCGTCGCCGGCGCTCACCGTACGTTGTCCGCGCTCCTCAGCTACGCCGTGGACGAAGGACTCATCTCGCGCAACGTCGCCGAATCGGTCGACATGCCCAAGCAGGCCCCCAGCCACAGGGACTCGCTCACCCGCGCCGAAGCCGAAGCGCTGCTCTCCGCCGGCGACCCCCGATGGACGCTCGCCCTGCTCTCCGGCGCGCGCGATGGCGAGATCCGGGCGTTGCGCACCTCGGACTTGGATCTGGAGAGGGGCATCGCGCACATCTCTTGGAGCCTGGCCGAAGTCACCTCTCGGCACGGCTGCGGCGGTACCTGCGGGCACGTGCGCGCCGGGACGTGTCCACAGCGTGTCCTTGACATCGCCCCCAACCTCGAAGCTCGCGAACTGGAGGGCCGGTGGGTCGCGGTGCGACCGAAGTCCTCGCAGCCACGGCACGCGCCGCTCACGCCCGAGGTGGTCAGCCTGCTGCGCGCACACCTGGATGCTGCGGACGGCGCGAATCCGCACGATCTCGTCTGGCACCGCGCCGACGGCAAGCCGCTGTCCAACACCGACAGCAACATCGCGTTCCGCGCCGCTCTCGAGGGCGCCGGCATCGACCGACCCGCGACCGTGCACTGGCTGCGGCACACCTATACGACGATGGCTGAGCATGCTGGCATCCCGTGGGTCGTGTACTCACGGATCTCCGGACACGGGTCCGAGGACATCTCCCGCCGGTACACGCACCAGCTCGAGCAGGAATCGCAGGATGGAGTCGCCACACTCGAATCGTTCCTGCGGACGAGTTAGAGAGTCGGCAGGTGCTCAGGATGAGTCGGCAGCGCCTCCACGAACCGCTGCAACTCGGAGATCAGATACAGCGGCTTGGAGCCGGAGAAGTGCGGAACGACGTCACCTAATCGCACGTGCTGGCGCAGCCGCGAGGGGCTGATACCGAGGATCTCGGCCGCGGTTACGTGGTCGACGGAGACGCGGTCGCGGATTGCGGTGACCATCAGCCCGTCACCCTACCCATCGACCCGTCGACCGGCGACGTAGGCCATGCCTTCGAGGCGTCCGGCGTCGCGGGCTTTGCTGATCCAGTCCGCGGCGGTGCGGTGGGGGATGCCCATCTCGTTCTGCACAGCTTGGGTGGGGGGTAGGCCGGAGAGGGCAGCGACGCCGTAGACGATCTCGACGGCGTCCATGCGGGCTTCGGTGTTCTTCCGCTGACGCAGCTGCGCGACGATGAACGGTGGGAGGATCCGGTCTGCGGAGAGGGCGAACTCGCTGGCTTTGACCCAGTGGCCATCGTCGAGCGCGTCGAAGGTGATGCACTCGGGGGCGGACGCTTTCAGCACGTCCGCGGTGCGAGCGAGCCGCAACCGGACAGCGTTGACTTCTTCGCCGGGTCGGGCGCGGAAGGTCGCTTCGGCGATCACGTAGCGGCCGTCAGCAGGGGAGTAGTGCACTTCGATGCTCGTGTCGAAGGGAACGTCGAGTTGTCCGGTGGCGGTGGCACGGAACTGCGGCACGATCCGTAGTCCGGTTCCGATCGGCAGAGTGGCATCACGGGTTCGGATCTTGGAGCCGGTGAGGGTTCGCACGTCGACTTTCACCTCCCTAGTGTTGCGTAACCAAGCCACAGCCTTACATGTCTAAGGGTGGCACAGATATTCGTGGTGCGAAAGGTTGGAGCTGCCACGTCCTAGGCTCAGCCTCATGCGTGGGGTGCGAAGTGCGGTGGTCTTGATCGTGGTGGGTTTGCTGGTGGGGTGCGCACCTGAATCCCCGGCCGGTTCCGCGACGTCGTCCACGCCTGTTGCGGCCGCGCAGGTGAGATTCGCGTCCGTGGTCGACGGCGACACGATCGAGACCAGCGAGGGCACCGTGCGAATCATTGGAGTCGATGCGCCTGAGCGCGGCGCATGCGGGTACGCGGAAGCGTCGGTTTTCGTCGCCTCTCTGCTGAGCGAGGGCGATCCCATCATCCTGACTTTTCCCGACGGGCAGTACGACGAGGACCGGCACGGCAGGATGCTCCGCTACGTCGACACCGAACAGGGTGTGGATGTCGGGTTGTCGATACTGGCGGCCGGTCTTGGCATCGCCCGGTATGACTCGACGGATGGTTACCCCTCCCACCCCCGCGAGGCGGACTACCACGCCGCGCAGATCGCGACATCCGACGCCGCGGGGGCCGTTACGACCGTCGCTTGCAAGGCCGCGGCTGACGCAGCAGAGCAGGCGAGGATCGCAGCAGAACAACAGGCCGCAGAAGTGCCGGTCCCGGCGCCGGTGGCCGAGGAGTGGTGGCGGCAGTACACGTCGTGCACGAAGCTCAAGAACAACGCCCACGGAAACCCCACCGGCCCCTTCTCACGGGACAACCCCTCAGAGGCCGCGATCTACGACTGGTTCGCCAACGGCACAGGCAACAACGGCGACGGCGAAGGCGACGGCCTCGCCTGCGAGTGAGAGCCAGCACCCTCCCGACTGTTCCGGCGGTTCGAACTTCCCGCGATCCGGCCACCGCAGCGCGCTGCACCATGCCGTACCTACGCCATCAGTGAAGCCCGCCTCATGCGCCGGCGCAGGACATGCAAGATCCACACGGTGCAAAGGAGGAGGTAGCGGCGTTTGAGGGCCGCCAACTACGCCCTGGCGTCGACCCATCAACGTGGCGGATGGCAAGACACTCTCGTTTCGTACCCGATAGAGATCTCCATCTGGTTTCTTGCCTGACAGAGGACCCCCATCTGACACGGCGAGCAAGATCGCGCGTGCGTGGTTTGAAGGCCCCTCTGGGGTGAGGTGTAGGCCGTTCATACAAAACAACGGAGCATGTAGGAGCGGTAGATTCAGCACGTGGACGACGGCGCGGACGAGACGGTTCCGGCACTCCTGACGGCTGGGCTGTTGTTGCTCGCCATCGGGCTTTTTTAAGCGCCCCAAAAGATCCGTGGACGGCTCAGGTAGCTCTACGTTTCAGGCTGCCGCGCACGACGTCGGGCGGCAGCGATGTTGCTTCCGATGATCATGACGATCACGGGAATCCAGCAAGAAACGACGATGAACGCACCACCCAAGCCACTGCCCGAAATATAAGCAGTCATCAGCGCGCCAGCTGTGGTCAGGAACGTCCCCGCGCCGTAAAGTTGCCGGCCTCGCTCGGTCTGTCCAACAGGTGACAGCCACGCAGGATACTTCGCGTTCGGGTGCGCACGGCAATAAGCGACGATCGAAGCGATGCACAGGGCCTGTCCCAGCAGAGCCAGAAGTAAGGTCCATATCCAGGTCACTCGACCATGCAACCATCAATCGAGTCGTCATTTGGATGCCGAGGGCGTCCACGTCCGAAAGACGATCGGCTTGCCGGGAACGCGTGCTCTCCATTTAGACGTGTGTTTGTGAGAAGCTCTGACCGCGGCTAGGCGAATCGCGAAGTGGTGCGTGGTTTTCGCTGCGCTCGTGTTCCTCGGAATCGGGGTGCTGAGCCTCATCGTGGGAGTCGGTCTCTCGAGCCTGATCTACTTCGCCGTGAGCGCAGCTTCATTCTGGCTCGCGTGGCGATGGTTTCGACCTACCGACCGCAGTCCGGGACACGTTCCAGCGCAGCAGCGAGGCGAGTACCCCAACCAAACCCACTAACATCTGACGTCTCAACGGGCTCACACTGCGTTCTTCTCAAGACCATCGGTCTGCGCATCGGCGGTTGTGGAGCCTATCGTCGGTGCAGTCTTCGTGTCTCGCGATTCGAACAGCCTCACCGATCAGACCGTCGCTAGCTAGCGTCTTGATCTGTCCGTGGTTGTATCAACGAGATCGGCACTCCCCTCCTGAGCGTTAGCGCCGGCCTGACGCTGCCGAAAGAAGGGGAAGCAATGACGCGCATCGATATGTCCGGAGATGGACGTTCCGATCTCATGGTGACGAGCCCTTGGGGGTTGGGTGTGGTCGGCTGGGACGGCGGCGGCCTCGCCGCGACTTCCATGAGCCAGAACGGCAGCCGCATCGGCGAATGGCTGCTCGACACGTCTGTGAACCGAGTGCAGCTCGTCGGCGACTTCGACGCCGACGGACGGCATGAAGCGCTCATGTCGAGCCCGTGGGGTATCGGCGTCGCGGCGTTCGCCGGTGGCGCGACGACCACCAGGGCGATGGCGCAGAACGGGACGCGGCTCGGCGGCTGGATCGTCGACACCTCCCACAACCGGTTCCTTCACGCCGCGGACGCGGATGGCGACGGCCGTGCCGAGGTGGTCGTCACGAGCCCCTGGGGCATCGGCCTGCTCGGGCTTCGCGGCGGCGCCCTGACTTCTTTGACGCTCGCTCCGAATGGCACGCGCCTGGGGGAGTGGCTGCTCAACACTGGCGACAACTGGATCCCCGCTGTCGGGGACCTCAACGGCGACGGACGCGCGGAGCTCGTCATCACGAGCCCGTGGGGACTCGGCATCCTTCGCTTCGACGGAACCTCGTTCGTGTCGATCGTCATGGCGCCAAACGGCACGGTTTTCGGGTCCTGGACGCTCAACACGGCCACGGACCGGGTCGAGGCGGTCGCCGACCTCGACGGCGACGGGCAGGCGGAACTCGTCATCTCGGGTCCGCCGGGCCTGGTCGTTCTCGGGCTGTCCGGCGCGACCCTCGCGCAGAAAGCCTTTGTGGCCGATGGCGCATCCGCCGGAGCATGGACGGTCGACGCAGCGCACAATGCGTTCGTTGGGGACGGCGACGTCGACGGAGACGGCAAGCACGAGCTCATCGTCACCAGTGACTGGGGAATCGGCGTTCTCGCTCTCCGTGATGGCGCGCTGACCTCGCTGCTCGCGCAGGCGAACGGCTCGCGACTCGGCGGCTGGAACCTCAACACGCGAGACAACCGCTTCGGGCCGGCGATGGATGTTGATGGCGACGGTCGTGACGAGCTCGTCGTGACGAGCCCATGGGGCATAGGCATACTGCGCCTCGCTGGAGCGGCCGGTGACGCGCTTATGCTTGCCCCCAACGGCACCCGCTTCGGGGGCTGGAGTCTCAACACTGCCGACAACGACTGGCTGTCTGGACACGCGCACGCGTGGGGTGTTTTCCTCCACCATCCGCAGTGGGGTGGAGCTGTCGCACAGACCGAGCAAGTGCTCGCGACACGCGGCTACGCGATCCTAGATACGAACACCGCATCGGTGGGCATCGAGCTGATCAACCGTCTTGCCCGAGTAGTGCGGCCAGCCGACCGCGTTTTCGTCTACCTCGCCGGACACGGCGCGGCCGGCCGGAGCTCAACGGGCGATCACACCACTGCGTCGGCGTTCTTCCACTACATCGAGTTTGAGAGCGGCGGGCTCCGCCTCACCGACATCGCACCTGCGTTCTCGCTCATGGGCGACAAGAGCGTGGATCTCGCGGTGTTCGACGGAAGCTGTGACGGCGGCGAGACAGTGATCGCAGCAACCGGCGAACGCTACCTCGCCGTCGCGACAACGGGCGTGTACGCCCCGGGACTCACCGACACGCCGAGCCCGGGCAATGTGTTGCAGAAGTTCGGGCAGCCCAACACGTACGGCATGTGGTGGTCGCGGTCCGACACCGTGAGCATGATGACGGGCGAGGCGCCGCACCGCTTTTACCAGAAGATGTACCGCAACGATGACACGGAGATCGCACGCTGGTCGCTGTTCTATAAGACCGCCATCAACTTCTATCCCGCCGTCGCGGGCTCATGGGATCTGGTCACGCGCAACTGCTACCTCTTCGAATACGTGTTCGCCGAACTCTTCAACGACCCCGCTCCGATCGACGAGGTGAAGAACTTCAAGGCGGCCGCGAAGATCGGACTGACCGACTACCTCACCTCGATGCAGGCGGACTACGACGGCTTCGCGCCGACGGTCACGGCGCTGCGAAACATCCTGGCGAACGGAGCACTCGTGGATCGAGCGGCGGATGTCTACGCCAGCGCCTTCCCGCGGGCCTGGCAGACGACCACCGGGCTCTTCGATTGGAACGTCGACACGTCACCCGCCAAGCTGGTCGACGGCGACACGGTGTGGCTTGTACCGTCGGCCTTCCCTGGCGCGGACGGTTTTCGCTTGCTCGTGGCTGAGTGCCTCCGGCGCATCGCCGATCTCGAGGTGTCGTGGGGAACGCAGAAACAGCGACTCATCGAGCTCGACCGCAAGGTCGCTCGTGACCGCTTCTTCGAAAAAATCGTGAACATCGACTCGATCCGGATGAGCGCGACCCTTAACGAGCAGCTTCGGAAGGGCGAATTCGACAGGTTCACCGACATCCGCACGGCTACGCTCGTCTCTCAATTGCGCGCAGTCGAGCCCGTGGAAGTCGTGCCGCAGCTGGAGGTCGAGATCGACAGTCCGCTCAAGGGCCTCGTCGGGCTAAAGCGCAGGGCGCTGCTCGAGGGCCACGCGAGGAGGCTCGTGCCGGAGGGGATTGTGGCCAACAAAGCGGCCGCACGGGCGATCGATGACGCGCTCAAGGTCGAAAAGCTCGACACGTCGCTGGTCAGCTCGGTGTTCCGCGAATCGATGACGGACATCTTCACGAAAATGTTCCCCGATCGGAGCGTCGCCGAAATTGTCGCCGACATCCGTGCCACCGAGACGACGCAGTGGGTCTCGCTCGGCCAGCTCCACTACTACCTGACGATCGTGGAAGAGGCAGTGTCGAAGGTGTCGGAGACGGGCGCCCAGCGGGGCGGCCTCACCGCGTTCTGAGCGGATGTCACTTAGGACGTCCCCAGATCTAGTCCGTGGTGAGCTCGGCCGCCGGCGCGATGGCATCGGGGGATCGGCTACTGCGAATCGAAGTCAGGGCGTACTTCAGCGACGTCTGCGAGTTCTTCCTGGAGTCGGCCGTACAGCTCGCGGCCCCGCTCGATCCATCCCAGCGGCGAGGGGTCAGTCTCCTGACGGTTCTGCCGCTCCGAATTCCAGTCGTGCAGATCCGACGCGAGCTGCGGACTGAGGTGTAGCTCGTCGGCAGTGAGTGTGTACTGGTCGGTGAACGATTCCCACAAGGGCCAGTCGCGTCCCCAATCTGGGAACAGT
>NZ_JBHZIE010000013.1:0-95763 GCF_042747925.1 Microbacterium songi
TACAAACGCCCCATCACCATCCCCCCCACCACCACCCGCTACATCCGCATCACCCAAACCAGCACCACCACACACTGGTGGAACATCAACAACATCACCCTCCACACCAGCTACTAACCCCCACAGCGAGAGTGTCCACTGGCCGCGGGTCCGACGTGCGAGCCGGTCGGGCGCAATTTCTAGCTGGGTGTCAGGCGGGTGAATTCGTGTCGGCCGGGGCCGACGCGGTGCTGCTCGCCCTGGGGGAGACGGACCTCGGCGACCGTGTTCGCGGGCACTGTCACCGTGTAGTGAACTTCTGTACCCGTTCGCTTCCAGGCGCTGCTGACTTCCCCATAGGGACTTGCGAACGTCGCCCGCGCCGACGTCAGCGTTCCTCCCGGCACCGGTGCGATGAGGAACTGATTCTCACCGTCGACGCGGATGCCTGCGACGGTGTCGAAGAGCCATTGGCAGACCGCTCCGGGTGAGTAGTGATTGTGGCTCTCCTTGCCTTCCCAGTCCTCCCAGACCGTGGTCGCACCGGCCTTCACCTCCGCGAGCCAGCTGGGTGCATCGGTGTTCTCGATCATTCGGTACGCGACGTCGGCGCGGCCCGCGTCCGTCAGGGCCGGCAGGACGAACGGGGTGGACAGGAACCCCGTGCCGATGCGGTACCCGCGGGCTTGCACCGCATCCACCAGCCGTTCTTCGAGACGTTCCGCGGTGGCGCCGTCGACGAGCCCGAGAGCCAGCGGTCGCACGAGTTTCGCCTGGCGATCACTGTCGATCGCACCGCCGCTGACGAAGAGGTGGTTGTAGGCCCGCTTCGCCCCGTCCGCGTACTCGCGGTAGAGCGCAGCATCCTCGCTCTCGTCGAGGGTGGTAGCGATCTCGGCGAGATGCGCCATCGTGTAATGCAGGTACGCGGTGGCCTCTTCCGCTCGGGACGGGCGCGACCGTGCAGACACCTCGTCACGGATGTCTTCGGGCTCGAGCCACTCCCCGAGGTGGAAGCCCTTCTCGTAGACGTACTCATCGAAGGGGTTGGATGCTGCGGCGGCACGGTTCTTGTGGCCGGTGCGGTCGATCATGAATCGCGCGTATGCGCGCATCATCGGATAGAACTCCCGGATGATGTCCTCATCGCCGTAGCGTTTCCAGAACCGGTACGGCACGAGCACCATGGCGTCCGCCCACCCCACCGAGCCGCCCGTGGCGTCGTACATCATGGCGATGCCGTTGTAGGGCACGACCGCCGACACTTTGCCGGACTTCGCCTGGGCGTCTCGAAGGTCGCGGAGCCATTTTCGGTAGAAACTCGCGACGTCCATCAGGTACGCGGCCGTGTCGAAGAAGACCTGCGCGTCGCCGGTCCACCCGAGTCGCTCGCGCGTGGGGCAGTCGGTGGGAACGTCGAGGAAGTTGCCCTTCATGCTCCACCGCGTGTTCTCGAGGAAACGATTGAGGTCGAGGTTCGAGCACTCGAAGTCGCCGACCTGCTCCATGTCGGAGTACACGGCGATCGCTCGGAAATCCGCGGGGTCGACGTCGATGTCAGTCTCGATCAGCGCGTACCGGAAGCCGAAGACGGCGAACGCGGTCTGGTAGGTGGTCTCGCCTTCCACGCAGACCACCTCGACCTCCTGCTTCGGGGTCGGCTGCAGTTCCCCACGGAGCAGGCCGGGCTTCTGCGTCATCAGCAGCACTTCGCTCACGCGCCCGAATTCTCTGACGGGCTTCTGCACCTGAAAGTTGGACTGGGTGAATTCACCGCGCTCGTCGAGGATCTCGCCCATGCGGAGGTGGATCCGTTGACCCGCGTGAGCGGTCACGGTGAACCCGACGAAGCCGGCGATGTTCTGGCCGAAGTCCAGGACACGCGCGCCGCTCGGGGTGGTGAGCAGACGGGGGGTGAACTCCTCCTGCTTCCGAGGAACGACGTTATCGGCCGCTGTGGGTGTGGGGCCGGCGGTGGCGAGACGAGCGCGCCCGTCGTATGTGGGAGCGAGGCGGGCGTCGAAGATCTCGCCGTCTTTGAGGTCGGCGAAGCGCAAGGGACCGTCGTTGCTCCAGGAGAAGGACTCATCGCTGGAGACCGTCTCTCGGGTGCCGTCGGCGTGCGTGATCTCGAGTTGCGCGGAGAGCGTGGTGCGACGGCCGAAGACATTGGTCGGCCCGAAGCATCCGATCGATCCTCGGTACCACCCGTCGGCGAGCCGCAGGTCGAGCGTGTTGTCTGCAGTGATCAGGTCGGTGACGTCGTAGGTCTGGTACTGCAGGCGGTGCCGGTAGTCGGTGCTGCCGGGTGCGAGCTCGACGTCGCCCACGCGGCTGCCGTTGAGGTGCGCGTCGTAGACGCCGCAGGCGGTCACGTACAGCCGGGCCCTCGTCACCTGGCCTCGGACGCGGAACCGCTTGCGGAAGCAATCCGCGGGGTAGCGGTGGTTCCTCCGGGGTGCGTAGTCCCCGGTGATCCATTGCGCGATCCAGTCACCGGGCTCGAGCAGGCCGAGCTCGAATCGCGAACTGCTCGGCGGCCCCGGGGTGTCAGTTTCATCCCACAGCGTGAGGCTCCACTCCACGAGGTCGCGACTCTGCAGCGGCGAGCCCGCGTACTCAAGGTGAAGCATGCGCGAGGACAGCACTTTCCCGCTGTCCCACACGGTCTCACCATCACGCTCGGCGACCACGCGGTAGGCGCTCTGCACCAACCCTCCTTCGCAGTTCCACGAGAAGCGCGGCGTGCGAGTACCGAGTCCGAGAGGTGCGTTCAGGTATTCGGTGCGCAGGCGGATCGCTCTCATGAGACCAGCGGCCGAAGCACAGCCGACCACGCGCGGTAGCCCGCGCCGTTGAGGTGGAGGCCATCGAGCGTGAAGTGCGAAGTCAGCGCGCCGTCGGAGTCGGCGAGCGCCGGCCACAAGTCGAGATAGGTCACGTGCTGTTCTTGAGCCAGGTGGCGGTATCGCCGGTTGAGGTCGGTGATCCGGTCGTGGAACTTGGCGTTACGCGGCATGACACTCTGCAAGAAGATTTCGGCAGCAGGAGACGCACCCCGGATCCCGTCGAGGATCTGCGTGACGCGACCGACGATGACGTCGGGGCTCACCTTCCAGCTCAGATCATTCGTGCCGATGAGGATGAACACGCGAGCGGGTGCGCCCGCGACCGCGCTGGACAGTCGCGCGAGCACACCTTCCGTGGTGTCGCCGTCGATGCCGCGGTTGGCGACCGAGACCTCGGGGAACCACTCATGCCACAGACCACCCGCGGTGATGCTGTCGCCGATGAAGACGACCTCCGCTGGTGATGGCGCCAGTTCTGCGAACTGCGATGCACGCATGTCATGCGCAGGTTGGATGAACCGTCTCACGATGAGTTTGCCGATCAGTGACATGGTCCGCTCAGCCTTCCCGCAGCGACTCGAAGTCCTCGGGACTCCATTCGTCGATCCAGTCGATGAAGGGGCGGTCCCCGTCGAACCGGATCGGCAGCCAGACGTAGTCGGCGATCGCGGTGTTCTCGCCGTTCGCCAACGCCATCATTTCGGCAAGGTCGGCACCTCCGCTGACTTCCGGCATCGGCCGGCCCTGAATCCGGGCGGCGACCGCGTCGAACACATTCGAGATGTCATCCGGCAGCTGAGGAAGCCACCGATCCGCGAGCGCGATGTAGAGATCCTTCTTCGTCGGATGCTGGAACACCGAGCTGATCTGCGAATGGAAGGAAGTGCGCGATGGGTCGCCAGAATGGGCGTCGCCGAGGACCGTCCAGGGGCCGTGGAAATCTGTGGCGCTCGCGAACTCGGAGGGGTTCGGGAAGTAGCCGGTGGTGCTCGACGTGACGAGGTAGTGCCGTCCATCGCGGGTGAAGTACGCGGGGGCCTCGCGGTTGAACGGCGGCCCCGGGTGCGGGAAATGCACGCTGTGCTCTCCGGTGACATCCGTGTAGTCGTCGGTGAGGTTGGCGCAGATCGTGTCGGTGTGCACTTTTTCGAAGTAGTAGTACGCCTTCTTCGTGGCGGGGTCCACGACGAGGTCGAAGTCTCCCGCATCCATTCCCAGCGGTCGCAGGCCGGTTCGCACGATGTCGTAGGGCCCGAGGAGGGTGTCGGCGGTGAGCACGGTGGAGGCCTGCGTGTCGTCCTTGTTCATGATCTTCAGCCAGCACACGTATTTGCCCGTGAGCTCGTTGTAGATGATGTGGGGTCGATCCATGCTCTGCGCCGGGTGCAGCGGTGAGTCGGGATCGTCGAGCACGGGCGGGATGATGAGGCCGCGGTCTTCCCAGTTCACGAGATCGGACGAGGTGTAGGCGCGCACTCCCCAGTGCCAGTTGCCGCTGCCCGGAGTCGTGTGTTCCTTGTTCTCGCCGTACCAGGTGAAGACGCCGTCCTGGTGGAAGATCGAGCCTCCGTGTGCCTGAATGCGGTTGCCGTTCGTGTCGAGCCAGGTCTGACCCGGTCGGATGGTGCGTGCGGTCATGGTGTTCTCTTTCGAAATGGTCAGAAGACCGACTCGCCGCCGTCGGAGGCCAACAGTGCTCCGCTGACGTTCACCCCGTCGTCGCTGAGAAGGAAGGTGATCGACGCGGCAAGCGCCTCGGGAAGAGCGAGCGGGGCATCGGCGATGTGCTCGTTGAGCCGGGCTTGGCCGAACTGGCTGGTGGCGCCGGGGCGCATTCCGGTGAGCGTGCCGCCGGGAGCGACCGAATTGACCCGGATGCCGAACTTCTCGTACATGTAGGCGGTGCTGCGGGTGATGCCGAGGACCGCGGTCTTGGACGCGGTGTACGCGAGGCCGGCGGATGACCCTCGGAGCGCCGCTTCGGAGGCGATGTTCACGATCGAGCCGCGTCGCGCTTCGATCATCAGGGGGATGACGGCTCGCGTGAGGCGGATGACGCCGAAGACGTTCACGTTGAAGACCCGCTCGAGCACGATGTCACTCACCTCGTGGATGGGTGAGAAGTCGTCGATGATGCCCGCGACGTTGGCCAGCGCGTCCGCGCGTCCGTGTGCGGAATCGATGATCCGGGCGATGTCTCCGGAGTTCGTGATGTCTGCGGCGACTGCGGTGATGTCGGCGTCGGGGAGCGATGAGGCGAACGCGTCGAGGCGATCCTGGAAGAGATCGACGGCGATCACGCGGCCTCCCTCACGCGCGACACGTGAGGCGACCGCCCGTCCGATTCCGGATGCTGCGCCCGTGACGATCACCGTCTTGCCGGTGAAGCGACCGGGTGTGATGACTTCGGTCCAGCCCAGACCGGTGACGGCGTCCGGTTCGGGAACCTCGCCACCGTTGACCTTGCTCTCAAGGGATTCGACGAGACCCGCGGGTGGTTCGCCCCCGGCGGAGAGGAGCCGTTCGAGGGGAATGTTCCGCATGAGTCCCAGGGCGGAATCGTCGATTCCCGCCTGGCCGGCGATTCCCGCGACGATCTGCGATCCGACCGGGTGCGCGAGCCACGCGCCGATCGTGCTGCGGGCGGAGAGAAGAGGCGTTGTATCGGTCACGAGATGGTCTCCTCGAGGTCGGCGGGTTCGGTCTGGCGCGACGGATCGACAGGCGTCGGCGTGTGGACGGGATCCTCCGGTTCGCTCTTCAGCCGGAGCGTCGCGGTGCCGTGGTGGGCGGATCGGACGGTGACGGTGACGTCACCGGACGCGATCCCACCTCGGATGATCGCGAGGGCGCGGCCGCCGGAGGTGGTGTGCTGGTCGTCTGCGAAGGACTCCTCCGTCGATGTCGCGGCGTTACCGAGCCCCGCGAGGGTTGCCGGGCCGGCGATCGACACGGTGACCTCGTCGGCGGCGCTGATGTCGACCACGCCGGCCTCGTCCGCGAGTTCGATCCAGACGTAGGCGAGGTCGTCGGGCCCGGCCATCGTCGTGGTCTCGGGCCGGAGTGTCAGAGAAGGGGTGAGCGAGCTGCGCAGCGAGCTGCGACCCGACTCGACACCCCGGACGTAGCCGACGGCGACCAGCTCACCGGGCTCGTAGGTCGTTCGGAACCTTGTCAAGAAGTCCACACGCGATCCGGCCTTCTTCCGGCCGATGGACCGGCCGTTCAGGAGCAGTTCGACCTCGTCGGCCGCCGAGTAGACCTCGATGTCGGCCGCACCGGTGAAGCCCCGCCACGACCAGCTGCTGACCGCATCCGACGTGCGCCACGGAGATCTGTTGGCTCGCTGACCCTGACGATCCATGGGCCGGACGGCGATTCCGGGTGTGTTCGAAGTTCCCCACACGGCCTGAGCGAGCAGCGCCGGCACCCCGGGGAGTCCCGTGATGTCGAATGCCCCCGGCCCGGCCACGAGCGCGGGGTACGGCTTGTTGATGCTGCCGGGGTCGTCGCCGTAGCTCCACGCACCGATGCCCGCTTCGCCGAGGTAGTCCCATCCCGTCCACATGAAATCGCCGATGACGCCGGGTACCGAGGTGACGCGCTTCCAGATGGCGGGCAGGTCGCCGGGCATCGATTCGCTGCCCACGATCACGCGCTCGGGGTAGCGCTTGCGGTCGGCCTTGTATCGCCCGAACGCGTAGTTGTACCCCGCGACGTCGACGACGGCGAACGAGTCGCGGCTCGCCTTGTCTGCTGCGGGCAGGCGTGACGCCAGTTCCATGATGCGTCCGAGCTTCGCCGTCACGAGGTTGGCGGCGGTGCTGGTCGCGTCCTTCTTCGGCCTCTTCTTGCTCTTCTTCTTCTCTCCTCCGGCGTCCCCGGCGTAGTTCTCGCTCTCGAAAGGAGAGGAACCCCGGCTGGCCATCATGTTGAGGAGCAGGTTGACCGCGAGCGTCGTCGGCCGAGCGGGGTCCTCCTGTGAGAAGAAGGCGTCGATGTTGCGCGCGGCGGTCACTCCGGTATCCGTCGCCGTCTCCGCGATCTCGTTGCCGATCGAATACATGATCACCGACGCGCGGTTGCGGTCCTTCGCAATCAAGGCCGCGGCATCCGCCCGCCACGTCTGCGCGAACCGGTCGGCGCCGTCGTGAGAGGTCTTGTGCTTCAGCCAGACGTCCGTCAGTTCATCCATCACGTAGAGGCCGAGCTCGTCGCAGGCATCAAGGAATGACCGCGACAACGGGTTGTGCGCGCTGCGCACAGCGTTGTATCCGGTCTCCTTGAGCAGTCGCGCGCGACGGCGCTCCGAGGCCGCGAACGTGGCCGCACCGAGGATGCCGTTGTCGTGGTGCACGCACGCCCCCCGCAGCAGCACGGTCTCTCCATTGACACGCAGCCCGTGGCGCGCGTCAACCTGCACCGTCCGCAGCCCGGTACGGATTCGCCTCTCATCGACCGGGTCGCCGTCGACCGACAGGTCGACCCGGACGTCGTAGAGGTCGGGATGATCCGCCGACCAGAGCTGCGTGTTCCGGATCGTCACGGGGAAGGTGATCTTCCCTCCCGCGGGCACGGAGGTCTGTTCGTGCGCGACGACGACACCGTCACGGGAGATGGTGACCGCCGCGGCCGCACCGGCCGGAACCTCTCCGTCAATGTGCACGGTGACGTCGACCGCAGCACCCGATGGTGCGATCGATCGCGTGACCACGTGCACGCCATCGCGGGCGATCCGGGTCGCGCCGACGGATTCGAGCCACACCGGACGGTAGATGCCGGAGCCGGTGTACCAGCGGCTGTTCGGCACGTCGGTGTTGTCGACATGCACTTCGATCGTGACCCGATCGCCGGGGACGATGTCGCCGAGAGTGACGGCGAACTCGCGGTATCCACTGTCGGAGGTTCCGACCTCGAGGCCGTCGAGTGTCACGCTCGTGATGCCGTAGACACCCTCGAAGAGCAGGCTGTGGGTACGATGCCCGGCGTCGTCGGGAACCAGCCACTCCTTGGCGTAGACATAGCGCCCGCCGGGGAAGAAGCCACCATGGTTGCCGGTCGCGGCGTCCGGTGAGCGTGTCTCGGCGATCATGGCGTCGTGCGGCAGCCGAACGGGCGCGGGCACTGCCGCTGGAGCTTTCCGGAAGGTCCAGCCGTCGGTGAACAGGGTGGTGGTCATGCTTGACCTTCCGGTATCGCGCGGTCGGCGGCCACGGTGATCGTCGTGGCGAGGTCCGCCGTGGAGTCACCGCCCACCCAGATGTCGATCGTGGTCGCGTCCTGGATCCAGCCGCGCGTCGCGGCGCTCCAGTAGCGCAGCTCGGCGGGCCCGAGATCGAAGGTGACGGTACGGGTCTCCCCTGCCGTCAACGGCACCCGTTCGAACCCCTTCAGCTCGCGGACGGGACGTGACGAGGTGCCGTAGCGCTGGTGGATGTAGAGCTGCACGACGTCGTCGGCGTCACGGTCGGAGCTGTTGGTGACGTCGACCGAAACGACGACCGTTTCTCCGACGTCGATGTGGTCGCGGTCGACGCGCAGCGCCTCGTAGCGGAACGTTCCGTAGCTCATTCCGTGCCCGAACGAATAAAGAGGAGTGGATGCCTCGTCCCAGTACCGTTCGCCCTGCGCATCGGGCGCGAAACTGCGCAGGTGGGAATAGATCATCGGCACGTGGCCGACGTGGCGAGGCCAGGTGAAGGGAAGCCGTCCGGCGGGCGAGACGTCGCCGAAAAGGAGGGCGGCCACTGCCTCACCACCACGGGATCCGGGATACCAGGCCTGGAGGATCGCGGGCACGTGCTCGTCGGCCCAGCGGAGATCGAGCGGTCGACCCGACATGACGACGAGCACGACGGGGGTGCCGGTCTGGACGATCTTCTGCAGCTGTTCGAGTTGACGTCCCGGCAGCTCGAGGGTCGACGTCGACGCGTTCTCGCCGATCTGGTTCTGTCGTTCGCCGACGACCACGACCGCGACATCCGCCGTCGCGGCGAGCGCGACGGCGCGGGCGATCTCTGCGTCGTCGTCATAATCCACGGGGGTGTTGACGACGGTCGGGTCCTGGCGGTCGAACATCGACGGGAAGATGCGGGCGGGGATGCCGGCTCCGAGCGCGTGATCGACCGTGATGTCGTCGCCCGCGCGGATGCGGATGCCCTCGACGATCGTGACCGTCTCGGCCGTGTCGTGGTCGAACACCCACGGCCCGAGGGCGTCACGCTTGCTGCCGGCGAGTTGACCGATCACGGCGATCGATCGGAGCCCCTCTTCTCGAAGCGGGAGCGCGGCATCGTTCTTCAGCAACACGGCAGAGCGCTCGGCGACAGTTCTCGCGAGATGGCGATGCGCCGGCGCGTTCAGGACGGTCGCAGTGCTGCTCTCATCCACATAGGGGTTTTCGAAGAGGCCGAGTCGGAACTTCGCCGTCAGCACGCGCCGCACCGCGGTGTCGATGACGTTCTCGTCGACCCGACCTTGGGCGACAGCATCCGGGAGCATACGGAACGCCGGGTCGAACATACACATCTCCATGTCGAGCCCCGCAGTGACGGCCCGTGCGCCGGCGTCGAGGGGGGAAGAGGCGAAGTGCTGCGTCTCCAGCGACCTGACTGCGTTGGCGTCAGAGACGACGAACCCGCCGAAGCCGAGCTCGTCCCTCAATACATCGGTCAGCAGCCAGGAGTTGCCGCTGGCAGGTACGCCGTTCAGGTCCATGTATGCGCTCATGACGGTCGCGGCCCCCGCGTCGATCGCGGCCTGAAATGGCGGAAAGTAGACGTTGCGGAGTTCGGAGTCCGAGATCTCGGCGTCGTCGTAATCGCGCCCTCCGCGTGCGGCTCCATAGCCGGCGAAGTGCTTCGGAGAGGCCAGCACGTTCTCCGGACCGAGGTCGCCCTGGAATCCCCGCACCTGCGCTGCGGCCACCGCCGAGCCGAGGAAAGGGTCCTCACCGGCACCCTCGATGATTCGTCCCCAGCGGGCGTCGCGCGCGATGTCGACCATCGGCGCGAAGGTCCAATGGATGCCCGCGGACCGCGCTTCACGTGCTGCGACGATCTGGGCTGCCGTGATGGTCGCCGGATCCCACGTCGCCGCCTGCGCGATGGGCACGGGGAAGACGGTGCGGAAACCATGGATGACGTCGAAACCGAAGATCAGCGGGATCCCGTGCCTGGTGCCTTCCACCGCCAGCTTCTGCAAGCGATTCGCGACGGAGGGCTTGGTGACGAACAGCGCCGAGCCCGCGGCTCCTGCCCCGACGGCGGCCTCGACAAGCTTCGGCTGTCGAGCGAATTCCTGCGCCTCGGGGGGGAGCGAGGTGATGTCGAAGTCCGCGGGGAGTTCTCCCATGCCTCCGAAGTAGAAGTACTGCGTCAGCTGCCCCACCTTCTCCTCGATGGACAACTGGGAAAGCAGATCTTCGACTCGCTCTGCGACCGTCCGGGTCGTGTCGCGGTAGGTGGATGCCACGTCAGCGCACCGACTTGATCCGCAGGATCAGGATGCCGCCGACGATGGTCAGCACGGCCGCCGCGATGTAAAGGATGACGTAGTTCTTCGAGTCGCCCGTCGCGCCCACGAGGAGCAGCAAGGATGCGGCGGCGGGCGCGAGCGCCTGAGGCAGGGTCGTGGCGTAGGCGAAGATGTTGACGAATCTTGCGGCGTCGGTCTCCTTGGCCGGCAGGGTGTCCAGCATGAGGGCCTGATCGACCGCACCGAAGACGCCGATCGCGAGGTTCGTGATGAGCGTGCCGACGACGAGGATCGCAACGCTTCCCGCAGAGATCATCACGACGCTTCCCGCCGCGAAGAGGATTCCCGCCACCAGGATGAAGGGCTTGCGTCGACGAAGACGGTCAGACAGGAACCCACTGAGGAGTGCGCCCACGACGACGCCGAGGATGCCGATTCCACCCACGGTCGCGACGACTGCGGGAGTTTCGTCCACCGCGATGCCGAGACGGTCGGCGTAGAAGAATGCGGTGTACGTCGTGCTGAGCGTCAGGCCGAAGAAGAAGATCGCGCGTCCGAGCCAGTTCCACCCGAAATCGGGGTAGCGCTTCGGGTTGAAGACGAAATTGGCCAGGGTGGTGCGGAGTGTCATCGGCTCCTCACCCGCCAGCGAGCGGCTGTCGATCTCGTGAGCGCCGATCAGGATCGGGATGAGCAGGACGACGCCGATGGTCGCGGGGACAAGCATCAACGCGACGGGGTTGGCCGAGACCATACCGCCGATGACGGCACCGAAGACGGGCGCGAGCCCTGTCATCGCCCCGGTCAGCCCGGAGACCTTGCCGCGCTGGCTTTCCGGCAGCTTGTCGGCCATCAGGGTGGTGAGGTTGTTGAGGACCTGGCTCCAGCCCAGCTGGGCGAGCACCCATCCGATACCCAGCACCAGGATGTTCGGGGCGAGACCCATGATCGCCAGCGCGATGAAGCCCACGACGATGCCGCCGATGATCCAGGGGCGGCGGCGACCAATGCGCGTCTTCGTGCGGTCGCTGAGCTGTCCGGCCAGCGGCCCGAAGAGCAGTGATGCGAGCGCGCCGACACTCAGGATGATGCCGAGGTACTCGGAGTTGTCGGGCGCGAGATTGTCCACGCGAAGTGCCAAGGAGATCGCGATCGGGGTGACGAACGCGATGTAAGCGCCGAACACGCCGACCACAAGGGCGGTGATCCACCGGGCCTTCGCTTTGGGCAGTGCCGGAGCCCCGGTCTCAGAGCCTTCGAGCAGCTCACCGACTCCGCGGGCGGTCTCAGCGGCCGGAACGATGGGCGATTGGTCGGGCGTGCTCATGAAGACTCCTTTGTCGGCGACGGCGGGCTATCCATCGAAAATAGGCAAGACCCACCAATTGGTGATCACGCTAGCCTTGAATTGTCCGAGGTGCCAGAGTCGCTCGCCGCCAATACTGTATCTAACTGCAACATTGGGGTAAAGTGCTTCATATGTCCACTCCATCAACACGTGGTCCTTACGCGAAGTCAGCTGCGCGCCGAGTAGAGATCGCCGGCGCCGCGCTGCGCCTCATTCAGCGCCACGGCCACAGCCAGCTGACCGTCTCGCAGGTGGCGGCTGACGCCGCTGTGAGCGAACGCGCACTCTTCTACCACTTCCCGACGCGCGACCATCTTCTGGTCGCGGCACTCGAGCTGTCCGATCGGGCCACGAGCGATGACATCGGAAGCCGCGACGACGCACAGCTGGGTGATGTGGACCAGGTGGTCGCCGCCCTCGCCCGCCTCGACGCCGGTCACGTCTGGAAAGTGCGCCTCATCACGTATCTCAGCGCCCGTGCGCAAGAAATAGGCCACCCGGCTCATGACTACTTCGTTCAGCACAACGCGCAGGCGATTGAAGGCTTTGCCAACATGCTCCGCCACCGCCAGCACCGTGGCCTCGCGCATCCTGACCTCGAACCGGAGGCCGTCGCCCGAAGGCTTGTCGCGGTGTGGGACGGCCTGCAGGCGCAGTGGCTCGTTGCGCCGTCGTTCGACCTTGCCGAAGAGATCACTGCGGCGTTCCGCCAGCTCAGCGGCCAGAACGTGATGGAGGCCCGACAGGTGCTGGAACGGGCCTTCGCGACACCCTGATCTACTGCGAACGCGGTAGTCCTGGCGGTCTGGATGCACGATTCGCTGACGTCAGGTCCTCGAGATCCTGGAGTTCGACCTTGCTTCTCGAACTCGAAGGATTCCTCATGTCAACTTTTCTGTCCCATGTCGGGCGGTTCAGCGCCCGGTTCCGGTGGGTGGTGGTGGTCGCCTGGTTGGTGATCTTCGCTGCGCTCATCGGTGTCTTCGCCATCGGCAGCAACTCAAGCTCTGGTGAGAAGGCGGACTCCTCGATCCCCGACTCCCCGGCATCGCTCGCCCTCGAGCGTATGAACCACGAGTTCCCCGGCGGCGCCGGCGCCGACGGTGCCGCCTTAAAGCTGGTGTTCCACCCCGACAGCGGCGACGTCACTGACCCGGGAACCGCCACAGAGATCGGGTCGGTTCTCGCCGACGCCGAGAGTCTTCCGGGCGTGGCATCGGTCAGCAACCCGCTGGATGCCGCTCATCCCTCCATCTCCCAAGACCGTTCCCTGGCTGTTTCCGCCGTCTCCTACGGCGACCTGACAGCCGACCAACAGAAGGAGTATTACGACGCGGCCCTCGACCTGCAGGAGAACGCCCCACCCGCTCTCGGTGTCGAGCTGGGCGGGAACCTCGTCCCCATCGGCGCTCCCGCACCGGGCATCGGTGAAGGGGTGGGCGTGCTCATCGCGTTCGTGGTTCTCGCTCTCACGTTCGGTTCACTTTTGGCCGCAGGCGCCAATCTGCTCATCGCCGCGTTCGGTGTCGGCGTCGGTTTGATGGGCATCCTCGCCTTCGGCTCCATCGTCCCGATCAGCGACAACAGCATCATCCTGGCTTCCATGCTCGGCCTCGCCGTCGGCATCGACTACAGCCTGTTCATCCTGTCCCGCTTCCGCAATGAGCTCCGCAGCGGCAAAAGTGTGGACGATGCGATCGCCCGGGCGACCGGTACCGCCGGGACAGCCGTTGTGTTCGCCGGACTCACCGTGATCGTCGCGCTGGTCGCCCTTCTTGTCGCGAACCTCAGCTTCATCACAGAGATGGGGATGGCCGCCGCTTTCGGTGTACTCATCGCCGTACTGCTCGCCCTCACGCTGCTACCCGCCCTCATGAGGTTCCTCGGCATTCACGCGCTGTCGAAAAAGCACCGTACAGCTCTGCAACGCGGTGAACTGTGGTCCGAAGGCGAAAAGCAGAGGCGCGGCGTCATGCGTGGATGGGGCAGCTTCGTCGTGAACCGCCCGATCATCTCGCTGCTCGCCGGCGTTCTGATCCTCGTGATCGCGGCCCTGCCGATGCTCAGCATGAAGACGGCGTTCAACGTCCCCGGAGGTGCGGACCCCTCCTCTACGGAACGCGCCGCCTACAACCTCGTGCTCGACGAATTCGGTGGTGTGCAGAGCCCGCTGATCGTGCTCGCAGAAGGCGATGACATCGCCGCTCAGACCACGACCATCGAAGGGGACCTCGCTGCCCTCGACGGCGTGCAGCAGATCACCCCCGCAGAGATCAGCGCGGACGGCACCTTCGCCCGCATCATCGTGATCCCCGAAGGCGGCCCGATCGACCAGTCGACGAAGGACATCGTGCACAGCATCCGAGACGATGCCGACGCCACGGCCGGCGTCCACCTGGAGGTCACGGGCGAGACGGCGATCGGTATCGATCAGGATGCCCAGCTGATGCAGGCGCTGATCAAGTACATCATCGTGATCGTCGTGATCTCGATCGTTCTGATGATCGTGCTGTTCCGATCGCTCCTCATCCCGCTCGTGGCAACGATCGGGTTCCTTCTCTCCGTCGGCGCCTCCTTCGGCGCCAGCGTGGCCGTCTTCCAATGGGGATGGCTTGACCCGCTCATCGCCGCCCCACAGGGCGACCCGATGCTGTCTCTGCTCCCACTCCTCCTGGTCGGCGTGCTGTTCGGCCTCGCGATGGACTACCAGGTGTTCCTCGTCTCGCGGATACAGGAGATGCACCGCAAGGGCATGGATCCGAAGGGCGCGATCCGTGAAGGGTTCGCGCGCTCCGGCCCCGTCCTGGTCGCGGCCGCCACCATCATGATCGTGGTGTTCGCCGGATTCGCGACCAGCACATTCGCGATCGGAGCCTCGATCGCCTTCGGCCTGATGGTCGGAGTCGCCGCGGATGCATTCATCGTGCGGCTCGTGCTGATGCCCGCACTGTTGTCATTGCTGGGAAAGTCCGCCTGGTACCTGCCGAAATGGCTCGACAAGATCCTCCCGGACGTTGACGTCGAGGGTCACTCCCTCGAAGCCACAGCACGAGAAGAGGAGAAGCAGCCAGCCCTCGTCGGTTGAGCTGCCCGTCCTCGAGCGGGGCCGCTGCCCACACGGCAGCGGCCCCGCCGTCCGTCAACGAACATCCACGCGACCGCGTGGGCAGGCCCGCCGCCGCACTACTGCGGATGGACGATAACGGTCGATCCGACGAGACGACGAGCGTATCGAGCACTCGAATCAAGATGGATACAAGCAGCCGGTGAAGGTCACTCGGCTCGTAGGAAGGGACACCCCATGAACACTTCGACCACCACCCGCCAGATCCTCGCCGCCTCGTTCGACACCTCCGATGGCAGCACCCGAGCCGCATCGGCCGTGCTCGGCGCCTACCCCGGACGAATCGCCAACACTGCTGTTCTTCAGGTGAAGGCCGACGGCACACCGCACTTCGTCGAATCCAAGGACTGGGGCCCCGGCCGCGGTGCGCTGCTGGGTGGCGCGATCGGCCTCATCGGCGGCCCCCTCGGGGTTCTGGCCGGCGGCGGAATCGGTGTGCTCGCCAGCAAACTCCGCGACATGGGCTTCAAGGATGCGCAGTTGAAGACGCTGGGAGAGTCACTCTCGCAGAACGAATCCGCGGTCATCTTTGAGATCGCGACCGAGAGCACTGCCGCGGCGCAGGCGCTGCTCGCGACGCTCGGCGCTCGACAGATCGTGACCGAGCCCGTCGGCGCGGACGTCGCCGCACTGTTCGCCACCGCTCCCGAGCCGATGGTCGTGGACGAGACCGCCATCTAGTGGGGCGGGTTGACTCCCCCAACGAAGAAGACCTGGCCGAACCGGCCAGGTCTTCTTCGTCTTCGACCCAGTCCCTTGTCCGGAAAGGCTCAGCTTTCGGCGGCCAGGCCGGCCCGGTACGCGAAAGCGACCAGCTGCGCGCGGTCGCGTGCGGCGACCTTCGCCATGGCGCGGTTCGCGTGCGTTTTGACGGTGAAGGGTGAGACGAACATCTCCGCGGCGATCTCATCGTTCGACAGACCTCGCGTGACGGCGACCACCACGTCGCGTTCACGGGGCGTGAGTGCCTCGAATCGTCGAGCGATCGACTCGTCGATACGTTGCGCGGGGGATTCGGCGACTCGTGCGATCGCGGCGGCGGCGGCGCTGGCGGACAGTGCTCCGCCCCCCGTCATCACGTCGGTGATCGCGGCGATGAGCTCCGTCGGTCCCACGCCTTTGCCGAGGAATCCGTTCGCGCCGGCGCTGAGAGCGGCGTACACGTTCTCGTCGTGCTCGAACGTGGTGAGGATGATGATCCTGATCTGGTCGGCGGTGTGGGTACGACGGATCCGGGCAGTGGCCTCGACACCGTCGATTCCCGGCATCCGGATGTCCATCAGGATGACGTCCACCGAGGTCGTCTTCAGGAGGTCGATCGCGGCGAACGCGTCGCCGACGTCGGCGACGACCTCGATCTGCGGACTTGTGGAGATGATGGTCCGAAGCCCTGTCCGGATCATCTCCTGATCGTCGACGATCAGTACCCGGATCATGTTGTGCTCCTTATGGTCGGCAATTCGACGTGGACCCTGAACGTCTCGCCGGAGTGCGTGATGTTGATCGTGCCACCCGCAGATTGTGTTCTCTCCCGCATGCCGACGATGCCGTACCCGATCCGGCTGACGTGGGTACCCATCGAGCTCACCGACGTCTCATTCTTCACGTCTATGAGCAGGCGCTCGTCCGTGGAGCTGATGCCCATACGAACTGGTCCGGTGCTGTATTTGCCCGCGTTGGTCAGTGCCTCCTGCACGATCCGGTACGCCGCGGCGGACACATCCGGATCCAGCCCGGGAAGCACCGTATCGATATGCGCCTCGATCAGGGCGCCAGCGGCGATCATGCGCCCGACCAGGGACGGAACGTTTTCGATCAGAGGAAGCTCAGACCGCTGATCGGGCTCCGCGCCACTCTCACGGAGAAGATCAAGGATCTGCTGAGTCTCCTTCAACGTGCGTTGCAGCCCCTCGCGAGCTGACCGCAGAGCCCGGCGAGCGGCGTCAGCCTCGGCGGGGAGGCTGACCTCGGCAACCCCGACGTTGATGTTCACGACGGCCAGTTCGTGTCCGACGACGTCGTGCAGATCTCGCGCGATCCGCAGACGTTCGTCGGTCACCGCCTGCCGCAGTTCGACGGCCTGAGCTGCGGCGAGATCCGTCGCGCGCTGACGCGCTGCGTTCCATGACTCCGTCTGCAGCCGGACGACGCTGCCCGCGGCGGCCGCCGCGACGACGAAGGTCGCCGCCACCAGAGCTGTCGGCGCTGTGAACTGTCCGCCATCGCGGTAGACCAGGGCGAGATAGAGAGTCGATGCTGCCGCCGCCGTTGCGGGGAGGACGTGCCGACCCTGCTTGGCGAACAAGAAGATGGAAAAGACCGTCACGGTCCAGATGCCGACGTACTCCGCAGCGAAGAGCGCGCTGGCGACTCCTCCGGCTGTCGTAAGGGCCAAACCCACCCAACGGGCACGAAAGATGACCAGGAGTCCGAACGCGGACAGCCCGAGACCGAGGTAGCCGAGTGATTCTTCACCAGCGATCAGCATCACGCTGAGCTCGGTGATGAGAGCCGCGCTCGCCGCGATCATGACCCCGCTCGACAGAAGCGGACCGCGGAGGAACCAGGACGGCTTCGGCCACGCTACGTCGGCGGGGGCTGTCTCGGAACTCATGGTGCTCATCATCGGGCATCACCGCCCTGAACTCGTCGTCCGGACGCATCGGGGCGGCTACTGCAGCCGCAGTAGTAGCGGTTCACGTCCCGACTGACCATCCCGCCTCTACGCCGTACGGATGACATCGGTTCATCCCTGCGCATGACGTCGCCGAGAGGTCGGAACGCGAGGCTGGGAGCAACCCAGAACCACCCACCATGAAGGAATCGACATGACTGAGCATCTCCCCGTACAGACCACATCACCGAATACCCTGACGGTCGGCGACCCGGCCTACAGCCTGCTCGCCTTCGTTGCGGGCACGCTCGTCCAGGTCGGCACGCGGGCGACGACGTACATGAGCAGTCTTGCCCTCGCTCCGGCGGCCTCGACGAGCGCGGCGGTGACCTCGTGAGCGTCGCGACCGTCACCGAGCATGCCGGTGACCGCGCGCTGGCCGTCATATTCGGCATTGCCGAAGCGGGCGCCCTTCTCGTCGGCGGCGCCGGGATGGTGGCCGTCGTCATCGTCTCTTAGATCGTGCGGCTCTCACAGGAGGCCGCGGAGCGGCGGCGGCACGGCCGCGCCGCTCGCCTTGCGCTGCTAAGGCCGGCGGAGGCAGCGTCTGTTTCGTCCTGACCAGTCCCGACGTGGGCGCGTAGAGGAGTGGGCGTGCGGTTCGAGGAGTTCGGCATAGCCAAGGTCGCCGATGCGCAGCCCCGCTGACGCGGACCGTCGACGCGACACGCGTGTCACCGACCCGCGATCAGCGCCGCGAGAGGGTCGTCATTGCAGCTCGGATCAGCGACTGCACGGTGCCGTCGGGCGCTGACGTGGCAACCGCCTCGCTCACGGCTCGGTCGGCGTCGCGCTTGTTCCAGCCGAGCGACTGGAGCGCGACGACCGCCTCACCCTGTCGAGAGCTCACGGTCGCATGATCGACATCCGCGTCCTCCGACGCGTTCAGGGCACCGAGCTTCGGGCGCATCGTCACGAGGATCATCGATGCTGCGCGCGCTCCGACTCCCGGTACCTTCCGCAGCGTCGGCTCGTTCCCACGTCGAATCGCATCGACGAGTCCGTCGTGTCCCAGAGTCGCCAACGCGGCGCGTGCCGTCTTCGCGCCGACTCCCGGAGTGGCGGTGAGCATCTCGAACAGGTCCAGCTCGTCCCGGCTGGCGAATCCCGATAAGTGCATATCGTCGGCCCGTTTCGTGAACACGGTGTGGAGCAACGCGCGCTCACCGACGACCAGGGTCGACGCATGGGACTCCACGAGAAAGACCTCGAGGCCGATCCCGCCGACGTCGATGACGGCGCGGTCGCGGTCGACAACCAGGACGGTACCGGCAAGAGCAGAGATCATGGCGAAGCTCCAAGTCAGATGATGACTGGAGGTTTCAAGCCTCGGATCTTCGCGCAGAACGCCCGACCGCCCCAAACCGAATCGGGCAGGGCATCAGCTTATGCGACCTTCCTCGATCTGACATGGCGCGCACCTGCGGGATGGGCCCAATACGTAGCGTGACCGCCGGCCGATGCTGGACCATCTCAATACGACCGGCGGAGGCGATCTGCGCTTGGACTGATCATCACGTTCGTTCCGTTAGCGAGGCGAGACGAGCGAGCACTTGAGCCGCAACGAGATCAAAGGTCTCGATCCGCTGTTCTGCCCGGCTCATCACCACCGCTCCCTCGGAAGCCGCAATCAGGAGTGCGGCCATCCCGGGGGCGTGTTCTTCGGGCAGCCCCCCTTCGATGAGCAGAGCCGCTAGTTCCTCGCTCCAGGTACGGAAGACCCGTGCGGTGTCGCTCCGCACGTCGTCGGACTCGGTGGATGTGGTGACGGCGAGGACTGCGCACCCTGCGCTGAAGTTCGTGGCGGTGAGGAGGAGTCTCCATGCGGCAAGAAATCGCTGAGCGATCACCTCAGCCGTCTCACCGCGCCACGCGTGAATCATCGCGATGGAACGAGCCCCCGTGGCGGCGACGGCCTCCGACACCATCTGATCCTTTCCTTCGGGAAAGTGGTGGTAAATCGACCCACGAGGAGCGCCGGTGTGTTCGAGGACAGTCGCGAATGACGTCTGCTGCATGCCGCCACGGGCGAGGAGGTGGACGGTGCCATCAATCATGTGCTGACGCGTATTTTTCGCCACGAGGCCACCTTCATCGCTCCTGTTGCCGCTGCACCAGCGCGGTATGAAGTTGATCATAATTTATCTTGACTATGACGACCTACATAGTTCAGGCTGAGCAGAACCGAAGGAGAACCTCATGCCCATGATCGACGTCTACGCCACCGCCGGCACGTTCGCAGACACGCATCAGCTCGCAATCGACATCGCTACGGCCGTCAAGGAAATCGAAGAAGTCCCTGACATCCCGATGTTCCACAAGAACACCGCCGCGTTCATCCACGAACTTGCCGAGGGTGATCTGTCCAATGTCGATGGCGACACGAACTACGTGCGGGTGCAGGTGCTGACGAACGCGGGCGCTCTGGATCGCGACAAGCAGATTGCGGCCGTTTCGCGGCTCACCGCGATCGTCGCGGCAGCCGCGGGCGACCCGGGATTGTCGGACCGCACCTGGGTTCTGCTCACGGAGGCGGTCCCTGGCGGGTGGGGCCTATGGGGGCACGCTCACACCAACGACGAGATCGTCACTGCCGCCCGCACGGAGATCGGCCGACTCCAGGCCGGTAGCTGACATCCGGCTCTCCTCGATGACCTCGGCCGACGAAAAGAATGTCTTGTGTCTGAGACCCACACGATCGGCTTTCTCGTTTTCGAGGGCGCCAAGATGCTCGACATCGCCGGGCCGTCGGAGGTGTTCGCGGAAGCGAACCTCTCAGGAACCGATTACCGCATCTCCATGCTCACTGCAGACGGTGGCGGCGTACAGACTTCTATCGGAGTGCGGATTTCCGCGGATGAGTCCGCGTTCAGCGACTCCCGCTGGGACACGGTTCTGATCGCAGGGGGCGAGCCTTTCCCCTCGAAGCCAGTGCCGGCCGAACTTGCGTCAGCAGCAGAGCATCTTGCCCAGCGGGCCGGGCGCGTGGCCTCGATCTGCACGGGGGCCTTCGTACTCGGCGCGGCCGGCCTGCTCGACGGTCGGCGATCCACCACTCACTGGAAGCACGCGGGCGAATTGGCCCGCCGCTACCCCAAGTCAACCGTCGAACCTGACCTGATATTCGTCAGAGACCGCGAAATTTACTCATCGGCCGGCGTGACGGCCGGCATCGATCTCGCGCTATCACTGCTCGAAGAAGACCACGGCTCGAACCTGGCCCGTACAGTCGCCCGATCGCTGGTGGTCTACATGCAGCGGGCCGGGGGGCAGTCTCAATTCTCGGTGGCTCTGGACGGCCCGAGCCCAAGAACTCCGGCGCTCCGAGCCGTCATAGATCAGGTGAAGGCCGATCCCACTGCGGAGTACTCACTCGAATCTCTCGCAAGGATCGCGCTGGTGAGCCCTCGGCATCTGACGCGGCTTTTCCACGAGAACCTCGACACGACCCCCGGCCGGTATGTGGAACTGATCCGTTTCGAGCTCGCCAAAGCTCACCTCGATGCGGGCCACTCCGTCACCATGGCCGCCGAACTCGCAGGCTTTGGCTCCTCCGAATCCTTGCGAAGAGTGTTCGTGCACAGACTCGGAATGTCTCCGGGCCGGTATCAGCGACGCTTCCTTTCCACGGACCCCGCCCGCGCCGCGAGCTCGTCCGAATCTGTGGCATTGACGACTATCTCAGCGGTTCGGCAAGAGGTGGTCGACGAGCACTCTTGAACCTGTCGCCGCTACGGCACGACACCTCCGCAATCCTCACGAAAGGCACCAAAATGGCATCCACGACTGGAATGGTCGGGACTCCGATCGCGTATCTGGAGGCGGCGAATGGCGTGACTTACGCCTACCGCCGCTTCGGCACCGGAACGGGCATCCCGCTGGTGTTCCTTCAGCACTTCCGCGGCAACATCGACAACTGGGACCCGAAGCTCGTCGATCAGATCGCCGAGCAGCGCGATGTGATCCTTTTCGACAACACCGGCGTCGGCTCGACATCGGGAACGACTCCGAACACGGTGGAGCAGATGGCTGACGATGCTATTGCCTTCATTCTCGCCCTCGGTCCGGCCGAAGTCGACCTCTTCGGCTTCTCCCTCGGTGGCTTCGTCGCGCAGGACATCGCGCTCTCGCAGCCTGAACTCGTGCGCCGCGTCATCTTGGCCGGCACCGGCCCTAAAGGAGCGCCGGGCATGGAGCGCTGGAGCAAGGACGTCGAGGATGCCGTGGTTGTTGATGAGACCGGCCCCGCAGGCGTGCTGTACGTCTTCTACGCCCATACCGACACAAGTCAGGCGGCGGGCCAGGAGTCACTCGGGCGAATCTACGGCTGGGCCGACGGACGCGATGAGCAGCCGTCGCTGGAAGCGAAGAACGCACAGTACGAGGCGGTGCTCAGGTGGGGCATTCGTGACTGGGACGCCGTCGCCCGGCTCGCTGAAATGCAGCAGCCCGCCCTCATCCTGCAGGGCGACGACGACATCATGATCCCCACCAGAGCGAGCTACACGCTGGCAGGGCTGCTGCCGAACGCCACCCTCCACATCTACCCGGACGCCTCGCACGGCTCGATCTTTCAGCACGCCGACGAAGCCGCCCGCCACACCCTCGCCTTTCTCGGCGAGTAGCCACTCACCCCCGTCATCCCCATCAGGAAGAAGCGCAAGAACCATGCCTTACATCACAACCACCGACGGCGTCGACATCTATTACATCGAACAGGGAGAGGGGCAGCCCATCATCTTGAGCCACGGCTGGCCGCTCAACTCCGATGCCTGGGCGCTCGAGCTCAAACTCTTCGCCGACGCGGGCTACCGGGCCATCGCCCATGACCGTCGCGGCCACGGCCGCTCGAGCAAGACCTACACCGGGAACGACATGGACCACTATGCCGCCGACCTCAAGGACCTGGTCGAGGCCCTCGACCTCAAAGACCTCATCTTGATCGGCCACTCGACCGGCGGCGGTGAGGTCATCCGGTATGCAGCGCAGTACGGCAAAGACCGGGTAGCCAAAGTGATCACGGCCGGTGCGGTTCCGCCGCTGATGCTGAAAACCTCGGCCAACCCCGAAGGGGCCCCCATCGAGGTGTTCGACGCGATCCGCGAGGGCGTGGTCTCTGACCGTTCGCAGTACTACAAGGACCTCGCCGTCCCCTTCTTCGGAGATAATCGAGAGGGCGCGGAAGTGTCCCAAGGCCTCATTGACGACTTCTGGCGCCAGGGCATGGAGGTGAGCATCGCGGCAGCCTACGACTGCATCGCAGCGTTCTCCGAGACCGACTTCACGGAAGACCTCAAGGCGATCGACGCACCGGTCTTGATCGCTCACGGCGATGACGACCAGATCGTCCCGATCGCCGCAGCAGCGGAAAAGGCGATCCGGCTACTCAAAAACGGCACCCTGAAGGTCTACCCGGGGCGCCCACACGGCATCTACGGCGACTACCAGAAGGAACTGGACCAGGACATCCTCGAGTTCATCAAGAGGTAATCGGCCCCCGCGACCCGGCGAACCCACAACCTGAGGAGCAGATGATGCGCCGAACTTTGTGGGTTCGCCGGGCCCGGTTCATAGCTACTTCTGTGCTTGTCGGACTGATCGTCGCGTTCCTCACATACGAGCTGTCGGTGGAGCCGGGAGCCGCGATCGTCAAGGCGGTGTTCGAAGCGAAGCCCGAAGTGACACCCCCAGACGATTTCAGCGCAATCGAAGCGGCCGTCTCTTCCACTGAACCAATCGCTATCACTGCCACCAACGCACCGCCGGCAAGCATCACGATCTCGCGGCCGACGGCGACCGGGGAGGCCCTCCTGCCGGTTGTGCTTTGGATCCACGGTGGTGGATTCATCTCCAGCTCTGCCGATACCGTGGCCGACTACACCTCGATCCTGGCGAGTCACGGTTACGTCGTAGCCAACCTCGACTACTCCCTAGCGCCCGGATCGCAGCATCCGGTGCCCGTCCTGCAGGCGGACGCAGCGCTGGGCTTCCTGGCAAAGCACGCCACGGAGTATGGCGGTGACCCCGACAAGATCGTGCTCGGAGGCGACTCGGCGGGCGCGCAGATCGCCAGCGAGGTGGCTGCGCTGGAGACGAATACGCAGGTGGCGGCCCCGCTCCAGACGACGCCGGCACTCCATTCGACGGCTACAGGGATGGCCGGACCGCTCCGCGGGGTCGTGCTCTTCTGCGGCCTCTACAACATGCAGACGGTCGCCGACACGGGATTCCCGGCGTTGCGCACCTACCTCTGGGCTTACACCGGCCACCGTGAATGGACCACCGCTCCCGGGATAGACAACCTGTCGACCACGAGCACCGCGACGACCGACTACCCGCCGACATTTCTCAGCGTGGGCGACGCGGACCCCTTCCGCAGCCAAGCCGCCGAGCTCGCATCCGCGCTCGCCCAGAAAGAGGTCGCCGTGACAACGCTGTTCTGGGACGGGACCGGAGACGGCCTCGGCCACGAATACCAATTCGACTTCTCACTTCCCCAGGCTCACACAGCCCTCGACGCCACCCTCGATTTTCTGACCAGCGCCACCACAGGGAACTCTTGAAGGACTGATCATGACGGTTACCCCGGACCACCCAAGACAACGTCGTCAACATACGCGACGCGCCTCGATGGCGATCGGATGGGTCGCAGTCGCAACAGTGACGGCCTCCATCGCTTACGCTCTGCTGGTTTTCGGAGGCCACTGAGATGGCCATCGCTCGCGGTAGCGCGTACGTCGCGATGGGAAGCTCGTTTGCAGCGGGGCCGGGCCTGAAACCCCGGGCCGCTGGGGCGCCCCGCGCATCTGGGCGCTCCGCCAACAACTACGCGCATCTCGTCGCTTCGCGGCTGGGCCTGACGTTGCGCGATGTCACGTTCTCAGGCGCGACCACCGACGACATTCTTCACGGGACAAAAGGCCGCGCGGCTCAACTCCACGCGGTGACCTCTGACACACGACTGGTGACAATCACAGCCGGAGGTAACGACGTCGGCTACCTGCCGGCGCTGACGTTCTCGAGCCTGCCCTGGCCGCTGCGAGCGCTCCCCGGCATCCGGAGACGGGTGGCCGAGTTCACCGACCCGGCGAAGACGGACGAAAGATTCCGAGCCCTCTCGGCAAACCTCGCGAGCATCCTGAGAGAACTCCATTCGCGTGCACCCGAGGCGGAAATAGTGCTGGTCGACTATCTCACCATCCTCCCGCCACAGGCGAATAGCGATCACCGGCTGAACGTGCTGCGAGCGTCACCCCGGGGTGACCTGACCCGGTGGGGAGGTGACGTGGCTCTGCGCTTGACAGAGACGTTCGCGTCGGTCGCCGCGGCCGAGGGCGGTGTTTTCTTGAACGTGGGCGAGCTCTCGCGAGAACATCACGCATGGTCGAACGCCGCGTGGACGCGCCGCTTTCACCTATCGCTCCGCGGGGGGGCGCCATACCACCCGGATAGCGCGGGGATGGCGGCCGTCGCCGACATGCTCGTGCAGCGGCTCGAGTGACGACCGCTCTACGAGCGTCGGGAAGAAATCGGGAAGCAAATGTTCCCGATTTGTTCCCAAAATGCCGAAAAGCGACACTCGAAAGTGCCGCTGATCAGGGGTTTAGATGGCGGTGACGGTGGGATTTGAACCCACGGTAGGGGTGAACCTACACAACATTTCGAGTGTTGCACCTTCGGCCGCTCGGACACGTCACCGTCGTCGAGTTTACGACACGCGCGGGGATGCGGCGAATCGGCGTCAGGTCCGCACACCTCACAGCGCGCACGCGATCCGGATCATCCCCCAGGATGACCCGGATCACCCTTCCGCCCGACGCGCCGCGACAGGCCCGCGCGAAGACTTGACCCATGACCGTTCCGCTCCTCCACGCCCGCGCCCTCACCAAGACCTATGGGCAGACCGTCGCCCTCGCCGGGGTCGACCTCGACGTCTTCGCCGGCCAGGCCGTCGCCATCATGGGCGCGTCCGGCTCGGGCAAGACGACGCTCCTGCACGTCCTCGCCGGCATCGTGCTCCCCGACTCGGGCGCCGTGCACCTGGCGGCGAACGGGGTGACGACCGACGTCACCACCCTCGACGACGCCGATCGCACTCGACTGCGCGGCGAATCGTTCGGCTTCGTCTTCCAGCAGCGCATGCTCGTGCCCGAGCTCACCGCGATCGAGAACGTCGCACTCGCCCTCATGATCACCGGGATGCCGCGGCCCGAGGCCGAACGGAAGGCCGCGCCGTGGCTGCAGTACCTGGGCCTGGCCGGCATGGAGGACCGCCGTATCGGACAGCTCTCCGGCGGCCAGGCGCAGCGCGTCGCGATCGCCCGCGCGCAGGTCACCGGAGCCGGGATCGTCTTCGCCGATGAGCCGACGGGAGCCCTCGACTCCCGCACGTCCGACGAGGTGATGGCGGCCCTCCTCGCCTCCACGACCGGCCGGGGCTCCACTCTGGTCCTCGTCACCCACTCCGACCAGATCGCCCGGCAGTGCGACCGCATCGTCGACATGCGCGACGGCCGCGTCGTCGGCGAGCGCGCGGGTCGGGCGGTGTCGGCATGACCTCAGGCGTCCTCACATCGGTCCGGCCTCGACGCCGTGGCGCAGCATCCGCCCTCGCCCTCACGCGCCTGTTCCTGCGACCCGGCGTCACCCGGAAGGGCACCGTGCTGCTGCCGGTCGTCGCCTTCGCAGCCGTCACCGCTCTGGTGCTTATCGTGGTCGGGGGCGCGCAGACGTTCTGGACGACGACCGACGACCTCGCCGGGCTCTACCAGCTGCTCGCCGTGGTCGCCCTCGCACTGCTTCTGGTGCCGCTCGTCACCGTGGGCGGGGCCGCCGCCCGCCTGTCGGCACGTCGACGCGACGACCGCCTCGCCACGCTGCGACTGCTCGGAGCCTCGAGCACCACGGTCCGCTCGATCGCCGTGCTCGAAGCGACGACCCTGGCCGGGTCAGGCTCGCTCGCCGGCACCGTCGTGTTCCTGGCGACATCGCCGCTCGTGGGGCTCATCCGATTCCGGGGTGCCGCGCTGACCGCCGGCGGCGTGCTCCTGCCGGTGTGGGCGATCGTCGTCGTCTGTGCGGGCATCGTGCTTCTGGCCGCGGTCAGCGCGATCGCGAGCCTGCGGCGCGTCGTCGTCTCGCCGCTCGGTGTGCGAACTCGCGACGCGGCACCGCACGTCGCCGCGATCCGTGCCGTGATCGCGGTCGTCGCCATCGGCCTCGGCTACGCGGTGATGAGCCTCCTCGGCGCGGCCACGTCGATGATCGCCCTCGTGGTCGTCCTCGGCGCGGTCTGCGCGGGCATCCTCGGCGCGCTCTCGGTGATCGGCCCTTGGCTCGTCCGCGTGCTGGCGCGGCTCGAGGTGCGTCGGGCCCGCACCCCGGAGCGCCTCCTTGCCGCGCGCGCCATGCTCGAGAGCCCCCACGCGATATGGCGCCAGGTCGCGCCGCTGGCGATGGCGTCGTTCGTGGCCGTGTTCGCCGGCGTCGGCGCGGCACTGATGGATGTCGCGACCGGCGGCGCCTCATCCGCCGACGCCGCTCTGGTCACCGACATCCGCACGGGGCTCGCCATCACGGTCATCGGAACGTTCGTCATGGTGGCGTGCGCGACGGCGATCGGTCAGGCCACCGGCATCCTCGACCGCACCGAGCTGTATCGCGGGCTCAGCCTGCTCGGCGTCCCCTCACGGACGATGGATGCTGCGCGCCGACGAGAGACGATGCTTCCGGTGCGGGTGGCCGTGGTCGGTTCCGCCGTCGCGGCAGCCGTCGTGCTGCTGCCGCTGACGGGGATCGCCCTGATCGTCAGCCCCGTCTCGATCGTGGTGATCGTAGCGACCATCGGGATCGGCGTGCTCATCGTCTGGGCGGCCCTCGCCGTCACTCGGCCGCTGCTGCGCGCCGTCGCCACCGGCCCGGCCTGAGCCGGGCCGGCCACGGCATCCGTCACTCGCCCAGCGCCGCCGCTCCGGCGATGACGTCGACGACCTGCGAGGGCTCGGGCATGCCCACGGCGAAGACGTACGTCGCGGTGAAGCCGACCTCCGCGATCTCGCGCACGGTCGCGGCGACGGTCTCGGGCGTCGACTCGGGCGTGATCGGGATCATCGCGGTCTTCTCGATCTCGTCGTAGTCCCGGCCGACCGCGTCGCAGTGCCCGCGCAGCACGTCGAGCTTGCGCGCCGACTCGGGGCTGAACGAGATGTTGCAGGCATCCGCGTACTGGGCGACCATGCGCAGCGTCTTCTTCTCGCCGCTGCCGCCGATCATCAGGTACGGATGCGGCCGCGCGATGCTCTGCGGAGAGTTCAGCGTGCGACCGAGCTGATAGATCGCACCCTCGTACGGCTCCTCCGAGTCCGACCACATCTGCAGGCAGATCTGGATCGTCTCCTCGAGCTGCCGGAAGCGTTCGGCGACCGGCGGGAACTCGAAGCCCATCCCGGCGGACTCCTCCTCGTTCCATGCCGCGCCGATGCCGAGGCCGACCCGGCCGCCCGACAGCACGTCGAGCGTCGTGACGGCCTTGGCGAGCAGCGCCGGCTCGCGGTAGATCACTCCGGTGACCAGCGTGTGCAGCAGCGCCTTCTCGGTGTTCGCCACGATGAAGCCGAGGGTGGCATAGGCCTCGAGCATCTCGTGCTCGACGGGTCCGATGCCGGGCAGCTGCCAGAAATGGTCCATCACGGTGATGCGCTGGATGCCCGAGGCCTCCGCATTGCGCACGTGGGCCGCCAGCATCGGGCCGAGCTTCGACGGGCCGGTGTTCCAGGTGAAATCTGCGATGTGCAGTCCGAATTCCATGACGTCGTCCCGTCCGGTGGGGGTGTCGGATGCCGCATCCGACCGCACTCCTCAGGCTAAGCCCGTCAGCCTCCGGCGCACGCACCCTCCCGTCACCCCGGCGGGGCTAAGTTGGCACCGTGAGCCAGAGCACCCTCGCCCCGCAGCAGCGGCTCGTCGTCGCGATCGCCGCACTCGCCTCCTTCGTCGCGTTCCTCGACGGCACCGTCGTCAACGTCGCCCTGCCGGCGATCGGCCGCGACCTCGGCGGCGGCCTGACGACCCAGCAGTGGGTGGTCGACGCCTACCTCATCACCCTCGGGGCGCTGATCCTGCTCGCGGGGTCGGTGAGCGACGCTTTCGGCCGCATCCTCGTCATGCGGATCGGGCTGATCGGGTTCGGCGTCGCCTCGATCGCGGTCGCCCTGTCGCTCGATCCCCTGTTCCTCGTCATCGCCCGGGCTCTGCAGGGCGCCGCCGGGGCGTTCCTCGTGCCGAGCTCACTCGCCCTCATCACCTCGACCATCCGCGGTCCGCTGCAGGGCAAGGCGATCGGAACCTGGACGGCCCTCACCACGAGCGCGATGATCGCCGGGCCGCTCATCGGCGGGCTCTTCGTGGACTACCTGTCATGGCGGTGGGTATTCCTCATCAACGTCGTCCCGATCGCGATCACGCTCTGGCTCCTCACCCGGCTCACCGCGCACGACGAGCGGCGGCCGGACACCCGCATCGACTGGCTCGGCGGCGCCATGTGCACGCTCGGGCTCGGCGCCGCCGTCTTCGCGCTGATCGAGCAGCCCAACCTCGGCTGGACCGACCCCGGTATCTGGATTCCGCTGGTCTGCGGCATCCTGCTATTCACCGCGTTCCTCCTCCGGCAGCGCACCTCGTCGTCGCCGATCCTGCCGCTCGGACTCTTCCGCATCCGTAACTTCTGGACCGGCAACGTCGCGACGTTCTTCATCTACGCGGCCCTGTCGCTGAACGGGTTCGTGGTGGCCGTCTACCTGCAGCAGGGCGCGGGACTGCCCGCGACCCTCGCGGGTCTCGCGAGCCTTCCGACGACGATCCTCATGATCGTCCTCAGCTCGCGTATGGGCACCCTCGCCGGGCGCTGGGGACCGCGCCTGTTCATGACGGTCGGGCCGTTGCTGATGGGCGTCGGCGCGCTGCTGCTGCTGACCGTCCGCACCGACTTCGACTACTGGTGGCAGGTGCTGCCCAGCATGATCGTCTTCGGCCTGGGCCTGTCGGTCACCGTCTCCCCGCTCACCGCGGCGATCCTCGGCGCGGTCGACACAGCCCGCTCGGGAATAGCCTCGGCCGTCAACAATGCGGTCTCGCGGGTCGCGGGCCTCCTCGTCATCGCCGCCCTCGCGGCGATCATCGGCGGCAGTCTCGACCTCGACGGCTTCCACCGCGCCGCCGTCGTGACGGCCCTCCTGATGGCGGCCGGAGGCGTGGCCTCGTTCCTCGGCATCCGCAACACGAAGAGAGCGGATGCCTCGGCCGACGGGTCGCGCACCCCGGCCGACACGGCCCCCGACACGTCCGCTCCGCAGAGCACCTGAACATCAGGGGTCGCCGTAGCCGCAGTACTCGCCGCCCTGCCAGACTGAGCGCATGAGCGTCATCGAGAACTCGAAACTGACCGTCGTCGGAGCCGGAAGCGTGGGCGCGAGCGTCGCCTACGCCGCACTGATCCGCGGGTCGGCCCGGCACGTGGCGCTCTACGACATCGCCACCGCGAAGGTCGAGGCCGAAGTGCTCGACCTCGCCCACGGCACGCAGTTCACCGGGTCGAGTCAGATCACCGGAGGCAGCGACCTGTCGGTGGTGGAGGGCTCGCACGTGGTCGTCATCACGGCCGGCGCGAAACAGAACCCCGGACAGACGCGCATCGAGCTCGCCGGGGTCAACGCCGGCATCATGAAGAAGATGATGCCGGCGCTGCTCGAGGCCGCGCCGAACGCGATCTACGTCATCGTGACCAACCCCTGCGACGTGCTCACCGTGCTCGCACAGGAGTCGACCGGTCTTCCACCCGAGCGCATCTTCGCGTCGGGCACCGTGCTCGACACCTCTCGGCTGCGCTGGGAGCTCGCGCGCCGTGCGGGTGTCTCGTCGTCGAGCGTGCACGCCTACATCGTCGGCGAGCACGGCGACACCGAGTTCCCCCTCTGGTCAACCGCGACGATCGGCACCGTCCCCATCCTCGACTGGCAGACCGAGCAGCACCCCCCGATGGGCGTGCACGAGCTCGACGGCATCGCGGTCGATGTGCGCGACGCCGCCTACAAGGTGATCCTCGGCAAGGGCGCGACCAACTACGCGATCGGCCTGTCGAGTGCGCGCATCGCCGAGGCGATCCTGCAGGACGAGCACGCCGTCATGCCGGTCAGCACGGTGCTCGACGGCTTCCACGGTCTCAGCGGCGTGGCCCTGTCGGTGCCGTCGATCGTGAGCGCCTCAGGGGCGTTCCCCATCCCCGAGACGCCGTTCTCTGACGACGAACTGGGGCTGCTGAGGCGCTCGGCCGACGCGCTGCGCGAGGTCGCGGATTCGCTGCGGGGCTGACGCCCGTCCGATCACGCGCGGGCTCGACGGCGTCGATTCTCGCGCCACGCCCGCCACGCGCCCGTCGACCAGAGCGCCCAGAGCACGAGCAGCGGCTGGAAGATGAGACGGATGCCGCGCGCGAGGTCCGTGTCGAGACCGAACGCGTCGCGTCCCTCGACGTACTGCGCGATGTTCCCCGGGAACACCGCGACGAAGAACAGTGCGACGACCCATCCCACCGCGACGCGATGTCTGCCGAGCAGGAGCAGCGCGAGTCCCAGGCCGACCTCGACGACTCCCGAGGCCAGGACGACGAGATCCGCATCGAGCGGCAGCCACGGCGGCACCTGCGCGCGGAACGACTCCCGCGCGAACGTCAGATGGGCGACGCCGGCGACCGTGAGGAAAGCTCCGAGCACCCACCGTCCGAGGCGCCGGGCGGTGCTCGAACCCGGGGCGCGCGAGGTCTGGCTCATGCCTCCAGTCTGCGGTCTCGAAGACCGCGGAGAGCTGCCGCAGCGATGTCGCCGGTCCCGCCTACGCTGAGACGATGGCCACCCGCAGACCCACCCAAGCCGCGCCGTACCGGTGCACGGAGTGCGGGTGGACGACCCTGAAATGGGTCGGCCGCTGCGGCGAATGCCAGCAGTGGGGCACCGTGGTCGAGGCATCCGAGTCCCCCGGCATTTCGCGCTCGGTCGCCCCGATCGCACCGGGAGCCGGTCGCGCGGCGCGTCCGATCACGACCATCGACACGACCGATGCCCCGCGGCGCACGAGCGGTGTCGGCGAATTCGACCGCGTCCTGGGGGGCGGTATCGTGCCGGGCGCGGCGATCCTCCTTTCGGGCGAACCCGGGGTCGGAAAGTCCACGCTGCTGCTCGAAGTGGCGGCCGCGAGCGCGCGGGCCGGGCGACGGGTGCTCTACGCGAGCGCAGAGGAGTCGACCGCCCAAGTGCGGCTGCGCGCCGAGCGCACCGGTGCGCTGCACGACGAGCTCTACCTCGCGGCCGAGACCGACCTCGCCACGATCCTCGGTCACATCGACCAGGTGCAGCCCGAACTCCTGATCGTCGACTCGGTGCAGACCGTGTCGTCGTCGCTGTCCGACGGCATGGCCGGGCATCCGGGGCAGGTGCGGGAGGTGGCATCCACCCTCATCCGGGTGGCGAAGGATCGGGGCCTCCCGGTCATCATCGTCGGCCACGTCACGAAAGACGGTTCGATCGCGGGGCCCCGCATCCTCGAGCATCTCGTCGACGTGGTCTGCCACTTCGAGGGCGACCGGCAGACGTCGCTGCGCTTCATCCGCGCCCTCAAGAACCGCTTCGGGCCGACCGACGAGGTCGGATGCTTCGACATGACCGGCGCCGGAATCACCGAGGTTCCCGACCCGAGCCAGCTGTTCCTCGGGCACGGGAAGATCGAGGCAGGCACGTGTGTCGCGATCGCCCTCGAGGGACGACGGGCGATGCCCGTCGAGGTGCAGGCGCTGACGATCGCCACGAAGGCGCCGAACCCCCGCCGGGTCGTGAACGGGGTCGACAGCGCCCGCGTCGCGATGGTGCTGGCGGTCCTGGAGAAGAAGGCGAAGATCGTGACCTCCGACAAGGACGTCTACGTCTCGACGGTGGGCGGGGTGCGCTTCACCGAGCCCGCCGCCGACCTCGCGATCGCACTGGCCGTCGCCGGATCGGTGAGCGAGAAGCCGATGCCCAAGGGTTTCGCCGCGATCGGCGAGCTGAGTCTGGCCGGTGAGATCCGCCCCGTCACCCAGGTGACGCAGCGACGCAGCGAGGCTGCCCGGCTCGGATACACCGAGGTCATCGACAACCGCTCCGAGACGCTGAGTGGGGCGCTCCGCGACGTGACGACCCGGGCCAGGGCCCGGCCGGGTGACCCCGCCCCGGGCTTCTGAACGCGCGCGGGCGGCTGGTGCCTCTCAGATCGAAAGTGCGGCCAGCAGGTCGGCCGGCGTGGCCTGCATCGGGTGCGGGCCCGCGATGTCGAAGAACACCGTGGTGATCTCGGCCTGGTGCGCTTCCAGAATCGCCTTCAGCGACTCCGGCGACTGCAGGGCGACCGCGGGCGGCAGCGTCTCGGGCTTGTGCGTGGCATCGCTGAACAGCAGCAGGGCGATGTCGCCGGTGTTCGGGTCGCGGTAGGTCCAGATCTCACCTGTGTCGAGCGGATTGTCGCGGGTCCCCGTTTTCATCAACGGCACCACGGTCGGCCCGTGTCGCAGTGCGAACGCGACGGCGGCCATGTCCTGCGTCTGCAGCGCATCCACGAGCGCCACGTTCCGGAACTCCAGGGGCGTCTTCTTCCTGCCGCTCTTGCCGGTCTTCCCGCTCTTCTTTCCCGATGCCACGTCCCCAGCCTAACGATCCCGTTCAGGTGAGGAATCCGCGCAGCAGCGCCTCCGACCCCGCCAGGTGATCGAGGATCGCCGCCTCCGCGGCATCCGCCCTCCCGGCCAGGATCGCGGACACCACTTCCTGGTGCTGGGCGTTCGAATGCTCGATGTTCCGGGGCAGCAGCGGGAAGGTGTCGAGCCAGCCGTTGACGCGGGCCCGATTCTCGGCGACGAGCGCGATCACCGACGGGATGCCGGCGAGCTCGGCGATCGACAGGTGCAGGAGCGTGTCGAGCCGGCGGTACTGATCTTCGCCCGCGCTCTGGGCGTTCGCGTGCAGCGCCCAGAGCGCCTCGCGCTCGGGAGCGCTAAGCGTACGCTCGGCCGCCGCGCGCGCGGCTCCCGCCTCGAGCACCCGGCGGAGGCCGAGCACGTCGTCGAGCTCACCGGGATCGACCGGGCCGAGGTCGACCGGTCGCGGAAGCGGGTCGGCGACGAACGTCCCGCCGTAGCGCCCGCGGCGCGGCACGAGGTAGCCGGTGTCGGTCAGCTCGCGGGTGGCCTCGCGCACGGTGTCACGGCTGACGCCGTAGAGCCCGGCGAGGTCGCGCTCGGAGGGCAGCGATTCCCCGGGCGCGACGACCCCGAGGCGGATGGTCTGCGCGAGGCGCGCGACCGTGTGCTCGAGGGCGTTCCCTTGCCGCACCGGACGGTAGACCGCGCGGTGCACCTCCGTGAGCTGCGGCGGCGGCTCCCCCTCCGGCGTCACCACCGCACCGTCTGCCCGTGATGTCATCGCTCCGCCCTCCCGCCGTGATCTGACCCGCCTGTGCGCAACTCCTCAAAAAACGGTGCGCCGCGTGCTCGTGGCCACCAGAACGCCGATCTCGCTGCATTCTTGAGGAGTCCGCGGCACGAGACGATTCACAGCGGCGTCACATAGGCGCTGCTGATGCCGCCGTCCACGACGAAGGTCGACGCCGTGATGAACGACGCATCGTCTGAGGCCAGGAAGGCGACGGCCGCGGCGAGTTCCTCCGGCTGCGCGAACCGTCCCATCGGCACGTGCACGAGCCGCCGCTGCGCGCGCTCCGGGTCCGAGGCGAAAAGCTCCTGCAGGAGCGGCGTGTTCACCGGGCCGGGGCAAAGTGCGTTCACGCGGATCCCCTGCCGCGCGAACTGCACCCCGAGCTCACGGGTCATCGCCAGCACCCCGCCCTTCGACGCGGTGTAGCTGATCTGCGACGTCGCCGAGCCGAGCAGCGCGACGAACGATGCCGTGTTGATGATCGATCCGCGACCCTGCGGCACCATATGCCGCAGCGCAGCGCGCGAGCAGAGATACACGCTCTTCAGGTTCACATCCTGCACGCGGTCCCATGCGGGGAGCTCGGTCGTCTCGATCGAATCGTCGTCGGGCGGGGAGATCCCCGCGTTGTTGAACGCGATGTCCAGCCGTCCGAGATCTCCGGCGACCGAGTCGAAGAGCATGTTGACGGATGCCTCGTCCGCGACGTCCACCGGCCGGAAGAGTCCGTCGACCTCGGCTGCCGCCGCCTCGCCCGACGCGGGATCGAGGTCGGCGATCACCACCCGCGCGCCCTCGGCCGCGAACCGTCGTGCCGTCGCCAGGCCGATCCCCGACGCGCCGCCGGTGATGATTGCGACCCTGTCCTTGAGCCTCTGCGTCAGATCCATCTCATGCCTTCCCGTTCCACGCCGTGCCGTGCCATCTCATGCCTTCCCGTCCCCGCGGATCCGCGCCACGAGCGTGCCGTGCCCACGTTGCGCGGCTTCCGGCCCGGCGAACCCGCCCCGCCCGGACACGCAGCTCCGGCTGCGCCGCGCCACCGCGTCGGCGGGCTCGCCGAGCCCGCTCACCGGGCATCCGTCGCGAAGAACACGTTCTTCGTCTCGGTGAAATGCTCCGCGGCATCCGGCCCGAGCTCGCGGCCGAGTCCCGACGCCTTCATGCCGCCGAAGGGCGTCCAGTAGCGCACCGAGGAATGGGAGTTGACCGACAGCACGCCGCTCTTGACCCCGCGCGAGACGCGGACGGCACGGCCGAGGTTCTCGGTCCAGAGCGATCCCGCCAAGCCGTACGCGGTGTCGTTCGCCAGACGGATCGCGTCGGCCTCATCGTCGAAGGGCAGCACGGCCACGACCGGGCCGAAGACCTCCTCCTGCGCGATCCGGTCCCCGGGGTCCGCCAGGACGACGGTCGGCGCGAACCAGAACCCGTCGCCCGACGGGGCCGAGCCGCGGAACGCCACCCGGTCATCGTCGACGAACGACGCCACCGTGTCGCGGTGCGCCGCCGAGATGAGCGGGCCCATCGACGTCGACTCCAGCGACGGATCGCCCACTTTCCAGTCCCGGACGGCGGGCTCGAGCAGCTCGAGGAACCGATCGTAGACCGACCGCTGCACGAGGATGCGGCTGCGCGCGCAGCAGTCCTGACCCGCGTTGTCGAACACGGCCCCGGGGGCGGCGGACGCGGCGGCCTCGAGATCGGCGTCGGCGAACACGATGTTGGCGCTCTTGCCTCCGAGCTCGAGCGTCACCGGCTTGAGTCCGCGTGCGCATCCCGCCGCGACCTCGACGCCGACCGGCGTCGAGCCGGTGAAGACGACCTTGCGCACGTCGGGGTGCGTCACGAAGCGCTCCCCGACCACCGACCCCGCACCGGTGATGACCTGGAAGAGTCCTTCGGGAAGGCCCGCCTCGAGGGCGAGCTCACCCAATCGCACCGCGGTCAGCGGCGTCAGTTCGGCGGGCTTCATCACCACCGCGTTGCCGGCGGCGAGCGCCGGTGCGAACCCCCACGACGCGATCGTCATCGGGAAGTTCCACGGCACGATGATGCCGACGACGCCGTACGGCTCGTGGAACGTGACGTTCAACCCCCCGGCGACCGGGATCTGCTGCCCGGACAACCGCTCCGGCGCCCCGGCGGAGAAGTTGAGCACCTGCGCGACGTGCGACGCCTCCCACCGAGCAGACGAGATCGGATGCCCAGAATTCTGCACCTCGAGGGCCGCGAGCTCTTCGACATGCTGTTCGACGATGCGCGCGAAGGCGCGCAGAGCGTCGGACCGGGCGACCGGAGCCGCATCTGCCCACCCGCGCTGAGCGGTCACCGCGCGGGCGACGGCGGCGTCGACCTCGTCCACCGTGGCGCGCGGCATCTCCTGGAACGCCCGGCCCGTGGCCGGATTGATCAGGGTGTAGGTGTCGCTCACGCGAGAATCCCTTCGTTTCGCGTCGTCCGCTCGCCGACCGGCGCGCTCCGGTGCTGCGGGAGGACGGACGGAGAGGCGTGCTTACGCGCGGCGAACTCGGCGGCCGCGTCGACGAGGCCGGCGAACAGCCGCCGATCCTCGGGGTTCTCCTCGGGGTGCCATTGGACGCCGACCAGGTACGCAGCATCCGGATCCTCGAACGCCTGCACCAGACCGTCGTCCGTGCGTCCGCTCACGACGAGACCTTCGCCCACGCGGTCCACGCCCTGGTGGTGGTAGCTGTGCACATCGAGGTCGCCGTCTCCGACGAGCCGCGCCAGGGTCGAGTTCGGCGCGACGGCGACGGCGTTCGTGGCGAAGACTCCGCCTCCGATCCGGTACCGCTCCGTGCCGAGCGCCTCGGGCAGGTGCTGGTGCAGGGTCCCACCCCGCGCGACGTTGACGAGCTGCAGTCCGCGGCAGATGGCGAACACGGGCAGCCGCCGCACCTCGGCGCCGCGGAACAGGGCCAGCTCCCACGCGTCGCGATCGCTGCGCGCAGGATCGGTGGTGGGGTGACGCTCGGCGCCGTACAGTTCGGGAGCGACGTCGAGTCCCCCGGTGAGGATGAGCCCGTCGATGCCGTCGAGGACGACCTCGGCCGCGGCATCCGGATTCGGCTGCGGTGGCAGCAGCACCGCGGCACCGCCCGACGCGGTCACGGCGTCGAAGTACTGCTGGGGGAGGAACGAGGCACGCACGTCCCACACACCCTGCTTCGCCTGCTCAAGGTAGGTCGTGAGTCCGACGACCGGCGGGCGCTCAGAGGCGCTCAAAACCGCGCACCCTCTCCCACTCGGTGACGACGGAGTCGTAGGCCTCGACCTCGATCCGCGCCTGGTTGAGGTAGTGCTCGACCATGTCGTCACCGAAGGCCTCGCGCGCGATCGTCGACTCGCCGAAGAGTCGAGCGGCGTCGCGCAGGGTGGTCGGCAGCTGGTCGACCCCCGCGGCGTAGGCGTTCCCCGTCATCGGCGGGGGCAGCTCGAGTTCGTTCTGCACGCCGTGGAGTCCGCCGGCCATGATCGCGGCGATCGCGAGGTAGGGGTTCACGTCACCGCCGGGCACCCGGTTCTCCACGCGCAGGCCGGCTCCGCGCCCGACGACGCGCAGCGCGCACGTCCGGTTGTCGACGCCCCACGCGATGCCGGTCGGCGCGAACGAGCCCTTGGCGAAGCGCTTGTACGAATTGATGTTGGGTGCGTACAGGAGGGTGAATTCCCGCAGGGTGGCCAGCACGCCGGCGATCCAGTGACCCATGAACGGGCTGAAGCCGTACTCGCCGTCTCCGGCCATCACCGCGTCGCCGTCCTCACCCTGCACCGAGAGGTGAATGTGGCAGCTGTTGCCTTCGCGCTCGTTGAATTTGGCCATGAACGTCAGCGACTTGCCGTGCTTGTCGGCGATCTCCTTCGCACCGTTCTTGTAGATCGCGTGCTGGTCGGCGGTCTCGAGAACCTCGGCGTAGCGGAACCCGATCTCCTGCTGACCGAGGTTGCACTCGCCCTTGACCCCCTCGCAGTACATGCCCGCGCCCTCCATGCCGACACGGATGTCGCGCAGCAGCGGCTCCATGCGCGTCGAGGCGAGCAGGTTGTAGTCGATGTTGTAGTCGGTGGCCGGCTGGAGGTCGCGGTACCCCTTGCTCCAGGCCTCGCGATAGGAGTCGTCGAAGACGATGAACTCGAGCTCGGTGGCGGCGTAGCCGACGAGGCCCCGGTCTGCGAGGCGTTCGCGCTGTCGTTTCAGGATGTCGCGGGGCGACTGCGTCACGCGATCACCGCTTTCCCAGCCGAGGTCGGCCATGACGAGCGCCGTGCCCGGCAGCCAGGGGATCGTTCGCAACGTCTCGAGATCGCTCAGCAGCATCATGTCGCCGTAGCCGGTCTCCCAGCTCGACATCGGGTAGCCCTCGACGGTGTTCATGTCGACGTCCACCGACAGCAGGTAGTTGCACGCCTCCGCACCGTGCGGCAGGACGACGTCGGTGAAGAAGCGCGCCGAGGTGCGCTTTCCCACGAGGCGGCCCTGCGCATCCGCGAAGGCGACGATCACCGTGTCGATCTCGCCCTGTGCGATCCGACTCTGCAGCTCCGCGACACTGAGGTTTCCCGGCATCCGTCCCTCTCCTCTTCCGCGTCCCCCTGCGCATGCGGCGGGATGCCCCTGCGACGTGCACCAACTGTAACGAGGAACTTACATCCAAAGGTAGACACATCCTGCCAATAGGCATCACAATCGGGGCCAGGGCGCGGCCGCGCGCTCACCCGAAGCGCACGGAGGACTGATGTCTCAAGCGAGCAACGACGCGCGGAAGGTCGCAGGAGCGACCTATACCCGTGCAGGCACCGACTATTTCGAGAAGCGGACCCTGAAACGATCGGCCGGCATCTGGGGCCTGTGGGGCCTGGCCGTGGCCGCGGTCATCTCGGGCGACTTCTCGGGCTGGAACTTCGGCATCGACTTCGCCGGTTTCGGCGGGATGCTGATCGCCTTCGTGATCCTGATCGCGATGTACTACGGGATGATCTTCTCGATCGGGGAGATGGCGGCCGCGATGCCGCACACGGGCGGGGCCTACTCGTTCGCACGGTCGGCCATGGGACCGTGGGGAGGCCTCATCACCGGCGCCGCGGAGACCATCGAGTACGTCGCGACAACTGCGGTGATCGTCTACTTCTCGGCGTCCTACGCCGATGCGATCACCAGTAATCTGCTGGGGATCTCCCTGCCCGCGTGGGTCTGGTGGATCATCCTGTACGCCTTGTTCATCGCCCTGAATGCGGCGGGCGCCGCCATCTCCTTCAGATTCGCGATCGTGGTCTCGATCATCTCCATCGCGATCATCCTGGTCTTCTCGGCGATGGCGGTCTTCTCGGGGGCCTTCTCCTGGGCCGCGCTGTGGGACATCGCGCCCGATCCCGGGCAGACGGAGTTCCTCCCGCACGGGGTGTTCCCGATCCTGTTCGCCCTCCCCTTCGCGATGTGGTTCTTCCTCGGCATCGAGGAGCTGCCCCTGGCCGCAGAGGAATCACACAACCCGGTGCGCGACATCCCGAAGGCCGGCTTCTGGGCCCGCGGCACCCTGATCGTCACGGGCCTGCTCGTGCTGTTCCTGAACACCGGTGTCATCGGCGCCGAAGCGACGGGCACAGCCGGCGAGCCGCTGCTCGACGGCTTCCGCGCCATCGTGGGCGATGAAGCGGCCGCCGTGCTCGCGCTGTTCGCGCTGGTCGGCCTGCTGGCGTCGCTCCAGGGCATCATGTTCGCCTACGGACGCAACATGTACTCCCTTTCGCGGGCCGGCTACTATCCGCGCTTCCTCTCGCTCACGGGCAAGCGGCAGACGCCCTGGGTCGCGCTCGTCGTCGGAGCCGTGATCGGGTTCATCGCGCTGGTCGTACTGGATGTGCTGGCCAGCGTCGACGCCGAGGGCGCGGGCGCCGTCGCCGGGGCGATCGTCCTGAACATCGCGGTGTGGGGCGCCGTGCTGGCGTACCTGCTGCAGATGGTGTCGTTCATCATCCTGCGGCGGAAGTACCCGAACGCCGAGCGTCCGTACCGCAGCCCGTGGGGCATCCCCGGTGCGGTCATCGCCGCCGTCATCGCCGCGCTCATCTTCGTCGGATTCCTGCTCAACCCGACATTCGGACCGGCGATCATCGCCATCGTGGTCGTGTACGCGATCATCCTGATCGGCTTCGCGGTGTTCTACCGCCACCGGCTGATCCTCTCGCCGGAGGAGGAATACGCCCTGTCGGGCGGCTCGCACGGTGACCCCATGTCGGAGGGCTACGACCAGATGGACTCGGAGGTCTTCGGCGACAAGCCCTGACGCGGGGCGACCGGCCGCGAGGAGCCGGAGAAGAGGCCGGCGGGATCGAGACGACGAATGTCGCTCGATCCCGCCTTCCGCGCGTGCCCCCCGGTACGCGCAGGACCCCCTCGAGTCATCCGCTGCGCGGCGGCCGACTCGAGAGGGCCCTCGGCTCTCCACATCGAAGTTCGTGATCCGGTTCGCTGGGGGCGAATTCGGCGACGCCACTGGGGAGGCGACGAACCCATATCGGTGGGAGCTAGCCCTAGGGTATGCCTGCCCACCGGTTCTTGTCTGTCCCCTCTTCGGGGGACAGCACGAGTCATCCCGATCGACGACGCGCGAGTGCTCCGCGGCCGAGCATCTGAGGCCTCAGTAGAGCAGGATCTGCGTCGACTGGGTCGACGAGATCCCGCCGATCGCCACCGACAGGTGGTACGACGCCCCACCGCCAGGCGCCTTCTGCCGATCGGTCGCGTCACAGGATCCGACCGCTGAGCGCGTGCGGTCCCAGGTGAGAGGCGCCGCACTCGTCACCGTCTGACCGGCGGCGAGCAACACGACCATGTCGCTCGGCTCGCTCTGGCAGTCGGTGGAGCGCCACCAGATGTCGCTGCCGCTCATCACGGTGAACGTCTGGGTGCTGGTTCCGACGTTCATCGTGCAGTCCTTGCCGCTGCGGTTCGTCAGCGAGATCGAGAACTGGGGATTCTGACCCGCGGCATAAGTCTCGGCATCGGCCACGGGCTTGACCTGCACGTCGCTCGCGATGCACGGTGTCGCGACGACGGGGGCACCGACGGTCGTCTCCGGCGTGGGCTCAGCGGTCGGTTCGGCGCTGGGGGCGGGCTCAGGGGCGGGCTCGTCCGAGATCGAAGGGCCCTCCGATGCTTCGGGGGTGGCCGTCGGGGTTGCCCCGGTGTCCGACGGAATGACCGGCGATGCGCTCGCGCCGGCGTCGGGCTTCGGTGCGGACACCTGCGCGGCGGCGCTCCGCCACGGCTGGGCGATCAGCACCCACACCACGACCGCGACCACGACGATGGCCAGCAGCACGACCAGCCGGCGCCGCCGGTAGACGGCGGGCGTCGGGCGCTTGCGAGGAGGCTGTTCGGACACGATGGGTCCAGGCTAAGCCGGGGGCACGGAGAAGCGGGGTCGGCACGCCCGGGCGGCCGTTCTGCACTCCGCGAGAGGGGCTCAGAACACCTTGAGCATGCGGGTGTTGCCGAGGGTGTTCGGCTTCACGTGCGCGAGATCGAGGAACTCGGCCACGCCCTCGTCGGGGCTGCGGATGAGCTGCGAGTAGACGTCGGCATCGACGATCTGCTCGCCGATCGGCGAGAACCCGCGGCGGGTGAAGAAGTCGACCTCGAAGGTCAGGCAGAACAGGCGACTCAGCCCAAGCTCGGAGGCGCGTCGCTCGAGCCCTTCGACGATGCCGCGGCCGACGCCGTGGTGCAGCCAGCCGTCGGCCACGATCAGCGTGCGCACCTCGCCGAGGTCTTCCCAGATCACATGCAGCGCGCCGCATCCGATGATCTCGCCCGCCGGCGTCTCGGCGACGAGGAACTCCTGCACCGACTCGAAGAGCAGTACGACGTCCTTGCCGAGCAGGATCCGCCGTTGCACGTAGGGCTCCAGGAGACCCTGGATGGCGCGCACATCCGAGGTGCGCGCTGCCCGGACGACGAACTGATCCATTGCACCAGCCTAAAGTCCGAACGGCCGCACGGTTTCACCGACGCCGAGCAGACCCGCAGACGACGAAGAGCGGATGCCGCAGCATCCGCTCTTCGTCGTCTCGGACTACTCGCCGGTGATGGCGAGGTCGGGTGTGGCGGTGATCTCTCCGGCCACGACGCCGACGGCGACCTTCTCGCCGCGGGGGGCGTTCTCGAACAGGAAGCCGGTGCTGTCGGAATCGACCTTCACGTGATCGCCCGGGACGAGCTCGCCGTGCAGGATCTTCTCCGACAGGCGGTCCTCGATCTCGTGCTGCATCGCGCGGCGGAGGGGCCGGGCACCGAGGGCGGGGTCGAACCCGATCTCGATGAGGCGTTCCTTGGCCGGCAGTGACAGCTCGATCGTCATGTCGCGATCGAGCAGACGCTCGGCGAGACGCTTCGTGAACAGGTCCACGATCTGGATCAGCTCGGGCTTGGACAGCTGCGGGAACACGATGATGTCGTCGACGCGGTTGAGGAACTCGGGCTTGAAGTGCCGCTTGAGCTCTTCCTGCACCTTGCCCTTCATCCGGTCGTAGGACGTCGCGGAGTCACCCTCGACCTGGAATCCGACCGGGCCGCCCGCGATGTCGCGCGCACCCAGGTTGGTGGTCATGATGATGACGGTGTTCTTGAAGTCGACGACGCGACCCTGACCGTCGGTGAGCCGACCCTCCTCGAGGATCTGCAGCAGCGAGTTGAAGATGTCGGGGTGGGCCTTTTCGATCTCATCGAAGAGCACGACCGAGAACGGCTTGCGGCGCACCTTCTCGGTGAGCTGACCGCCCTCTTCGAATCCGACGAATCCGGGAGGGGCGCCGAACAGACGTGAGACGGTGTGCTTCTCCCCGAACTCCGACATGTCGAGCGAGATCAGTGCGGTCTCGTCGTCGAAGAGGAACTCCGCGAGCGCCTTGGCGAGCTCGGTCTTTCCCACACCGGTCGGACCGGCGAAGATGAACGACCCCGACGGCCGCTTGGGGTCCTTGAGCCCCGCGCGCTGACGTCGGATGGTCTTCGACAGAGCGGCGATCGCCTCTTCCTGGCCGATGACGCGCTGGTGCAGCGCCTTCTCCATGAACACGAGGCGGCTGGACTCTTCCTCGGTGAGCTTGAACACCGGGATGCCGGTGGCCTGAGCAAGCACCTCTGCGATGAGCCCTTCGTCGACGACCGCGTGGGTCGCGACATCGCCGGATCGCCACTGCTTCTCGAGGCGCAGACGCTCGGCGAGGAGCGACTTCTCCTCGTCGCGCAGCGACGCGGCCTTCTCGAAGTCCTGGTCCTCGGAGGCGCGCTCCTTGTCTTCGCGGACCTTGGCGATCTTCTCGTCGAACTCGCGCAGCTCGGGCGGGGACGACAGGATCGACAGGCGCAGGCGGGCGCCGGCCTCGTCGATCAGGTCGATCGCCTTGTCGGGCAGGAAGCGATCCGAGATGTAGCGGTCGGCGAGGTTCGCGGCCGCGACGATGGCGCCGTCGGTGATCTGCACCTTGTGGTGCGCCTCGTAGCGGTCGCGCAGCCCCTTCAGGATGTTGATCGCGTGGGGCAGGCTCGGCTCGGCGACCTGGATCGGCTGGAAACGGCGCTCGAGCGCGGCATCCTTCTCGAAGTGCTTGCGGTACTCGTCCAGCGTCGTCGCACCGATCGTCTGCAGCTCGCCGCGAGCGAGGAGCGGCTTGAGGATCGAGGCGGCGTCGATCGCACCCTCGGCGGCGCCCGCACCCACGAGGGTGTGGATCTCGTCGATGAAGACGATGATGTCGCCGCGCGTGCGGATCTCCTTCGTGACCTTCTTCAGGCGCTCCTCGAAGTCGCCGCGGTAGCGCGAACCGGCGATGAGCGAACCGAGGTCGAGCGAGTAGACCTGCTTGTCTTTCAGGGTCTCGGGCACCTCGTTCTTGACGATCGCCTGGGCGAGGCCCTCGACGACCGCGGTCTTGCCGACGCCGGGCTCGCCGATCAGGACGGGGTTGTTCTTGGAGCGGCGGGAGAGGATCTGCATGACCCGCTCGATCTCCTTCTCGCGCCCGATCACCGGGTCGAGCTTGTTGTCCCGAGCGGCCTGCGTCAGGTTGCGGCCGAACTGGTCGAGCACGGCCGAGCCGCCCTGGGCGGCCTGCGTGTTGTCGTGCGCAGAACCCGAGACGCCCGCGGGCTCCTTGCCCTGACCCTGGTAGCCGCTGAGCAGCTGGATGACCTGCTGGCGCACCTTGTTGAGGTCGGCGCCCAGCTTGACGAGCACCTGGGCGGCGACGCCCTCGCCCTCGCGGATCAGGCCGAGCAGGATGTGTTCGGTGCCGATGTAGTTGTGGCCGAGCTGCAGCGCTTCGCGCAAGGACAGCTCGAGCACCTTCTTCGCACGCGGCGTGAAGGGGATGTGGCCGGTCGGCTGCTGCTGACCCTGGCCGATGATGTCCTGCACCTGCTCACGCACGGCGTCGAGCGAGATGCCGAGCGACTCGAGCGCCTTCGCGGCGACGCCCTCGCCCTCGTGGATCAGGCCGAGCAGGATGTGCTCGGTCCCGATGTAGTTGTGATTGAGCATCTTCGCCTCTTCTTGGGCGAGCACAACCACTCGGCGGGCACGGTCTGTGAATCTTTCGAACATCGTCACTCCTTCTGCGCGGGGCAGGCAGACACGGTACGCGCGCCTTTACATCGAGGGTAACCAGGGCACGGATGCCACGGGCTCCTGTTCGCCGTGGGCATAGTGCGGCCGGGGGTTGCGGCCGGTATCGATAATCGTTACGTTATGAATATCGATAACAACGATCCTCGATAAGGAGCTGACCATCATGATCGATACTCCCCAGCTTTCCCGGAGCGACCGGACCGGCATGTACCTGTACGCCGTCCTGAGCCTTGCGGGCATCGTCGCCGTCGTCGCGTGGGTCGTCTCGCGGCTCGTCGAGGTGGCGTCGGCCCGAAGCATCCCGGTCCTGGTGCCGTTCACCGGCGAGACCGCGCCGTTGCCGATCGGCCCCGGCGGTTCGGCCGTCGACGTCTCCGTCGACCGCGCCGTCATCGACGTGGCCGATCCCGCCCCCGCGACGCTCTTCGCGATCTGGGCCCAGCCGGTCGTCGTCGGCCTGACGCTGATCGCCCTGATCGCGATCGCGGGACTCTTCTGTCTGCGGCTCGCCCGCGGCCGGGCGTTCCGGCGCGGCACGGCGCGCCTGATGTACACGGGTGCCGGTGTCGTCGCCGTCGGGTGGGTGCTCGGTTCGATCCTGTCGAACATGACGGTGAACGGTGCGCTGGCGGCGGTCAGTGACCGCTCGTACGACGGTGTGGTGTTCGAAAGCGACCTGACACCGGTCTTCGTGATCCTGGTGCTCACGGCAGTGGCGACGGCCTTCCAGATCGGCGAGCGCCTCCAGCGGGAGACCGAGGGCCTCGTATGACCCCGGGCGAGGCGGAGGACGAGGCATCCGGCGTCCATTGCCGTCTCGACGAGCTGCTCGCCGAGCGGGGCATGACCCTGACCCGGCTGAGCGAGCTCGTCGGCGTCTCGATCGTCAACCTCTCCATCCTGAAGAACGACCGCGCCCGCGCCATCCGCTATTCGACGCTGTCGGCGATCTGCCGGGCGCTGGACTGCGAGGTCGGCGAGCTCCTGGTCAGGTCCGACGCCTGATGGGTCCCGTGCTCGGCGGATCTCAGCGGGTCTCCGGGCGCGGTATCCCCGCGCGGGCTCAGGAGCCGGCGATGGGGATCGTCACGTCGTCGAACTCGCCGCCCGAGAGCACGAGCTGCGCACCGGAGTCCTCCTCGAGGCCCGTCACGTCGATGATCGTCGTCCGCGGTGCCATGTCGGCCGTGCAGATCTGGTCGGCGGGCGGGGTCTGGAAGGTGACCGTGACCTCGGATGCCCCGGTCGCCTCGGCGCTCTCCAGCACCGGGACGCACGTCGAGCTGCCCCAGGACAGGAGCACGAAGGCGCCGTCGTCGAACCAGCCCGCGCTGGGCAGGTAATCGGTGGGCTGCCCGGGGATGCCGGTGAGCGAGGCATCCCCGTCGAGGTCGGTGTCGCCGGCGTACGTGCCGGTGACGACGATCTCGAGGTTCTTGGTCGGGTCGACGCCCTCCGGAAGGGTCACCACGGAGGCACGTGGCACGAGGTCCTGGGTGCAAGCCGCAGCCTCGGGGTCGGTCAGCTCGACCGTCAGTTTTCCGTCGGCGTACATCGGCTCATCGGCGATGGGGAGACACGTCGAGCTGCCCGACGTGATGATCGCGACTGCTCGGCCGCTGTCCAACCAGGCCGCATCCAGTTCGGTGACGACCGTGCCGTCCCCCGTGGGGGGCGAGGAGGACGCGGGCGATCCCGCCGTCGGGGTGGCGCAGGCGCTGAGGGCGGCGGCGGCGGCGCCGAGGGTGAGGCAGATGGCGAGGAAACGGCGGGGGGTCGAGGTCATGATTCGATCCTGTCGGAACCCGCTGGGCGCAACCGGCGAAATGGGTCACGGACCCGTAACATCCCGCTGTGCCGTTACCGGGAGACACCTCGCCCCGTGCTCGCCGCGGCGCGCGCGGCCGAGAGGGCGCAGCATCCGCTCTTCTGCTCGCCCGACGTCACTGCAGGGCGGAGGTGAGTCGCGCGAGGTTGTCGAGCACGGTCGAGCGGAGGGGCTGCTTCAGCCATTCCTCGAGGGTCAGTTCGCGGCTGAGTCCGCGGTAGATGTCCTCGACCTCGCGCATCTCGGCGACGAACTCCTCGCCGCGCACCAGCAGCGAGATCTCCATGTTGAGGCCGAAGGAGCGCATGTCCATGTTGCTCGAGCCGATCACGGCCACTTCGTCGTCGATCGTGAAGCACTTCGTGTGCAGGATGTAGGGCTTGCGGTACATCCGGATCGTGACGCCCGCGCGCAGAAGCGTCTCGTAGTAGCTGCGCTGCGCGTGGTAGACCATCGCCTGGTCGCCCTCCTCGGAGACGAACAGCTCGACATCGACCCCGCGCTGGCACGCCGTGGTGATGGCCAGCAGCAGCGACTCGTCGGGCACGAAATACGGACTCACGACCGAGATGCGGCGCTGCGCGGCGTAGAGCAGGCCGGCGAAGAGACGCAGGTTGTTCTCGCCGTCGAACCCGGGCCCGGACGGCACGACCTGGCAGTCGAGCTCACCCGGACCCGACCCGACGTTGAACAGGTCGATCTCGTCGGTGAGCACCTCGTTCGTCTCGCTGTACCAGTCCGACAGGAAGACGGCGTTGACGGATGCCACGACCGGGCCTTCGAGCCGTGTCATGAGGTCGACCCAGTGCAGGCCGCGACGGATGTTCTTCGGCAGGTTGTAGGTGGAGTCGGTCACGTTCTGCGACCCCATGAACGCTTCGGCGCCGTCGATGACCAGGAGCTTGCGGTGGTTGCGCAGATCGGGCCGCTGGTACTTGCCCTTGAACGGCTGCACGGGGAGCATCAGATGCCATTGGGCGCCCATCGCGTCGAGGCGCTTCAGGGTCTTCCGGTAGTAGGGCTTGCCGCGGTTGGCCCAGTGGTCCAGCAGCACGCGCACGGTCACGCCGCGCGCCGCCACCTCCTCCAGTGCCCGGAAGAAGTTGTCGGTCGCGTCGTCGGTCTGCAGGATGTAGAACTCGACGTGCACGTACTGCTTCGCCGTGCGGATCGCGTCGGCCATGGTGTCGAGGCTGGTCTGGTAGTCGGAGATCAAGTGGGCGGTGTTGTCACCGGCGAGCGGCATCGCCCCGAGGTTGCGGTTCATCGTCACGAGCGACGTGAACCACTCGGGCGCCCGCGGGCGGTGCGTGCCGAAGTCGAGATGCTCGCTGGTCTCCTGGATGTAGGTGTTGATCTGGTGCTGCTGACGCCGACGCTTGCGGGGAAGACGCGGGTTGCCGATGAGGAGGAAGAGGAACACCCCGATGAGAGGGATGAAGTAGATCGCGAGCAACCACGCCATGGCGGCCGTCGGGCGACGGTTGCGCGGGACGATGATGATCGCACCGACGCGCACGATGATGTCGAACACGAAGACGACGATCAGCCACCACGTGGCATCGAAGGTGATGTTGATCACCGCACCCCCTCGCCGACACGTGCTCTCAGCGTAGCGGGCGGTGTCGACACCGCCTGTCCGGGCTAGGCGCGGTCGGCGGCGGCCGCCGCGGGCAGGCCGCGCTTGGCCCGCTCCTCCGCCTCGATCTTGGAGTAGACGCGGCGCTCGGTGCGGTCCATCCGGATGATGCTCCGCAGCACGAAGAAGAACAGCACGCTGACGACGACCGTCGGCAGGAGGGCCAGGGATGCCGCGACCCAGAAGGAGTCCATGACCCCAGGATACGCGGCGCCAGGTGACCCGCGCGGAAGTGGTTCGACACCGTCCGTTCCTCCCCCGGTCGCCGCGGAAGCGCGGACACCCACAATGCCGCCGTTCCTCCACAGATCGCGAAGCTGTTTGTGCGTCGGTCCGTTCTGCGCATCCGACTCCCCAGACGCCGGCGCGATGATCCCGGCGACGGATGCCGCGGGCCAGAGTCGCGACATGACAACCATCGTGAAGGCGGCGAGCGCCGCTCAGTTCCTGTCCCTCGTCCCGCACCTGGTCGGCTGCGTGCCGCGCGACAGCCTGGTGCTCATCCCGTTCGCCGGCGGCCGCAGCCTGGGCGGGATGCGCGTGGATCTTCCGCCGGAGGACGCCGACGTCGACCCGCTGTCGGCCACCTACGTCGGTCTGGTGTGCCGCGTGCCGGACGCCGACGCGATCGCCGCGGTCATCTACACCGACGACCCTTTCGCGTCGGCCGCGGCCGGGCGGGGTTCGACGGCCGCGGGGAGGGGCACGACGACATCGTCGTCGATGCCGCGTCAGGACCTCGCCCGCGCGCTGCTTCTCCGCGCAGACGAGTGCGGGCTGCGAGTGACGAACGTGCTCTGCGTCGCGCCCGACGGATGGGGGTCGTACCTCGACCCGGAGTGCCCGGACGAGGGCCGGTCGCTGGATGATCTCGATCGGCCGTCAGGCATTCACCCCGAGCTGCCGGCTGCGCCGGTCGGCGACCAACGGGCGGGTGCACTGCTCCCGGCGGCCGATCCGGCGGAGCGGGAGAGGGTGGCGCGCGCACTGATCTCCCTCGATGACGGAGTGAGGCTGATCTGCGGACCCGACCGCGGCCGGCCCTCCGAACCCGCGCCGCCTCCGAGTGCGCGCGTCGACCCGCGGGCGCTGGCGACCGTCTGCGCGCTGGACGACCTCCCGTCCCTCTTCGAGGACGCCCTGGATGCCGGTGCCGGGGAGCGCGACCCGTACCTGGCGGCGGCCATGATCTGGTGCCTCTCCCGACCTTCCTTGCGGGACATCGCCCTCGTGCAGTGGTGCGGCGACCTTTCGGCGGGCGACGATGCGCTCCAGGCGCAGCTGCGCTGGGAGGAGGGCGAGGAGTACCCGACCTACCTCGCCATGCACATGTGGGGCGAAGGCGGTCGGCCCGATCCTGCGCGCCTCGAGAGCGCCCTCGACGTCGCCCGCCGGGCCGCAGCCACGGCGCCCCGCGATGTCCGGCCGGGCCCGCTGGCCGCGTGCGCCTGGCTTTCCTGGGCTCTCGGCCGCTCCACGCACGCCGAGCACTACGCCGAGGAAGCGCGTTCCATCGAGCCCGAGCACGGTCTCGCCGAGATCGTCTGCTCGTTCGTCCAGGCGGGTCACCTTCCCGACTGGGCGTTCCGCGCTCCGGGCGCGCGCTGACCGATGGCCGACCCTCCGAATCCGGTGTGCACTCCCGGGCCACGCCATAGCCCCCGCATAGGCTGGCGCTATGACGATGGAGCCTGCCTCAGTCCCCACGCCCGCATCCGCCTCCTCGGCGGGCATCAGCGTCGAGGGGCTGCGTCGCTCGTTCGCCGACGTCCATGCCGTCGTCGACGTGACATTCCAGGCGCATCCCGGCGAGATCACCGCCCTCGTCGGACCCAACGGGTCGGGCAAGACCACACTGCTCCTGATGCTCGCCTCCCTGCTGGCACCCGACGCCGGGCGGATGACCGTCGGCGGCGCCGATCCCGTGGCCGATCCCTCCGCCGTCCGCTCGATCCTCGGGTGGATGCCCGACGCGCTCGGTGCCTGGCCTTCGCTCACGGCGCGCGAGACGCTGGTGACGACCGCGCGGATGTACCGGATGCCGCGGGCCGAGGCATCCGCCCGCACAGAGGAGCTGCTAGCGCTCGTGCGCCTCGAAGACCTCGCAGACAAGCCCGCGCGCGTGTTCTCGCGCGGGCAGAAGCAGCGTCTCGGGCTCGCGCGGGCCCTGGTGCACAACCCTTCGGTCCTGCTGCTGGACGAACCCGCCTCCGGACTCGACCCCCAGTCCCGCATCGATCTGCGGATCCTGCTGCGGCGACTCGCCGGCGAAGGCCGGACGATCCTCGTCTCGAGCCACATCCTCGCCGAACTCGAGGAGCTCTCCGACACCGCGGTCTTCCTCCGCGGCGGACGCACGGTCAGCGCAGACCAGATCAGCTACGCACCCGAACGGGCCCGCGCATGGCGTATCCGGACGTTGGACGTCGCCGAGATCAGCGGAGCGGATGCCGCGACAGCCGTCCTCCGCGACATGGGTGTGCCACCCGACGTGATGAGCCGCGAGCGCGATGAGATCATCGCGCCGTTCACGTCCGACCGTGCGGCGGCCGACGCCCTTGCCCGACTGACGGCGGCGGGCGTGCTCGTGACGGAGTTCGCCCCTGTGACGGGTCGGCTGGAGCAGACCTTCCTCGACCTCACGGTGGGGGATCCGGCGTGAGCGCCTTCGGCGGGGGCGTCCGGACCATGATCGGGCTCGAGCTGCGGCAGCGTGTGCGCGGCGTCGCGTGGTACGTGCTGCTCGGCGTCTTCTTCGTCGTGCTGCTCATCGTGACCGCGCTGGCGACCACGTCATCGGCGTTCTCGGGCAACAGCTCCGCACTCGTCTACTCGGTCGTGACGTACGTCGTTCTGCTCATGGTGACGCTCGTCTCGCCGGCGCTGAGCGGTGGTTCGATCAACTCCGATCGGGATGCCGCGACCCTCGCACCCGTGCAGGTGACACTGCTCAGCACCGCACAGATCGTCTGGGGCAAGTTCTTCGCCGCGTGGATCACCGGACTGGCCTTCCTCGTGACGGCCGCCCCGTTCATGATCTTCGCCGCCATCCTGGGCGCCGGGCGCGGTGCGGACTCCACCGTGCGGTACGGCACGTACGCGTCCACCGCGGCGTTGGCCGACCCGGGCAACCCGGGCATCGGAGCGCTCACGGTGCTGTGCTCCCTGGCTGTGCTCGTGATCGAGGTCGGTGTGATCGCGGCGATCGGCGTCGGCCTGTCGGGAATCATCTCTCGACCCGTGCTGTCGGTCGTGACGACCTATCTCGTGGTCGCCGCGCTCAGCATCGGCACCCTCATCGCGTTCGGGCTCGGCGGCACCGCGTTCAGTTCGACCGCCACGAGCACGAACCGCTCCATCGAGTGGGACGAGGAGACCGGTCAGCCCACGACCGATCCGCCCACCTGCGGCGAGTGGACCACGTACGAGTACCAGGCCCCACGGTTCGACCGGGTGTGGTGGGTCCTGTCCGCCAACCCGTACGTGATCCTCGCCGACGCGACTCCGCTCAAGTTCGACGCCAACGGGCAGCCGGTCGACCTCTTCTCGCAGATCTCGTCGGGGGTCCGGCTGACGCAGAAGGCGCCGGAGCTCGCGCAGACGTACGACGACTGCGCGAATTACAACGACTTCAGCGCGCAGGACTACCCGACGACCGAGGAGCAGGTGGCCGGCACCGTCCCGAGCTGGTTCCTCGGCCTCGGCATCCATGTCCTCCTCGCCCTCGGCGCGCTGTGGTGGGCGATCACCCGCACCCGCACGCCCGCGAGGCGACTGCCGAAGGGCACCCGTATCGCCTGACCCGGGTCGGTCGAGCGAGCGCAGCGGAACGAACTGCTCCCATTGCGCCCCGGTCGTCGAGCGAGCGCCGCGAGACGAACCGCCCCGCGACGCCGCTACTTGACGAGCGGGAAGAGGATCGTCTCGCGGATGCCGAGTCCCGTGATCGCCATGAGCAGCCGGTCGATGCCCATGCCCATGCCGCCCGACGGCGGCATGCCGTGCTCGAGCGCGCGCAGGAACTCGTCGTCGATCCGCATCGCCTCGACGTCGCCGCGGGCGGCGAGGATCGCCTGTTCCACGAAACGCTCGCGCTGGATGACCGGGTCGACGAGCTCGGAGTAGCCGGTCGCCAGCTCGAAGCCGCGCACGTACAGGTCCCACTTCTCGACGACGCCGGGTATCGAGCGGTGCTCGCGCACGAGCGGGCTCGTGTCGACCGGGAAGTCCATCACGAAGGTCGGCCGGGTGAGGCCGCCCTTCACGAAGTGCTCCCACAGTTCCTCGACGTACTTGCCGTGCGTCGGGTGCGGGGGCTCGGGCACGCCGACCTCGTCCGCGAACGCGCGAAGCTCGTCGAGCGACGTCTCGGTCGTGATCGAACGGCCGGATGCCTCGGACAGCGAGTCGTACATCGAGATGCGATCCCACTGGCCGCCGAGGTCGTACTCGGTCCCGTCGGCCCAGGTCACGGTGGTCGAACCCGAGACGGCGATCGCCGCCTTCTGGATCAACTCCTGCGTCATGTCGGCGATGCCGTTGTAGTCGCTGTACGCCTGATAGGCCTCGAGCATCGCGAACTCGGGGCTGTGGGTCGAGTCGGCGCCCTCGTTGCGGAAGTTCCGGTTGATCTCGAACACCCGATCGATGCCGCCGACGACCGCCCGCTTGAGGAAGAGCTCGGGTGCGATGCGCAGGTACAGGTCGGTGTCGAAGGCGTTGGAGTGCGTGACGAACGGACGAGCGGACGCTCCCCCATGCTGCACCTGCAGCATGGGGGTCTCGACCTCGAGGTACTCGTGCTCGGCGAACGTCGCCCGCAGGCTCGCGTTCACCTTTGCTCGTGCGCGCACGGTCTCGCGGGCCTGGTCGCGAAGGATCAGGTCGAGGTAACGGCTGCGGACGCGGCTCTCCTCGTTGAGTTCGGAGTAGACGTTGGGCAGCGGCAGGATCGCCTTGGAGGCGATCGCCCACTCACCCACCATGATCGACAGTTCGCCACGGCGACTGGAGATGACCTCACCGCTGACGAACACGTGGTCGCCGAGGTCGACGAGCTCCTTCCACGCCTGCAGCGAGTCTTCGCCGACGGCCGCGAGCGAGACCATGGCCTGGATGCGGCTCCCGTCGCCGGACTGCAGCGACGCGAAGCAGAGCTTGCCGGTGTTTCGGCTGAAGACGACGCGTCCCGCGACCGCCGCGGTCACACCGGTCTCGGCGCCGGCTTCGAGGTCGCCGTACTCGGCGCGGAGCGCCGGGATCGTGGTCGTGATGGGCAGGCTGACGGGGTACGCGCCCCCCGCGGCATCCGCTCGCTCAGCGATCAGCCGTTCGCGCTTGGCCAGCCGCACGGCCTTCTGCTCGAAGACCTCGGCCTCTGCGGCCTCGGTGTCGACGGCGGGCGGGGTGGCGGGCGCGGCGGTCGTGTCGGCCGCGGGCGTGTCAGTCATGGGGGAAGCTCCTCGGAAGTCGGCCTCAGTCTATCGACGGAGCCCGAACAGCCTCTGGCCCCGGTCGACCGCCGACCGGCCGACCGCCGACCGCCGACCGGCCGCACCGAGGGGCACTGCAGGGGGCGTCGGCCGCACTGCGCGTCCCTTCCGACGTCAGAGCAGCGGCGGCACCACCGGCGGGCCGGCGTCCTGCAGAGCCTGGTCGATCGCCGAGTGCACGAGCGCCGAAAGGTACAGCCCGGGGTTCTCGACCCCGGCGCCCGTCAGCAGCGCGGCCGCCTGCTGGACGATCGAACGGGAGAACGCCGTCGCCGTCGAGATCGCCTCGGCGTAGGCAGGGCGATCGGCCTCGGCGATCACCACCGGCTCGCACCCCAGTTCGACCGCGAGCGCCTGCGCGATTGGCAGCACCGGCGCGGGTGCGGTGACCGCGGCGTAGGTGTGGTGCAGCTGACGGAGGTCCATCGAGGTGCCGGTGAAGATCATCGCCGGGTGCACCGCGAGGGGGATCACTCCACGCCCGACGGCGGGGGCGAGCACGTCCACGCCGTACGCCGGATCGGTATGCAGAACGAGCTGCCCGGGCTGCCAGGCCGACACTTCGGCGAGGCCCGCGACGAGGCCGGGCAGCTGATCGTGCGGCACCGCCACCACGACGAGCTCACTGCGTCGCACCACTTCGAGGGCATCCAGCACCGGCACGCCCGGCAGGATCGCCTCGACGCGCTCGTCGTCGGACCCGTGCGTGACGCCCGTGAGAGCATGGCCGGCGCCGGCGAGCGCCGCCCCGATGACCGGTCCCACACGGCCTGCGCCGACGATTCCCACGCCCAGTCGGCCGTCCCTGCTCATTCGCGCACTCCACTCATGTCGGGCTCCACCGGCACCTGGTCACTCCCCGCCCACCGGTGGCTGCGGTCGGTCGCCGCGGCCGAGATCGCGCGCTGCGACGTGTCGGCGAAGAGGTCGACGGCGGTGTCGCGGTCGATGGCTCCGAGTCCCCCGTGCACGCGCCCGGTGATCGTGTGGATACGAGCGGATGCCACGCCCAGCGCGCGATCGAGAGGACCCTGTTCGAGCGCCACGCTCTGCATGCGCGCGAGCGGGAAGACCGCGAGCGCCCGCCAGATCAGGCCGCGCCGCAGGAACATCGCGTCCCTGGCCAGGAGGAAGCCGTTGCGCCGCCAGGAGAGCGGCCGCAGGATGCGGGCTCGACGAGGGGTGTTCGTGTAGGGGTCGTCCTGCTGCGGTCCGAGGATGCCGTGCTCGAACACGAGCGGCCATTCCGACTCGGGCAGGTCGGTCAGCAGCAGTCGCAGGACGCGCTCGACGTCGGCGCGGGTGCCCACCGGCAGCACGGTGGTGAACTGATCCTGCCCGCTCTCGACGGACCTGCCCGACAGGCGGTTGACGGTGACCGACCACCAGCCGGCGGGGCGCCAGAGGATGGACTGCGTCACTTCGACCGCGTGCACACGGCCCGGCGGGAGGATCTCGGTGATCGTGGTGAACAGGCCGAACGTGATGCGCACCCCGCTCGGCGTCGGGGCGATGGAGTATCGCAGAGCACGGGTGATGCCGCGCACCCAGTACGCGCCGAAGCCGAGCAGCGCGGGGATGAAGGCGAACAGCACCCAGGGCGAGCCCATGGTCGATCCCACGACGATCGCCACCAGCAGCACGAGCAGCGAAACAGTCGAACCACTCAGGAGATGGGATGCCACGAGCCGGAGCACCGGGATGTGGACGACCGATTCGGGTTCGGCGACGGGTTCTTCTGCTCCGACGATGATCCCGGTGATGCCGGCGCTCACCGTGCCGGCCACGCGGCGCGCCCGCGCGGCGCTGGTCTCGCCGGGCAGGGCCGGAGTCTCTGCGGCGAGGCGCATGCCCGACGCCAGGCGCAGGATGTCGGCGCGGACGGCCTCGGCGCTCTGGGTGGACAGGTACTCGAGCGACACGTTGGCGTCGAGACCGGCACCGACCACCTCGAGCTTCGCGGTGCCGAGCAGGCGCGCGATCATCGGGCGGGTGAGGTTGACGCCCTGCACGCGGTCGAGGGGCGCGCGGCGGTGGGTGCGGAACAGCACACCGCTGCGCACCTCGACCTCGTGGCCGGTGATGCGGAAGGTGTGGAAGCGCCACGACAGCCAGAAGATCCCGACGACGATCGCCGCGATCCCGAGCACCGCCAGGAGTCCGATCAGGATCAGGTTGTGCTCGAGCACGTAGTCGAGCGGGTCGGGCGGGAGCTCTCCGTCGGGCAGATCGGGCACGAGCGCGGGGAGGAACCAGTCGATGAGACGCTCGCGCAGGTTGGCGATCACGATGCCGATCACGACGACGAGGAACAGACCACCCCGCAGCAGGGGCGTCAACGGGTGCAGCCGGTGCCATTCGCCGTCGCTGAGGGGCGACCGCGTGGTGGACCGCGCCGGATTCACCGGAGCGGCGGGCACTTCCGGCAGGCCGGGAGGGATGCTCGTCACAAGCCGGTCCGGCGGGTCTCGGCGACGTCGATCAGGGTGTCCCGCAGCTGTTCGGCGGCCAGCTGGGTGACCCCCGGGATGACGACGCCCGAGTTGGCGGCGGCCGTCACGAGCTTGAGCTGCGCGATGCCGAAGCCCCGATCGAGCGGCCCGTGCGTGATGTCGACGAGCTGCATCCGGCCGTAGGGCACCGCGACCATGCGCTGCCACAGGATGCCCCGACGGAAGACGAGGTCGTCGTGGCGCAGCTGATAGCCGATCGATCGCGCCTGGCGCGGCGTGATGATGATCGTCCACGCGAGGATCACGATCAGGATGCCGCCGGGGATCCATACCCACGTCTGGTGCAGCAGCAGCCACAGCGCGAGGACGATGGCCGTGACGACGAGGAGCGAGACGGCCGTCGAGATGATGCGCACCCACACGTAGGCACGGGCGATCTGGTGCCACGTACCGTCACCCAACGGCAGGCGGGCTGCCGATCGGGGTTCGCGGATGTGGTCGAAGGTCGAGGCATCCAGCACCGCGTCGTCGCCGAGGTGCGACCCATGGATCGCCGCGTCATCGCCGGGGCGCACGAACGCCGGATCCTGCGACGAGGTGGGATCCTGCGACGAGGTGGGAACCGGCCTCGAGGTGGGAACCGGCGACGAGGACGAGGCCGGGTCAGTGACCGTAGCCTCCGGCGTCCCGGTCTCCGGAGTCCGGGTCTCGGGGCTCGCGCCCTCCGGCGTCGCGGCGGCGGCCGGGGTCGGTGCCTCCGGGCTGTTCGTCATCGTCGTCCTTCCGGATGGTGCACAGGTGTTCGGCGACGAGCCCGGCTGCTACGAGGAGCACGCCGGCCACGATCGTCGCGATGAGCATGCTCAACGAGCCTACCGACGGCATGACGGGTCGGGTCAGGAGGAAGACCGCCAGCCCCGCCGCCATCCCGCCGACGACGGCACCCACGATGCTCGACGCTTTGGCGAGCATCGCGATGCGCAGCGCCCGGAACGGGTTGACGGGGGCGGCTATCACGCGGTCGCGCAGCGCTCCCCCGGCGGCATCCTGCCGCGCACCGCGCGTGGCCCGGCGGATGGGGATCGCGAGGATCACGACGAGGGCGCCCAGCAGAACCAGCAGGATCGGCAGCGTGACGACCGGGGTGAAGGTCGGACGACCGAGCGATGTGAGGGTCAGATCGGCGAGGAAGCCGAGCACGACGCCGATGACGGCGGCGATGATCAGGATGCCGGGACTCGTGCGTCTCACGATGCGCCTCTCAGGTGCGCGAGCAGCGTGTCGACGCGTCCTCGCCCGGGTAGCTCCGCGTCGGGGTCGAGTTCGAGCCAGGGCACGAGCACGAACTCGCGCTCCCCGGCGCGAGGATGCGGCAGCAGCAGGGAGGGTCCGGTGCTGCGTACATCGGCGTACGCGATGAGGTCGAGATCGAGGGTGCGGTCACCCCACCGCTCACGCCGCTCGCGTCCGTGCGACGACTCGATCGCATGCAGGAACCCGAGCAGCACCGACGGCGCGAGACGGGTCGTGACGAGAGCCACCGCATTGAGGTAGGCCGGGGCCGAGGCATCCGGTCCCTCCGGCTTCACGGCGACCGACTCGACCGGCGTCGAGACCCGCACCTCGGTCGTCAGCGGCAGTGCGCGCAGCTCATCCGCGGCCGCGGCGAGCGTCGCCGCCCGGTCGCCGAGGTTCGCGCCCAACGCGACGACGGCCGCGACGGGCTGCCGGTCGTGCCGGCGGGCATCCCCCGAGAAGCCTTCGGCCAGCCGGCGGCTCATGCCTGCTGCTCCCGTCGCCGGTGGATCGTGACCGTCACATCGGCGAACGGCACCGGGATCGGGGCATCCGGCTTGTGCACCGTCACGGTGACCGCCTCCACCAGCTGGAACGTCAGAACCGCGATGGCGATGCGCGCCGCCAGCGTCTCGATCAGATCGACGGGGTCGCCGCTCACGACCGCCGCGACCGCTTCGGTCACCTCGCCGTAGTGCACCGTGTCGAGCACGTCGTCGGTCTCGGCGGCTCGCCGCGTGTCGAGGTCCATCACCACGTCGACCACGAAGTCCTGCCCGTCGCGGCGCTCATCGGGGTACACACCGTGGAAGCCTCGGGCACGGATGCCGCTCACCGCGATCCGGTCTGCGATGTCCATCGCGCGTCTCCTTGCCAGAGCTGGGCGACGCGCAGGGCGTCGAGGGTGGTCGAGACATCGTGCACGCGCACGGCCCAGGCGCCCGCCTGCGCGGCGAGCACGCTCGTCACGGCGGTGGCGAGGTCGCGACGCTCCTGTCCGGAGCGCGGTGCGTCGGCGCTCGGCGGGTCGGAGACCGGCGTCGCGGTCCCCAACGCGTCCTCGAGGAATCTCTTGCGACTGGTGCCGACCAGGACGCGGGGTCCGAGCGCCACCAGGCGGGGCAGTCCGCGCAGCACGTCCCAGTTCTGCGCACCGCGCTTGCCGAAGCCGATCCCCGGGTCGACGATGACGCGGGCGGGCGGGATGCCCGCGGCCGCGGCCGCGGCGACCCGGTCGGTGAGCTCGCCGACGACATCGCGCACGACGTCGTCGTATTCGGCACGGGCGTACATGTCGGCGGACGGGCCACGCCAGTGACCGAGGGCGATGTCAGCGTCGGTGGAACCGACGGCGGCCAGCATGCCGGCGTCGGCGAGCCCACCCGACACGTCGTTGACGATGCGGGCACCGGCCCCGACCGCGGCCAGCGCCGTCGACGCGTTCATGGTGTCGATGCTGACCACGGCACCTTCGCGCGCCAGAGCCCGCACGACCGGCAGCACGCGCTCCTGTTCGAGCGCAGGGTCGACGCGTTGCGAACCCGGCCGGGTGGACTCCCCGCCGACATCGAGCAGGTCCGCGCCCTCCGCGCGCAGACGCAGACCATGGGCGATGGCGGCGTCGACGTCGAGATACCGGCCGCCGTCGCTGAAGGAATCGGGGGTCACGTTGACGATCCCCATGATGACGGTGCTCATGAGCGCGGCGCCCCCAGGAGCGCGATCAGCTCGGCGCGGGCGGCAGGCTCGGCGAGCTCGCCCCGCGCGGCGATCGTGAGGGTCGAGGCATCCGGCTGACGCTCCCCGCGCATCGAGACGCAACCGTGCACCGCATCGATGACGACCAGCACGCCTCGGGCATCGAGCGAACCCGCGATCGCGTCGGCGATCTGCTCGCCCAGGCGCTCCTGCACCTGCGGGCGCGACGCGAGGATGTCGACCACCTTGGGCAGCGCGCCGAGGCCGACGACCTTCTCGCCGGGCAGGTACGCGATGTGCACCCGGCCCTGGAAGAGCAGAAGGTGGTGCTCGCACACGGAGCGGAAGCGGATGTCGCGCAGCATCACCGCACCCGACGGGAGGGTGTCGGGTGCCGGCCCGCGGGATACCGAGATCGTCCGGGCCAGCGGGGCGGTGGCATCCGCTCCCACACCGGAGAAGAATTCTCCGTACGCCGATGCGACGCGTTCCGGAGTCTCCCTCAGCCCCGGGCGATCGGGGTTCTCACCGATCGCCTCGAGCAGCTCGCGCACGAGGGCGGCGACGCGCTCATGATCCACGGCCATGTGGCCGAGCCTACGCGGTCGCGGGACGTGCCTGCCCGGAGGGCCGGCGGCGAGGCTCCTTCGAGGCTTCGGTCTGCGGGTCGGCCTCGACGGAGGCGGCGAGGCCCGCCTCCTCGCGACGACGGGGCACCTCGACGGGAGGCTGCTCCGACACGGGGCGCTCGCTGCTCGAGAGCCACTGCGGGCGCGGGGGCAGGCGACGCACGTCGGAGAAGATCTCGGCGAGCTCGAGGTGGTCGAGCGTCTCCTTCTCGAGCAGCTCGAGCGCCAGGCGGTCGAGCACGTCGCGGTTCTCGTTGATCACCTGGTACGCCTCGTTGTGCGCCTGCTCGATGAGCCCGCGCACCTGCTGGTCGATCTGCTCCGCCACCCGCTCGGAGTACTCGCGCCCGTGGCCCATATCCCGGCCCATGAAGACCTCGCCACTGGAGGAACCGAGCTTGATGGGTCCGACATCCATCGTCATCCCGTACTCGGTGACCATCTTGCGGGCGATGGAGGTCGCCTTCTCGATGTCGTTCGAGGCGCCCGTGGTGGGGTCGTGGAACACGATCTCCTCGGCCACGCGGCCACCCATCGCGTACGTGAGCTGATCCTGGAGCTCGTTGCGGGTGATGGAGTACTTGTCGTCGAGGGGCAGCACCATCGTGTAGCCGAGCGCCTTGCCTCGCGGCAGGATCGTCACCTTGGTGACGGGGTCGGTGTTGTTCATCGCGGCCGCGGCGAGCGCGTGACCGCCCTCGTGGTACGCGGTGATGAGACGTTCCTTGTCCTTCATCACGCGCGTACGGCGCTGCGGACCGGCGATGACGCGGTCGATGGCCTCGTCGAGGGCGCGGTTGTCGATCAGCTGCGCGTTGGAGCGCGCGGTCAGCAGCGCGGCCTCGTTCAGCACGTTCGCGAGGTCGGCGCCGGTGAAGCCGGGCGTCTTGCGGGCGACGACCTCGAGGTCGACGCCGTCGGCGAGGGGCTTGCCGCGTCCGTGCACCTCGAGGATGCGCTTGCGCCCCTTGAGGTCGGGGGCGTCGACGCCGATCTGACGGTCGAAGCGGCCGGGCCGCAGGAGTGCCGGGTCGAGGATGTCGGGGCGGTTGGTCGCGGCGATGACGATGACGTTGACCTTGGGGTCGAAGCCGTCCATCTCGACGAGCATCTGGTTCAGCGTCTGCTCTCGCTCATCGTGGCCGCCGCCCATGCCGGCACCGCGGTGGCGGCCGACGGCGTCGATCTCGTCGATGAAGATGATCGCGGGGGAGGACTCCTTGGCCTGGTTGAACAGGTCGCGCACGCGGCTCGCGCCGACGCCCACGAACATCTCGACGAAGTCGGAGCCCGAGATGGAGTAGAAGGGCACGCCGGCCTCACCGGCGACCGCGCGGGCGAGGAGGGTCTTGCCGGTTCCGGGAGGGCCGTACAGCAGCACGCCCTTCGGGATGCGGGCGCCGACGGCCTGGAACCTGGTGGGGTCCTTCAGGAAGTCCTTGATCTCCTGCATCTCCTCGATCGCCTCGTCCGAGCCGGCGACGTCCGCGAACGTGACGGTCGGTGACTCCTTGGAGACGAGCTTCGCGCGCGACTTCCCGAACTGCATCACCTTGCTGCCGCCGCCCTGGGCGCTCGACATCAGGAACCAGAAGAGCAGGCCGAGCAGGAGGATCGGGATCATCAGCGACAGGAAGCCGTCGAACCAGCTGGCGCGCGGAACGGCGTCGTCGAACCCGTCCTTCGGGTCGGCCGCGTTGATCGCGTCGACCACCTCGGCGCCGCGAGCCGTCACGTAGTAGAACTGCACGTCGGTGGAGCCCTCGTACGGAGACGAGAGCTTCATGTCGACACGCTGGTCACCGTCGGTGTTGGTGACCTCGGTCACCGTGTCGCCCTTGAGCAGCTGCAGACCCTCCTGCGTGGAGATCTGCTTGGCTCCGCCGAGGCTGGAGATGAGCGAGAAGCCCACGATCAGAAGGATCCCGATCAGCAGCACATAGATGAGCGGGTTTCGGGTGATCTTCTTGAAATCCATGGTGCGGGCGACGCCCGTTCCCTTTCGTCGACGAGTCGCGCGAGCGCGATGATTCAGGGTATAACGCGCGGGCTATGGCCAGACTGTGCATTCGCCCACGGCGTACAGCACACGGTGCGGGCGACGGATGCCTCGGCCGACGGCGCCGGCCGAGGCATCCGTCCTCTCAGCTGTAGACGTGCGGAGCGAGCACCGCGACGTCGCGCAGGTTGCGGTAGCGCTCGTCGTAGTCGAGGCCGTAGCCGACGACGAAATCGTTGGGGATGTCGAAACCCACGTACCGGCATTCGACGTGCACCTTCATCGCCGCGGGCTTGCGCAGCAGCGCGAAGACCGAGACGGACGCGGCCCCGCGGGAGGCGAAGTTCTCGAGCAGCCAGCTGAGGGTCAGACCCGAGTCGATGATGTCCTCGACGATGAGCACGTGCTTGCCGTGCAGATCGGTGTCGAGGTCCTTGCGGATCTGCACGACGCCGCTCGAGCGCGTGCCGGCGCCGTACGACGAGACGGCCATCCAGTCCATGGGCACGAGCATCGGCAGCGCGCGGGCGAAATCGGCCATGACCATGACCGCGCCCTTCAGGACGCCGACGAGCAGCAGCTCTTCGCCCTCGTAGTCGATCGCGACCTGTGCCGCGATCTCGTCGAGCTTCGCGTGGATCTCCTCCTCGGTGAAGAGGGTCGAGGTGAGGTCGGCCGAGATGTCCGTCGCGCGCATGGTCCCACTCTAGAGCGAGCGGCTGCCGGGTCCCGGGGCCTTTCGAGCTCAGCCCCCGAGCGCGGCCTCGGCGTCGCGGGCGACGAACTCCAGTCGTGAGCCGAGGCGCCGGGCACGGCATCCCGGCAGATCGATCGGGCCCTGCCCCCGCCACTCGGTCACCAGCCGGGCGACCTCGAGGGTCTGCGCCCGGGTCAGGCTTTCTCCGAACTCGCTCGCCACGACGTGCCGGATGATGCGGTGGCGGAGCGCCGCGGGATTCGCGGCGAGCGCGGGAACCGACACCGAGATGCCCGCCTCGGCATGCTCGACGATGTCCTCGATCGTCTCGTTCATCATGTCGTCGAACGCGTCCGCGTCCTCTCGGAGCTGCTCGGCCGTTCTCGCCAGCGCCTCGGCGATCCCCGGACCGAGTTCCGCCTCGAGCACCGGGAGCACCCGCTGCCGCGCGCGCACGCGGGAGAAGCGGGGGTCCGTGTTGTGCGGGTCGTCCCAAGGGTGAAGGTGCTGGGCCGCACAGGCGAGGCGCGTCGTCTCGCCCCGGACGCCGAGCAGCGGACGCAGCAGCGGGATGCCGTCGAGATCGGACGTCGCCGCCATCCCCTGCAGGCTCGCCGATCCCGACCCTCGCGCGAGCCCGAGCAGGACGGTCTCGGCCTGGTCGTCGAGTGTGTGGCCGAGCAGGATCGCCACGGCGCCGACGTCGGCCGCGGCATCCGTGATGGCGGCGTAGCGAGCCGCGCGGGCAGATGCCTCGGGGCCCGCGCCCTCACCCACGTCGACGGTCGCGACGAGGGTGTCGGCACCCATGGCCGCAGCCTGGGCGGCGGCGCGCGCCGCGACCTCGGCCGAGCCGGCCTGCAGACCGTGATCGACCGTGATCGTCGTCACGCGCAACCCCCGCTTGGGCGCCTCGAACGCGACGGCCGATGCGAGCGCGAGCGAGTCGGCGCCGCCCGACAGGGCGACGAGCACGATAGGACCGGTGCCCGGGGCGTCGGAGGCGGGTGCGGTGTCGCGGGCCGGCGCGGTCTCGGGCACGGCGGGTGGGGTATCGCGGGCGGGCGCGGTCTCAGGCACGGCGGGTGCGGTGTCGTGGGCGGGCGCGGTCTCGGGCACGGCGGGTGCCGCGAACGGCGCGAGCGCCTGGCGGACTGCGAGTCGTACCGCGGCGACGGCAGGGTCGAGGCTGGGGCGCGGGTCCACGGCTCTACGGTATCGCCGCCTGGGCGTCCCCGACTTCTGAGAAACGTCGGACCCACCGCAGCGACCCCGCGTGATTTCGCGAGGTGATCGCTGTGGGGGTCGCGTTCTTCAGAAGTGGGGGACGACAACTGCGGGTACGGGCCACCGGATAGGCTGGTCGGCGGCATCCGGACCCGGGAAAACGCCGTGTCCGGCACCCCCACGACAGAGGAGCACAGGCATGGGCGCATACGACGCCGTCATCGAGATCCCCCGCGGCAGCCGGGTCAAGTACGAGGTCGACCACGGCACGGGCCGCGTCTTCCTCGACCGCATCCTTTACACCGCGTTCGGCTACCCCACGAACTACGGCTTCTTCGACAACAGCCTGGGCGAGGACGGCGACCCGCTCGACGTGCTCCTTCTGCTCGACTACGACCTGTATCCCGGCGTCATGGTGAGTGTGCGACCGGTCGGCGTGCTGAAGATGAGCGACGAGGCCGGCGGCGACGACAAGCTCGTGGCGGTACTCGCCAAGGACCCGCGCTGGGACCACGTGCAGGACGTCGAGGACATCCCCGAGTTCACGCGCAAGGAGATCGAGCACTTCTTCGAGCACTATAAGGACCTCGAGCCGAAGAAGTGGGTCAAGGTCGACGAGTGGGCGGGCGCCGGCGAAGCCGAGCGTCTCGTCGCCGAGGCCTACACCCGCTTCCAGGAGCACGAGGGCGAGACCAAGACGCAGGGTGAGGGCGAGTCGCCGAAGACCGTCTGAGCGGATGCCGTGGGGCGGGCCTCGACGCGACGGCGTCGGTGGTCCGCCCTCGGCTTTCCCTCACGGGCGGAAGCTCAGGCTGGGCGCAGAAGCTCACGCCCGGACCAGCGTGAGGTGCCGAAGGGTCAGACGTAGATGCCGCGCGCTGCCATGAACGTGATCGGGTTGACGTCCGGTCCGTTGACGTAGATCTCGAAGTGCAGGTGGCAGCCGAACGAGTTGCCGGTGTTGCCCTCGGCCGCGATGAGGTCGCCCGCGTTGACGCGCTGGCCGTACCGCACATAGAGGCCGCCGTTGACGATGTGGCCGTATCCCGAACCGGTGCCGTCGCCGTGGTCGATCTTGATGTAGTTGCCGTACCCGCCGTTGTACCCGGAGTAGACGACCGTGCCGGCGTGGGCGGCGAAGATACCCGACCCGCAGTAGTTGGCGAGGTCGACGCCGTGGTGGAAACCGCTCGAGCAGTAGGTGTTGCCGCACTGCACGGACCGCGGCCCGTACCCGGAGCTGCGCGCACCGTTCGACGGCCGGGCCCAGCCCGATGCGACGGTTCCTCCGCCGCCGCCGCCGCCTCCGCCGCCGCCTCCACCGCCGCCACCGCCACCGCTCGCTGCGGCAGCCGCTGCTGCGGCCTGCGCAGCAGCCTGGGCGCGCGCAGCCTCAGCGGCAGCCGCGGCGCGCGCCTCGGCCTCGGCCTTCTCTTTCGCGATGCGGGCGGCTTCGACGCCGGCCTGATACTCCTGGACGGTCTTGGCCGTCGTGTCCTGGAGCGCGGCGAGCTGAGCCTGGAGAGTGGAGAGGTTGGCTGTCTGGGCATCGAGCGCCGCCTGCGCGGCGGTCGCGGCATCCTGTGCGGCACGCATCGCCGCTTCGGCTTCCTTCTGCAGCTTGTCGCGCTCGTCGCGGGCGACGACAGCCTGATCGCTCAGGCTCTGCGCCGAGTTGCGGGCGCTGATCGCGTCGTTGTAGACGGCCTGGTTCTGCGACAGCAGCTTGTCCATCGTGCCGAGGCGCGCCAGGAGGTCGTCGGCAGATGCAGCGGACCCCGAGAAGAACAGCTTCATCGACGTGTCATCGCCGCCGTTGCGATACAGCTGAGCGGCGACGCGGCCGGCCTTGTTCGCGGCATCCGTCGCTGCCGCCGCCTGCGTGTCGGCCTGCTCCTGGAGGCTCGTGGCGCGCTGCGCCGAGTCGAAGTAGGCCTGCTGGGCGTTGTAGAAGACGTCCGAGGTGCGCTGGGCCTCGGCCTGCGTGCGCGCGACCTCTGCGTTCAGCGACTGGATCAGTCCCTGGATCTTGGAGACCTCCGACGCCTTCGCCGCCTCATTGGCCTTGGCAGCCTGAACGTCGTCCCACGAGGGGTAGTCGGCGGCGAACGCACGGGAGATGAACGGGGTGCCGATCGCTCCGATGGTGGCGAGACCGATGGCACCGACGCCTAGAGCGGCCCGGCGGGAGAGCCCCGGCCAGAGAGCGCGCTTCTCCGCGACGGTGGGGGCGCACCCGCAGTCTTCGGAGGCATCGACCGTGGTCTGGCGCTGTTCGAACTCCACCTCGGCCCTTCCGTTCGGCGGACACAACACCCATCACACTAGCAACTTCAGTCACAGGCGCAACGAATGGGACGATCCCCGATGCCGCGCGCAGTCGCAGAGCACAGCCCCATCCTGCCCCCCTGCGCGCGGGATACCCCGGTGGACGCGCCCCCGATTGGCGGATCCGTGGGGGATTGCGTATGCTTGAGCGTCGGCACAGTGAGCCCTCGGGATCACGTCGGCCCCATCGTTTAGTGGCCTAGGACGCCGCCCTTTCACGGCGGTAGCACGGGTTCGAATCCCGTTGGGGTCACTCGACACACCCACAACTGAATACGCATGGCCCTGTAGCGCAGTTGGTTAGCGTGCCGCCCTGTCACGGCGGAGGTCGCGGGTTCAAGTCCCGTCAGGGTCGCTTCGAGCGACGGGCCCTTTTCGTCCGAGAAGGGCCTTTCGTCTCGAGCGCGACATTCCACATCGGATGCTGCGCGGCTCTGTAGCTCAGTTGGTAGAGCGCACGACTGAAAATCGTGAGGTCACGGGATCGACGCCCGTCGGAGCCACTGACCCTTCTCCAGGCTTCTACTGGAGGAGGGTCTTTCTTTTGCCCGGGCGCGCACGCCGACACGCGTGTATCGAGGTGTCCGGCGCCACGGAGGTCGAGGCATCCGCTCAGCCGACCAGGACCACCGAGACGGCCCCTTCGAGGAGCGCGAGCTGATCGGGGTCGGCGGCATAGGTGCCGAGGTGCAGCGTGGCGTCGGAGGAGCCGATGCCGGTCGCGTCGTAGTAGAAGCCGACGTTGCCCCAGGGGACGTAGTAGATGAGGTCGCCGTCCTCCGGGTCGGAGCCCGGCGATCCGGAGTGCTCCAGAGCACGGGGCAGGTACGCGATCTTCTCCGCACCGTCGAGGTCTTCGACGCTGAGTTCGAGCGGCAGCGACGCGAGGAAGTCGCGCACCGCTGGAGTGCTCTCGCCCATCACGACATCGACCGAGGTGCGCGCCGACGTGAAGCGCACGATCGTCCCCTCCGTGGAGTCGGATGACGCGGCCGTCGTCGGCGATGTCGGAGTGGGGACGGATGCTTCGCTCGATGTCGGCGCGAAAGACACCGCCGGTCCCGACTCGGGCGCCGCCGACGCGCACGCGGCGAGCGCCGCGAGCAGGCCGACGAAGCCCGCAGCACTCCAGGCCCCCGATGCACCGCGACCCTTCGCCCCGCGGGTCGTCACCCCCCGGCGCCGTCATCAGATGCGAACGCCGTTCGGGCGGCGGTGATCGCGGACATCGCCCGCGGCCACCCGCTGTAGAACGCGAGATGGGTGATCGCCTCGACGAGCTCGGCCTCGGTGAGCCCGTTGCGCCTGCCGAGGTCGAGATGGAACGAGAGCTGCTCCGTGTTCCCTCCGGCCACCAGAGCCGCGATCGTGATCAGACTGCGGTCGCGGGGGGCCAGCTCGGAGCGTTCCCACACGTCAGCGAACAGGACGTCGTCGGTGAGGGCGACGAGCTTGTCGGCGAAACCGCCCAGCATGCGCTGGGCGGAGGACTGTTCGGTCATGCTCATACCTTTCATAGGTGGACCGCTCGTCGACCCGACGAGCGCATGGTCGGCGTGACGCGGCGCCGGGTTCCTCAGCGATCGGCCCGCGCGCCGATGTACTCCTCGTCGGTGATGTGCTCTTTCCACACCGTGGTGGCGGCGGGGTCGTCCGCGCTCTCGAGCATCGCGATGTGTTCCATGAAGCAGTCTCCGGCCGCCGCGTGCCAGTGGTCCTGTCCGGGCGGGGTGTACAGGGTCTGCCCGGGATGCACCTCGATCACGTTGCCGTCGCGATCGCCGAAGCGGGCGACGCCCTGCGTGACACGCAGGAACTGGCCGCGCGCATGCGCGTGCCACGCCGTGCGCGCTCCGGGCGCGAATCGCACCACCGCCACCGACATCCGCTGGTCAGCATCGTGGGGCGCGGCGATAACGTCGACCCAGACGTCGCCGGCGAACTGGGTGGGCGGGTTCTTGACGGTCGGGGCGGTCGGTTCGATGTTCATGTGTTCTCCTTCGGTTTCGGCTCAGTCGGTGAGCACGGGTCAGACGGTGAGCAGGACTTTCGTGGCACGACGCTCGTCCATCGCCTTGTAGCCCTCGGCAGCGTCTTCGAGCGGGAGCGTGAGGTCGAACACCGTTCCCGGGTCGATCGCGCGGTCCCAGATGAGCTGGATCAGCTCGGGAAGGAAGCGGCGCACCGGCGCGGGCCCGCCGTGAAGGTGGACACCCGAGAAGAACAGCTCGAGCCCGTCGAGAGACACGTCGTGCGAGACGCCGACGTATCCCACGTGCCCGCCCGGCCGTGTCGCGTGGATGGCCTGCATCATCGACTCCTGCGTGCCGACCGCCTCGATCACGGAGTGCGCGCCGAGGCCGTTCGTGAGCTCCTTGATCCGGGCCACGCCGTCGTCGCCGCGCTCCTCGACGATGTCCGTGGCGCCGAACTGCCGTGCGAGGGCCTGCCGGTCGGCGTGACGTGACATCGCGATAATGCGCTCGGCGCCCAGCTGCTTCGCCGCGAGGATGGCGAGCAGCCCCACCGCACCGTCTCCCACCACAGCCACGGTCTTGCCAGGTCCCGCCTCGGCCGCGACCGCCGCGAACCAGCCGGTGCCGAGCACATCGGATGCCGCGAGAAGGGATGGGATGAGGTCGGCGTCGGGCTGACCGGGGGTCGCGACGAGCGTTCCGTCGGCCAGCGGGATGCGCGCGAACTCGGACTGCGTGCCGACCGCACCCATGACCTCGGCGTGCACGCAGCGAGACTGATAGCCCGCCTGGCAGATCTCGCACGTGTTGTCAGAGGCGAAGAACGATCCGACGACGAAGTCGCCGACGGACACCGTCGAGACCTCCGCCCCGATCTCGGTCACCACGCCCACGTACTCGTGGCCCATCGGGATGTGGTCTGCGGGCTCCGCGCCGCGGTAGGGCCAGAGGTCGGAGCCGCAGATGCAGGTCGCGGAGAGGCGGATGATCGCGTCCGTCGGCTCGATGATCGTCGGGTCGTCGCGGTCTTCTACGCGGACGTCTCCGGGGGCGTGCATGATGACTCCACGCATGTGGGTGTCTCCTTCGTTGTGCTGTTCAGCTGGTGGGTAGCCGTACGGCGGGGGTCTGGTCTTCGGATGCTGCGCTCGGCAGCGCATCGAGGGCGTCGACGGGACGGCGGCGCACGAGGATCACGAACGCCGCGGAGGCGAGGATCACGGCGACGGTCGTGACGACACCGAGAGGCAGGATGCTCGTGGCGCCGGCGACGCCCACCAACGGCGCGGCCACCCCGCCGAAGCCGAAGCGCACCATTCCCAGAAGGGAGGACGCGGTGCCGGCCATCTTCGGGTAATCCACCAGCGCGAGCGTGGTCGCGGGCGGCGATGAGACGGCCACGCCGCTCGCCAGGGCGAACAGCGACACGATCACGACCCAGAGCGGCATCTCGGTGAGACCGGATGCGAGGAGGCCCACACCGCCCAGGGACGCCACCGCGATCCCCACGGCCAGCGTCCCGCGCACGCTCCACTTCTCGGCCGACCGGCCGGCGAGGAATCCGCACACCATGAACCCGGCGGAATTCACCCCGAATGCCAGGGCGTAGCCCAGCGGCGAGAGGCCGTAGATGTCCTGCAGGACGAACGTCGAGCCGGAGAGATAGGCGAAGAGCGCGGCATAGAGGAAGCCCTGGTTGAGGATCGCCCCCACGAACACCCGGTCCTGCAGCAGCACGCGGAAATCGCTGAGCGTGTGCGCGAGTCCGCCCGACGTGCGGTCCTCGACGGGCAGCGTCTCTCGAAACACTCCCAGGGTGATGATCAGGATGCCGGCACCGACCATCGCGAGGAAGAAGAAGAGTCCTCGCCAGTCGGTCGCCGTGCTGAGCACCCCGCCCAGGAGCGGGCCCACGATCGCGGCGAGCCCGCCGACGACGGTAAGTCGCCCGTAGAAGCGGATGAGCGCTCCGCCGGAGTGGATGTCGCGGCCCGCTGCCTGGGCGATGACGATGCCGACACCGCCGGCGAGTCCTTGTACGACGCGGGCGAGCACGAGGAGCTCGATCGTCGGACTCAGCGCGCACAGCACCGAGGCTGCAAGGTAGGCGACGATGCCGACGAGAAGGATGCCGCGCCGGCCGAATCGGTCCGACATCGGTCCGGCGATCAGCTGACCGGCGGCGAGGCCGATCAGGCACGCGGTGACGGTCAGCTGGGCGACGGACGTCATCGCCCCGAGATCGATCGCGAGCTGCGGGAGCGCGGGCAGATAGAGGTCCATCGAGATGGGCCCGAACACGGTGAGCAGCAGCAGGAGCGTGGGGAGCGGCCGGCCGAGCGTCGGCCGCGAGCGCGGCGTCGATTTCGTAGGCATGACACCCACTGTGCGCGCCCCGCGCCCGCGCAGGGAGTCCCTGCGGAGAGGTGTACCGGCAGGGCATCCCTCATGGGCGGCCGCCGTCCTACGCTCGAGGCATGGACAATCGAGCCGAGGTGCGCGAGTTCCTCATGACGCGGCGAGCGCGGGTGACTCCGGACGCTGCGGGTCTGACCGCGGGCCCGAACCGCCGCGTCGACGGCCTGCGCCGCAGCGAGGTGGCGAGCCTCGCCGGAGTCAGCGTCGAGTACTACGCCAAGCTCGAGCGCGGAGCGATCGCCGGGGCGTCCGCGTCTGTCATCGATGCCGTCGCGCGCGCACTGCAGCTGGACGACACCGAGCACGCGCATCTGCTCGATCTCGCCCGTGCGGCCGACGGCATCCCGACGTCGGGGCGGTCGCGGCGACGTGCGGGCAAGCCCGCCGCCTCCCGCCTCAGCCTGCAGTGGGCCCTGAGCTCGATCACCGACGGCGTCGCCTTCGTCCGCAATCCGCGTCAGGAGATCCTGGCGACCAACGAGCTCGGACGTGCGTTCTATTCGCCGCTCATCGGCGACGGCGGCCGCGTCCCCAATCTCGCGCGGTTCCAGTTCCTCGATCCGGCCTCACGGGAGTTCTACCCCGACTGGGACCTCTTCGCCGAGATGTGCGTCGCGATCATGCGCGCCGAGGCGGGCCGCGATCCGCACGACAAGGGGCTGCAGGACCTCGTCGGAGAGCTGTCGACCCGCAGCGATGTCTTCCGCACACTGTGGGCGGCGCACAACGTGCGAACCCACGGCTCCGGCACCAAACGCTTCCAGCATCCAGTGGTCGGCGAAGTGATCCTCGCCTATGAAGAGCTGTCCATCACCGCCGAGCCCGGGCACGTCCTGATGATCTACACCGCCGAACCGGGCTCACCGTCGGCCGAGCGATTGCGGCTGCTGGCCTCGTGGGCCGCCGCCCACGAGACGACAGCGCGGGCCTGACGGCGTCCGCGTCAGGCGAGGGCACCGAGACCTCAGTGCGCGATGACCGGCTCGGTCGGGGCTTCGGTCGCCTCCGACGGCGTGTGCGAGAGCGAGAGCCCGTGCCCGCGCCGGCGGAAGAGGAGTGCCGAGACGACGGCGCCGAGCGCGAAGAACCCGGCGCCCCACCAGTAGGCGGTGGCGTAGCTGGCTATCGCCGCCTGCACGCCGACCTCCGGGGTGACCGGCGTGTGCGACGCGAGGTAGTCCGCGGCGGCGGTGGCCGCCAGCGTGTTCAGCAACGCGGTGCCGATCGAGCCGCCGACCTGCTGGCTCGTGTTGACCATCGCCGACGCGACGCCGGCGAACTGACGGTCGACGCCGAGGGTCGCGGTCTGCATCGAGGCGGGCATGATCGTGCCCATCGCGAAGCCGATCAGCATGAGCGGCGGCATGACGTTCGCGGCGTACGTGCTCGACGCGTCGAGGAACGTGAGCCAGATCATCCCGCTGACGCCGAGCAGCATGCCGACCGGCACCAGGATCTTCGGACCGAAGCGCGGCACGAAGATGTTCGTCCCGAGCTGAGCGGCGAGCACCAGCATCCCGATCATGGGCAGGAAGGACAGCCCGGTCTGGATCGGCGAGTAGCCGAGCGTGAGCTGCAGGTAATAGGTCACGAACAGGAAGATGCCGAACATGCCGGCGCCGGCGATCATCACCGAGAGGTACGCGGCGCCGCGGTTGCGATCGAGGACGATCGACAGCGGCAGCAGCGGATGCTCCGCACGGCGCTGCCACAGCACGAACCCGACGAGCAGCACGGCCGCGGCCGCGAGCATCCCCCACGTGAGCGGTGAATCCCAGCCGTCGGTCTCGGCGTTCGAGAACCCGTACACCAGGCCGAAGAGCGCGCCCGAGATGAGCAGGGTTCCCGGCACGTCGAGCTTGGGTCGCGGACCGGTGCGCGTGATGTGCGGAACGTAGATCATGGCGCCGATCAGGGCGAAGGCGGCGATGACGACGTTGATGTACAGGTTCCAGCGCCAGTCGAGAGCCTCCGTGAGGACGCCACCGAGCAGCAGTCCGACTGCGCCGCCGGCCCCGGCGATCGCGCCGAAGACGCCGAACGCGCGGGCGCGCTCCTTCGGGATCGTGAAGGTCGTGGTGAGCACGGCGAGCGCCGTGGGAGCGAGAAGGGCCCCGAAAACGCCCTGCAGGGCACGGGCCGCGACCAGCAGTTCGAACGAGCCGGCGGCGCCCCCGAGAGCCGAGGCGATCGCGAATCCGATCAGGCCGATGATGAACGTGCGCTTGCGCCCGAGGAGGTCGGAGAGCCGGCCACCGAGCAGCAGCAGACTCGCGAAAGCGAGTGAGTAAGCGGTGATGATCCACTGGCGCTGACCGTCCGAGAATCCGAGATCGGCCTGCGCGGAGGGAAGGGCGATGTTGACGACGGTCGCGTCGAGAACGACCATCAGCTGGGCGAGCCCGACCACGACGAGCGTGATCCAGCGACGATTGTCCGTCGCGAGGGTGGGTGAAGAAGACATGACGATGACTATATACGGTACTCTTGAGTTCCGGATCTACATGGTTCAGGAATTTACCCGCTGGTAACGTTCCTCGGGAGCGAAAGGGAGGTGGCCGCGATGACGCAGACCGACCTCATCGACGACAAACCTCGGCTCGGACGCAAACGCGATCACACGCGCGATCCCGAGATCCTGGATGCTGCGCTCGACGTCCTCGCCGAGACCGGGTACGACGGCATGACGATCGAGATGGTGGCCGCCCGCGCCAAGGCCGGCAAGGCGACGCTCTACCGCCGGTGGGCGTCCAAGCCCGAACTGGTGCTGGAGGCCGTGGCCTGCATGAAGTCCGGGGGCGCCGACTTCACCTCGCCGCCCGACACCGGCACGCTGCGCGGCGACCTGGTCGCGATGATCAAGTCGCCGAGCATGAAAGACAGCCAGCGCAAGCTCAAGGTGATGGCCGGCATCGTGTCGATGATCGCGCGCTCGCCCGAGATGGCTTCCGCCGCCCGCGAGGCCCTCGTCGAGCCGCGCGCCGCCGCGAATCGCATCATCTTCCGCCGCGCGATCGCCCGCGGCGAGGTCGACGCCGACGCCGACCTCGAGACCCTCTGCATGATCGGCCCCGCCATGATGGCCTACCGGGTCCTCATGCTCGGCGAACCGGTCACGCGCGACTTCCTCGTCGCGACGATCGACGACGTCATCCTGCCCGCCGCCGGCGTGCGCGCAGAGAGCGCCACCGCCTGACCGCGCACCGGAGATCTGCCGTAAGACAGGACGTCTCCCGCGCATCCGCCCGTCTGCGGCCGCGCGCCTGTTCTCGACGCGCCGCCGGCGCGTCAGATCCCGAGCAGGGTCTTCGCGACGGCGACCGCGGCAGGTCCGTCGAGCACGGGGTACCCGTCCCAGTTCCCGCCCGTGATGCTGATCTGACGATCCGGCATCGACACGATGGTGATGATGACGGATGCCTCGCCCTCCGGCACCTCGGTCGTGTACGCGGTGCCGCCGGCGGCCTCGATCGCGGCATCCGGCACCTCGTCCAACCCCGCGGAGGCGAGATCGTCGGGGCTGAGCTGCTCGGACGTATCGGACGACACGATGACCTCGACGGCGCGCGGGGCCGCGGCATCCGTCTCTCCCCCGGTCTGCCATCCGCAGGACTGCCCCGACTCCACCGCTCCGCTGCCTTCGCGCAGGGTCAGACCGCCGATGTACGGCTCGACCGCGGCCTGGATGGGGGCGCAGGCGCTGGCCGCCTCTTCGGGTGATCCCGGCTCGGGGGCGGGCTGCGGCGCTGTGGTGGCGCCTGCTTCGGGTGAGGCCGACGCTCCGGCCTGCGGCGCGGCCGACGTCGGCACGCGCGTCGCCGTCGCGGACACCCCCGCCGACGGGGACCTCGTCGGCGAGGCGTCGGGCGCCGCCGTGCATCCGGCGAGCGCGAGAACACCCGCGATGATCAGCACCAGAGTCGCACGCGTCGTCGCCATGGTCCCAGGCTAACCGGCCGCGACCCACCCCTTCTCGCCGCGCGGCTCCGCTGTGCCGCGGCGCGTGGCCTACCACACTGTGGACCCGGGAGGGCCGTCTTGGACGTTTATGATCGGAGCGGACCGCAGAGATGGCGGGGAGGACCGACGGAGGCCGGGCATGAGCGAATCGCGACGACAGCGACGGGGTCCCTCGCTTCGGGCCCGGCGACGTCGGCGCCTGTTCGCCGTCCTCGCTTCGGCGGCGGCGATGGTCCTGCTGGTCGTCGGCGCCTTCGTCTGGGTGCCGACGCTGATGCAGAGCCCGATGCCGGCCGCGGCATCCGCTCCGGCATCGCCCGTCGCGACGCCGACGCCCGACCCGGAGTTCACGCCGCGCAGTGACGCCGAGCTTCTGCTCGCGCGCGTGGACGACCCGAACGTCTGCGCCGTGTCGTTCGCCGGCGACGGCATCTCCGACACTCCGGTGCTCGAGACGCAGGGGACGCCGTACGCGCATCTTCCTTCGCCCGCTCGCGAGGGGGCGGTCTTCGCGGGCTGGTACACGACGCCGGCGGATGCCGCGGCCTTCACCATCACGCAGCGCGTCAACGGTTCGCGCGCCGTCGCGTGCACCGATCGTCAGATCACCCTCACGGGTGCGTGGAAGTCGCCCGAAGAGAACGTCGCCGAGAAGGCGAAGGTCCCGATCCTGATGTACCACCAGTTCACGACCAAGCCCGAGGGCGAGAGCGGCTGGCTGCGGGGCAACTACGCCTTTATCGGCGATTTCGACGCGCAGATGAACCACATCGCGACCGGAGGCTTCTACCTGCCGACGTGGCGCGAACTCGGCGATTTCATCGACGGCAAGCTCTACCTGCCCAATCACTCGGTGATCATCACCGATGACGATGCCGACCAGACGTGGTTCGATCTCGCGGCGCCGGTCGTCGACAAGTACAAGCTGCTCACGACATCGTTCATGATCACCGCCTACCGGCAGGACCCGGCGCCCAACATCTACGTGCTGCGGCGCTCGCACACCCACGACATGCACAAGGCCGGCGCGAACGGCAAGGGCGAGATGGTGAATCTGCCCGCCGATCAGATCGCCGCTGACCTCGAGACCTCGGCGTCCGTCCTCGGCGTCAAAGAGGTCATCGCCTATCCGTTCGGGCACTTCGACGACACGTCGAAGAAGGGCGTCGCCCAGGCCGGCTTCGAGATGGCCCGCACGATCGAGCCGGGCTACGTCTCGATCGGCACCGACAAGCTCGCACTGCCGGTGCAGCGCATCAACTACGGCATGGGCGTCGACGCGCTGATCGGCATGATCGGTTAGCGGCGGTGCACGCAACAGCCGGAAAACCGTGTCGGCGGACAACTTTCGGTGAACAAGATGAAACGAACTGTTAACGTGCACCGTTTGCAGCCACGGAATCTCCCGCTACAGTAGGTAGCAGCGAAGGATCCCGTTCTACGGAGATCTTGCTGGGGCAATGTTCCGATATGGGGTCGGAACAGGATCAATATCCTTCGCGTGTCACGGGCTCAGCCCGACTGGGGAATAAGAACAATGGGTTTCTGGGGAACCGATTTTTCGTGCGCTCATTTTGATGGTGCACGATGACTGCCGTCGACGATTCGTTGCGCAGCACGTCTATCGTGCTGCCGGGCATCTTCTCGCCGGTCGCCGCACCACGGTCCGACGTGGCCGTACCGCGCACCGTGGTCACGCCGCGCTCGACGCCGACGCTCGAGCGTCGCCGCCGGTGGGAGAAGATGTACCGCACGCGTCTGGCGATCACGGACGTCGTGATCGTGTTCGCGGTCACCGCGCTCACCACCGTCGGTCAGCTTCAATTGCTGGCTCCTGATCTGCTGGCGGCGGACCCCGCGATCCTCGCGCGTGTCCCCCTCGTGTCCGCCCTGACGTGGCTGATCGTGCTCGGGCTGTTCCACACGCGGAGCGCCGACATCATCGGATCGGGCAGCACCGAGTACAAGCGCGTCGCGCACGCCACCGGCCTCGCCTTCGGCATCCTGGCGATCGCCTTCGTCCTGTTCCAGTGGCAGGGCATCCGTGTGCAGCTCCTGTTCGCTCTGCCCGTCGGACTGGTCGCCCTGCTCGCGGGTCGCTGGGCCTGGCGCAAATGGCTGCTCGGCCAGCGCCGCTTCGGCAACTACATCTCGCGGGCACTCGTCGTCGGTCATCGCGAAGACGTCGAGTACGTGATTGACACGCTCCAGCGCAACCACCTCGCCGGGTACATGGTCGTCGGCGCCACACTCGAAGACGACGACAACGATGCAGCCGCCGTGACGGTCGGTGGCATCACGTACGACAACGTGGGCACGGCCAACACGGTCGCCAAGGTGGCGAACGTGCTCAGCGCCGACACGATCATCGTGGCCAGCAAGCCGGACAACGATCCCGACTACATCAAGCAGCTCAGCTGGCAGCTCGAGGGCACCGCTGCCGAGATGGTCCTCTCCAGTCGGCTGGCGGATGTCGCGGGGCCGCGCATCTCGCTGCGCCAGGTGGAGGGCCTCCCCCTGATCCGCGTCGCGATCCCGACCTTCGCGGGCGGTCAGCACGTGCTCAAGCGCGCCCTCGACATCCTCGTCGCCGGATTCGCGATCCTGATGCTCTCGCCGCTGCTGCCCGTGCTCGCGATCCTGATCAAGACGGACTCGCGCGGTCCGGTGTTCTTCCGTCAGGAGCGCATCGGGCGCGACGGCACCATCTTCCGCATGGTGAAGTTCCGCTCGATGGGAACGGACGCCGAAGCGCGGCTCGCAGACCTTCAGGCCGAGAACCAAGGTTCCGGTCTGCTGTTCAAGATGAAGTCCGACCCGCGGGTCACCCGTGTCGGCCGCGTCCTGCGCAAGTACTCGCTCGACGAGCTCCCCCAGTTCTGGAACGTGCTCGTCGGCGACATGAGCGTCGTCGGTCCGCGACCGCCGCTTCCGAAAGAGGTCAGCGAGTACGACGGCACGGTCTTCCGCCGCCTGTACATCAAGCCGGGCATCACGGGCCTCTGGCAGGTCAGTGGTCGCAGCGACCTGTCGTGGGATGAGAGCGTGGGGCTCGACCTCCGCTACGTTGAGAACTGGTCGGTGATGAACGACCTCATGATCATGTGGCGCACCGCCAAGGTCATGATTCAACCGAGTGGGGCTTACTGAAGATCGTGCACACGGACCGCCAGGATTCTGACGACCACCCCGCTTCGATCGCGCCGCTGACGATCGCCATGGTCGGCACCCGTGGCGTGCCGGCAGCGTACGGCGGATTCGAGACCGCCATCGAAGAAGTGGGAAAGCGGCTCGCCGAGCGGGGACATCGCGTGATCGTGTACACCCGCGGGTCCGAGTCGAAGGAGAAGACGTACCTCGGCATGGAGGTCGTGCATCTTCCCGCGGTGCCTCAGAAGCAGGTCGAAACGCTCAGCCACACCGGGTTCTCCGTCGTGCACGCGATGGCGGGTCGCAAACCCGACGTCGCGTTCGTCTTCAATGCGGCGAATTCTCCCTTCCTTCCGCTGCTGCGCGCCCGGCGCATCCCCGTCGCTCTCCACATGGACGGTCTGGAGTGGCGGCGTTCCAAGTGGGGCGCCAGAGGCAAGGCCTACTACCGATGGGCCGAGGAGTTCGGCGTGCGAAAGGCGGACGCTCTGATCGCGGATGCCCCGGGTATCGCCGATTACTACAGTCACCAGTTCAACGTCCCCACCGAGATGATCCGCTACGGTGCTCCGATCCTCGAGTCAGCGCCCGAAGAGGGTGTGCGCGAGCTGGGTCTGGAACCGAACGGGTTCCACCTCGTCGTGGCGCGTTTCGAGCCGGAGAATCACGTTCTCGAGATCGTCGAGGGCTACCGGCACAGCGATGCGCACATGCCGCTCGTCGTGGTGGGCTCCGCTCCGTACAGCGCCGACTACACGCAGGCGATCCGCGCGGCGGCCGCCGACGATCCACGGATCCGTTTCCTCGGGGGTGTGTACGACCAGGACCTCCTCGACGCCCTGTATTTCCACGCCTTCACCTACGTCCACGGGCACTCCGTCGGCGGAACGAACCCGTCGCTCCTGCGGGCCATGGGCGCCGGCACGGCCGTGATCGCATACGACGTCGCCTTCAACCGCGAGACGCTCGACGATCAGGCCTGGTTCTTCGACTCGACCCGCGACGTCACGGGGCACTTCGCCGCCGTCGAGGCCGATCGCGAGCGTGCTGCCGAACTGGGCGCGAGCGCCCGCTCCCGCGCGCGGGATGTCTTCCGGTGGGACACCGTGGCCGACGCCTACGAGGACCTGGCCGCACGGCTGGCCGATCGTCGCTCGATTCATGCAACAGGCCGGAGAGCGCGCCGCGCAGACGGTGAGTGGGATGGCCGCAGCGCGGCGCCCTCCGCCCACACGTGAGCGCGACCACCCGCGAGGTCGTCGTAGTGTCGCCTCCTCGAAGGACGCCCTCATCGGCTTCCGGCCGAACGGGCGAGGGCACTCGGTCAGACGAGCGTTGAGGTACCGACCACGTCCTCGCTGGCGGCGCGACGTCGTTGATCGCGTCGGACGTAGATCCAGTTCGCGAACAGCTGGAAGAGCAGCACGCCGATGATCGACCCGATCACGGGACCCACAGCTCCCCACTGGATCGCCAACAGCACAGAGAGACCCACGTTAACCGGGAGCATCGCCAGAGCCATATATGCCTGGAACCGCAGTCCTCGCGCGTCGGTCATATACATCCCCAGCGGGCTCTTGGCGGCCTGGGCCACCATCAGCACCGCGAATGCGATCACCAGTGCGATCGGGAGCTGAATGACCCCACCTGAGGCGAGCTGCGCCAGGAGCGGTGATGCGAACGACATCGCGGTCACAGCGACGAGTGCGAACGAAGCGAAGATGAGCGACAGCTTGACGGGCGACACCTCGGAGATCCCCGTCTTTCGTGCTCGCGCGAAGACGGGCCACAGAGCCATGCTGGCGGCGACGGATACCGAGAAGATCGGATTGAACATCTGCGAGGCGAGCGAGTACGTGGACAATTCCGTCACGCCTGACGTGTGGCTCAGGATCAGGCGGTTGGACTGCATGGCGAGAGGCAGCGCAACCATCTGAATGAGCATCGGCCATGCTGTGTCAAACACCCGACCACCACGAACGCTGAACACACGCCAGGCGTCCCGGAAAGCCTCTCCCAGGATCGGGCGAATGCGGCGGTTGGCGAGGAACAGCATGATCGCGCCCGTCACGGTGAGCCCGGCGTAGGAGATGACCGCGACGAAAGGACCGATATCGACTCCGATGGCGATGGCGCCGAGAAGCGTCAGCAGCACCATGGGAGTCTGCAGGCCGCCGACAAGGATCGCGACGAAGTTCAGGTGCAGGCCGATCAGGATACGTTGACCGAACCCGATGAGCATGGCGAGTGCAAGCGCCATGATGCAGAGGCCGGCCGCCAGCTCACCTGTCTGCCCGTCGAGCCCCTCGCCGAGAAGGGTCGACCAAGATCCTGTCAGGGTGAGGATCGCGGCGATGACGGCCAGCGTCGTGGCCGACCCCGCCAGGATCCTCATCGAAGTGATCAACGTGCCGCGGAGGTTGGCATCGGTGCGAGGGTCTTTGGCCTCAGCAACCGCATTCATGATCGCCGCTGAGATCCCGAGGTCCGCAAAGGGGATCAGCGAGACGATCCCGACGAGGAGCATGTACTGGGCGTAAGAAGCCTCGCCGTAGTTGTCGATGATGAGGCGGGTGACCACGATTCCGAGAATCGCGCTGATAGGCAGCACCATCATGCGAGCCGCCGCACTGCCGCCGACGGACTTCAGTAGGCCGCGGCGTGTCGAAGCTGCCGTCGGGTGTACTTGCTCTTCCAAAGCCAATGGAATCCCCATTCCCCCACACCAATTTCTCATGGATCGACGGCCACACGAAATCAGCGTGACGATTCACACCTAGCTCGAAGCGGCAAGCGTGGGAGCGGCCGGCCGGGCACATGGCCGCATCAGCCGCACTGGTAATATTTCGGAGTGAACACATCGGCCCGAACGTCCTCAAGGCCGCTGGCCATCGCTCACATCGGGGCATTCTCGATGCCCAATTGGGGAGACAAGCTCTACCCTGGTGCGCTCGCGTCGCTCTTGGACATCCTCGGTGTCCCCGCTCAGCTCTCGCACTACTGCCCCGTGCCGGGAAGCACTTCCGCGGGCGAGGCGATCCTGCCGCTGGACAAGGTCCGCGATAGCGATACGGATGTCGCGCTCGTGGGCGGGGGAGATCTGCTGCGTTTCGACAATCGGACGGTCGCGATGGACCACCTTTCAGTACCGAGTGCGGACCGCGGCAAGAGGATCAATCGCCTTCGCGCGCGCTGGTTCGGTGCACGCCACTTCCTCAACGGACCCGGAGCATGGGCGCCCGCCGAGCCGTGGATTAGCACAGGCCCGTCAGTCCTCATCTCCGCGGGCGTCCACACCGTCCCCGCGGACTCTGCGGCCCAGAAAGCTGTCGCGAACTACCGTGCCGCGTGGGTCCGGACCCACAACGGCGCAGACCGCTTGGCGGGTGCGGGAGTCGCCCGCGATCGGATCGTCGTTGCGCCCGACATGATCTTCGCGATGCCCGACTTCGAAATCGCAGACCGCGTCCGCGATCGAGGAGAGGCGATCTTCCATCAGCATGCGGGACTCTCTGATGCGCCACTCGTCTTCCACGCGGCTCAGTTCCACGGCTGGCCGCTCGATCGCGTGAAGAAGGTGTTGAGCGGGCTGAAGGGCATACCCATGGTGACATTGTCGTTGGGTTCATATGCAGGAGAGGACCGGCTGCTGAGCGCTGCCGCCGCCGAGTTCGCCATCCCTACACTCCACGACCTGCCCGCGGATGACATCACCGCGGTCCTTGCCGGAGCCGGTGCGGTGTTCACGACGAGCATGCACGCGGCGATCGTCGCCGCATCGTTCGGGACGCCGGTCCTCGTCCCCGGTGTGGGCAAGACACGAGATGCCTTCGCGGTCCTGCCTGAACCGCCGACTCTCCGCGAAGTCGAGGATGACACCCTCCGCGCGGCCGTCGAGGAGCTGCTCGGGCGCCGGCTACCTCACTCGCGGAACGCGAATCGCGACGCAGTCATCGCGGCTTTCGAGGCGACCCTTCACGCGGCCGACGTCATCTGAAACCCGTCGTGCCGGGAGCGTTCACCGAGTGACAGGGCGTGGAATCGTCCGGTGGAACCGCAGCCCATTCCCCTCGGCCACGTCCTTCGGGAGGTGCGGCACACCGCGAAGGTACTCCTGGCCCTCCTTCTGTGCTGCGTCCCACGAGTATGTGCTCGCGACCGCTCGGCTCGCGTGTATGACTGCCAACGAGTCGATCACTCCCATTCGCATCTTGGAATCGGTCATCACCTGCGCCCACTCGAAGTCGAGGCCCCAGCCGTACCGGAGGTCGGTGGGAAAGGGAAGGAGCTTACGCATCGCGTCGGCGCGGATCAGCGTGACGGGGCCGATCTCGACGAATTGTGTATCTCGGGCAATGGTGAGGAACCGGCGCTTCGTCAGCGGCCAGTTCGCGTTGCTCAGTCGTGTCTGAGCAGGCTGCGCGAGCGACAGGTCGAGGCGCTCGCACAGTTCGATGGCCTGATCCAGAAAGTGCCGCGGCACGATGACGTCGTCATCGATGATCAGAAGCCAGTCGACGTCGGCCAGCGATTCCGTCAGGACGTTCAGATTCTGAAACTTGCCTGCTGTCAGATGCGCATGCGACGTCTCGTCTCGCAGTTCCGTGGCGATGTCCCCCATGGCGCCGAGCCGAAAAACCACGTCGTGCCGGGATGACGACAGCTCCTCGACAAGCGCGGCGATCGGCTGCGCCTCCCGATAGATTCCGACGACACCGACGGTCCGCTTCGGGCCGCGAAGCGACATCATGCGCAGTGAACGCCCGAAGACCGTGTCGACCCTTTCGGCCACTCGGCGGCTCGCGCGCTTGACGCCGAAACCGCGTGTTTTGATTCGCACGCGCATTCTCCTCGCAGACGTGACGCTCGCTGTCGTCACGCGATCAATGATTTAGAGCTCTCCGGGAGCCACGGACTGACGGTCCAACTCCTGGATGATCTCACGAGCACGACTCGGTGTTGCACTCGCACGTCGAGGAGCGTAGACAACGAGAGAGTGGAACAAGAACCGAACGAAGAAGGCCACAGCCAAGGTGATGGCTGTCGCGATGACACTCGAGACGTGACCACTGCTGACCATGAGAGCCATGATGGGGATGCGCACAAGCGCTTCAGCGTTGTTGAACGAGAAGGACTTCGCGAATCTGGAGCCCACGCCCGACGCCTGGCCGCGCATGTCATTGAAGACGAAACGCTCGATGAGCAGGAAATTGGCGATGATCGTGAGCTCGGCCGCGATGATGGCGGCGACGATGTAGTTCACCCCGACGGCGGTCAATGCCCACACGATCGCGATATTGGCAAGCGCGCCCACTCCGCCGATGATGGCGAAACCCGACATCTTGCCGAAGCGAAGCGATGCGAGCTGGACGAGGAAGTGCAGTCCTTGTCGGAACGATGCCTTCGACTCGCCACCGTGACGGTCGGCGAACTGGAACGGGATCTCCGCCACGCGCAGCGTCTTGCGCGCCAAAATTTCGAGCAGAATCTTGAAGCCTCGCGGTTGAAGCTGCTCGATGTCGAGACCGCGACGATCAACGAGGAAGAACCCCGTCATAGGGTCGGAAACATCCTTGAGCCTGATCGGGAACATCGCGCGCGTCACGAGAGTGGATGCCCGCGACACGAGGACTCGTGATCGGTCCGCAAGACCCCCCGCTGTCCCGTCCCCCATGTACCGCGATGCCACGACGACATCGACGTCTTGGCGTCGCGCACGAGCGAGCATCTCGGGAATCTTCTCCGGAGGATGCTGCAGGTCACCGTCCATGACGAGGCAGTGATCCGCCTCCGCCGCAGCGATACCCTCCAGGACCGCTCCGCCCAGTCCGCCGGCCGGCTCGTCCCTGTGTATGAGCCTGACCGGCAAGGATGCGGCTGACGCGACCTGCCGGATGACCTCTGGCGTGTGGTCTTTGCTGTCGTCGACGAAAATAATCTCCGCGTCGAGTCCCGCCGTGGCGAGCGTCACTCTGCGAACCAGTTCGGCGATGTTCGGTGCCTCATTGAAAGTGGGCACAACGATCGTGATATCCAAGGTGCCCCCCAAGACACTGTCGACTGGGAATGGCGAAGATCGAAATGACCTCACCTGACACATCGCGCAAACCCCAGTAGGCGCGAATCCCCACGACTTACGATAGCGGTTCCCGTGCTGCGCGACAACGCGACGTATGGCGAGCGCGTTACAAGACGCTGAGCATTCGCTGGATCACTCCGAGATCTTCAGTCAGGGAGTCTCGAGCACATACTTGATGCGCGCAGCGAGGACGCCGGCATCGGCGTACATTTCGTCGAATAGCCGGCGATGACTCTGCCCGCCGGTTCGATGATGGTCCGGGATGTCGAGCGGCGAGTCGGGCGCCGCCCTTCTACCCCCGAGTCGTGGACGCACAGTGGCTCCGGGGAGGTCCAGAGTCCCTCGTCGGGCGTTGATGGCGCTGGCGAATTCGCGCAACGAGGACCGGCGGGACGCGACGCGCACTCGTGCGAGCTCGTCCGCGCCCAACTCCCGCTCGGAAAGCAGGATCGCCTCGCGGACGGTGTAGGCGCGCACACGGGCACCCGGGCTGAGCAGGGCGATCGCGGATCGCTGCCTCTCGGTGGCTGTGAGAATGAGGTCGGCACGCACGACGTCCTCCTGCTCGAGTGCCGTGGATCCGTGTTCGACGCCCACCGAGATGCCGTGTCCTCGCAGGTTGCTCTCTGCGACCGAGCAGATCTCCGCCCCCGCAGTCACAGTGGTGCCACGACTCGCCACGACGAAGGTGTGCCTGTCGTCACCGGCCAGGAGGGAGTTCACGACGGCCGCGAGATACGGCGAACGACAAACGTTCTGCTCGCACACGAGAAGGACACGATGAACCGCCACGGTTTCGGCCTCCCCAAAAGACTCGGTCCGACCCTACCAGCCGACATGAAGGGCACCGGCATCAGAACCGTTCGACACCAGCGACCGATATGATCCCGGCCGTCGACACGGAGCCACGCAGCGACTGCGTGGCAGGCGCTGCCATCGATTCCATCCCTGACCAGACAGAATGGGGGGGTGGCGCCATCTTCGGGCCGCACTCAACGCCGTACGCGAATCGAGAAGCCGTGACCTTACGCGATTACCTGGTCTCCCTGAAGAAGCACTGGGTGGTTGTCGTCGCGCTCGCACTGCTCGGAGCCATCGCGGGGTACGGCTACTCGCAATTGCAACCCGAGATCTTCCGCTCCGAATCGACCGTGATCGTGATCCCCGCCCGTGGCGACAACACGAACGAGTTGGTTCAGGGCTCGAACTACGTCGCCAACCTCGTGCAGACCTACGCTGTCGTCGCCACATCACCGACGGTGCTGAATCCCGTCATCGAGGATCTCGGGCTGAACACTTCTGCGTCATCCTTGGCGGGAACGATCACGGTCGAGTCCCCGCTCAACACGGTCGTGCTCAATATCGCCGTCGTGAGCCGCGACCCCGCACTCGCACGGGATGTGGCGGATGCTGTCGCGAGCGAATTGGCCTCCGCCGTCCAGGGGCTCTCGCCCCAAAACGCCGAGGAGCAGTCAGCGGTACGCATAGAGACGATCTCCCCTGCCAAGTTGTCGCAGTTCCCGGTTTCGCCCAACGTCCGCCTGCTCACCATCGCAGGTGCGATCGCGGGGCTGATCGCCGGAGTGGTTTTCGCTCTCTTGAGGCGACTCCTCGCTACTCGACTGACCAATGCCGGCGACATCACCGCTCTGACCGATACGCCGATCCTGGGTGACGTCTCGCAAACACCCGGGAGTAGGCCTCTTCCCGCCCTGATCCGCGCCGATCCCACGGGCTCGGCCGCAGAGTCGCTGCGAAGCATCGTCGCGAACCTGCGCTTCGCTGACGTCGACGGCAAGTCGAAGGTGCTTTTGATCACCTCCGGAACGTCGGGTGAGGGCAAGTCGTCCATCGGTGTGTCCATTGCCCAGATCATGGCCGAACAGGGGGCGAAAGTGCTCCTCGTCGATGCGGATCTGCGACGCGCATCAGTGGCCACGTATACGCAGCTCGAAGGCTCAGTCGGCCTCACCACTGTTCTCCTGGGTGACGTGAGCATCGCCGATGCCGTTCAGATATGGGGCAACGACGGTCTGCACATCCTCACGAGCGGAGTGCTCCCGCCGAACCCGGGACAACTGCTCACCTCTGACCACTTGGTCGAGTTCATCGAGACAGTGCGTGCGTCGTACGACTACGTCATCTTCGACAGCGCTCCCGTACTCGCCGTCAGCGATCCTCTCCTCCTTGCTCCGGTCGTGGATGGCATCGTCCTGGTGGCGCGATCACGTGTGACCAAACGGGACATGATCCTCCGCACGATCACGGCGTTCGAAACCACTCGGGTCCCCATCCTCGGAATTGTCCTGAACGGTGTCAAGCGTGTCAAGAACACCAGTCCCTACTATCGGGCAGAGGAGAAGAAGCGCCCCTTCGGCCTGCCCCCTGCAACGTCATCGACGTGACGGTCGAGCGTGCGATGGAAGGCTCGACGCGACGCTCCACCTGGTTGACGTCCGCGATACTGTTCGTCACGGCAACCGCTCTCGCGGCTGTCATGTCGCCGAGCGTGTCGATCTGGACAGATGAAGCCGTCACGATATCGGCCGCAACCCGATCTCTCAGTGAACTCTGGGATTTGATCCAACGCATCGACGCGGTGCACGCCCTGTACTACGCAGTGATGAGCGTGTGGGTCGACCTCTTCGGCGCCTCCCCTTTCTCGCTGCGGCTTCCGAGCGCCTTGGCGGGCGGCGGAGTTGCAGTGGGGGTGTACCTACTCGCGCGCGTGATGACGACACCGCGGACTGCCCTCGTTGCGGCGATTGTCAGCATGACCCTTCCGCGTCTGACCTGGGGAGGTATCGAGGCAAGGCCGTTCATCTTCTCGGCGCTCGCTGCGATATGGGCGACCTACTTCCTCGCCGTGGCGCTCGCGCGACGGCGAGTGGCCCCATGGGTGGCTTACACCGCCACGGCAGTCGTGGGGATCGGCCTGAACGTGTACCTGGTCACGCTCGTCGCAGCCCACGCCGTCACCGTGGTGCTGCTCGCCCGACGCGACAGGTTTGCCATCGTCGGCTACATCGCCGCGGCAGCCGCCGCCGGAGTCCTCAGTATCCCGCTGCTCCTGCTCGTCAGGTCTCAGCAGGGGCAATTAGGCGGGAACGGGGACCGCAGCTTGCCGAGTATCGTGCGTAAGATCCTCGTGAATCAATTCTTCCTCGGGGAGACCCCCGACCCGGATGCCTCGGCAATGTGGTTCACGGTCGCGTGGCAAGGCGCGGCGCTGCTTGCCGCGGCCGTCGGAATCGCAGCGATGCTCATCGCGATGGTCAGGCCGGCGGCACCGGGCGATGACAAACGCCGTGTCCTCGCTACCGCCATTCCCTGGATCATCCTGCCGACCGCCGCGATCGGCGCCTACGCCGTCGCCGTGTCACCCATCTACCAGCCGCGGTACTTCACTTTCACGGCGCCGGCGGCGGCTCTCCTCATCGCCATGGGCCTACGGGCTGCCGGACGTCGCTGGTACACAGTGGTCGGGGTGGTCCTCTACGCGATGAGCATCGCTGTGATCTTCGTCTCGCAGCGGACCCCCTTCGCCAAGTCAGGGAGCGACTGGTCTGCTGTCGCAGGCATCATCGCGCAGAACAGGATCGAAGGCGACGGTGTGTACTTCGCTCCTCGGTACCCCGATCAGCGCGACGTCGTCGAGATGACGACGCGGCGAATAGCGGCCTCTTACCCGGGGTTTTTCGGCGGATTGACCGACCTCACGCTGGAGCGTACGGGTGCTGAGACCGCCACATTGGACGGGTTCTCCCGCCCGATAGACAGCGCTGCCACGCCGCTGTCCGCCCAGACGCGTGTGTGGGCGATCTTCAACCAGAAATCCCTTCCCGCAGTGCGGGCGGAGAGCAGCGAACTGTTCGCGAAGCTGGGATTCGAGGCAGAGGTCGTCTGGAACGGTCCATCCACTCTCGTCATCGAATACACCAGATCAGACTGAATACGCATGAGTCCGCGGTGTTACCGCGACGTGAGATTCATCTCATCTGGCTCGGGAAACTATTTACCCTTAGGTAGGTTGGCTTTCACCACCGACGCTCAACCCGATGAGCCTCTCATTCCCCGCCGACCCGATGTTTCGTCGCGCCTGCGCACTGACGTGCGCCGTGTTCGCTTGGACCTCGCCGACTCCCGGAGACGACTCCACGTGACCATCTGTTCCCCTCGCGAGCGCGCTCTCAGACGGCGCTTCGGGACCTTTGGCCCTGGTCGGGCCGTCTCCGAGGCCGGAATGTTGGGCCACAACCCCGTCAAGGGCTTTCTGCTCGCACACGATTCGAAGGATCTCCGATGACTTCCGCTCATACTCCGCTCGCCCGGTCTCATGGAGACATCCCCGCGATACCGACCGCTGATCCCGTCGGTAGACGACGGCGCTCGCGAGTGACTTCGGTTCCGCCTTCACGACGGAGGTGGCGAGCCGTCGGTGCAGGAGTAGCCGCTCTCGCCGTCGTCGCCTCTGCGCTCGTCGGGCAAGCCGCGTTCGGCGCCTCGTCCGTCGTGGTCAACGATGCTTTCGACCGGACGATGACGACGGGATGGGGCACGGCAACGGTCGGCGGAGAGTATCGGGGGACATACCAGCCGGGAGCGATGACCGTCGCTGGCGGGGTAGCGAAGTTCACCTTGAAGCCCAATGAGAGCGGATCCGTCCTCCTCGGCGACGCGACCGCGGCCGATGTACGCTCGGACGTCACCCTCCGCCTCGATGCGCTCGCCGGCAGCGCCTATTACGCCACGATCCTTCGGTACCAGGCCGATGGCTCGCACTATCGCGCCCGTGTCGAGCTGAACTCAGCCGGAGTACCGTTTCTTGCCGTCTCGCGCCTGAACGGCAAGACAGAGACGTCGATCGGAGTCGTGAAGCTCGCCTCGAGCATCAAGAACGCGGGTTGGCAGACCCTGTCCTTCTCCATCACCGGGCAGTCGCCCGTCGTCATCCGCGCCAGCCTCACGCCCGCCGGTGCCGTTGCCGCGACGCCGCAGCTGAGTGTCACTGACGCGGGGGCCGGGCGCATCTCCTCGGGAGGGCGAGTCGGATGGTGGGGCTTTGCCTCAGGCGGCTCGGGTGATACGACGCTGTCCCTCGACAACCTGACCGTCACGAACGGTGCCGCCGCGCTGTCGACCTCGACGCCGGTCGCAACCCCCACCCAGACTCCGACCCCGACGCCGACCCCGACCCCGACCCCGACCCCGACCCCGACTGACCCTGCACCGATCGCGACCACACCCGTCGCCACGGCGACGGGGCGGGGCTCGCTTGCGGTGGGAAGCGCTGCCTACGCCGTCCCTTCAGGGGCGTTGTTCGTGAAGAACACCTCGACGCAAGCCACCCAGAACGGAGCCATCGGTACGCCGTTCAAGAGTGTGCAGAAGGCCGTCGACGCCGCTGCCGCCGGATCGACCATCGTCATCCGGGGCGGTACTTACAACGAGTCGGTGTCGATCCCCGCGGGCAAGAACCTCACGGTTCAGGCGTACCCCAACGAGGCGGTCTGGTTCGACGGGTCGGTGCCGGTGACCAACTGGGCCGCATCCGGCAAGGTGTGGGTGGCTGCGAACTGGACCCCACAGTTCGCCAGCGACATGAGTGGCATGGCTTCGCGGTTCGTGAGTCCCTCATACCCGATGGCCGGACACCCCGATCAGCTCTTCATCGACGGCGTCGCGCAGCGACAGGTGGCATCAGCGTCGCAAGTGACGGCAGGTACGTTCGCCGTTGACTACACGAACAAGCGCCTCATCTTGGGTACCAATCCGTCGGGAAAGAGCGTGCGGGCGAGCAATTTGAATCAGGCGTTCAACGTCATGGCTAAGTCCACCACCCTGCAGGGGTTCGGCGTTCGGCGGTACGCCACGACGCACGGATCGAGCGGAGCCGTGCGCATGCAGAACACGAACGCGACCGTACGCAATCTCGTCATCGTCGACAATGCGATGATCGGTTTGTCTGTGGGGAACAACGACACCCTCGTCGATCGGGTCACCTCTCAGCGGAACGGGATGATGGGGTTCGGTGCAAATGCGGCGTATCGCCTCATCCTTCGCAATTCCGTGATCACCGGCAACAACGTCGAGAAGTTCAAGGACGCGCCGGTCGCCGGCGGAGTGAAGATCACGCGGTCACGCGACGTGGTCATCGACAACGTCGACACCAGCAGCAACACCGGCTCCGGCATCTGGTTCGACGAATCCTGCTACAACGTGAAGGTCACGCGGTCCACGTCCAACTACAACACCACTACCGGGATCCAGCTCGAGATCTCCGCCAAGGCGATTCTGGCGGGTAACCAGACGATCGGTGGAGGCACTGGCGTCATTGTGATGAACACGTCCGACGTGCAGATCTTGAACAGCGACTTCGGGGGCGGGGTCTACAACGGCATCAGCCTGAAGCAGGATGCGCGTCGCCCAGCGACCGCCTCGACCGGCTGGGATCCCCGTGTCGGTAAGAACGACCCGGCGATGACATGGCTCGTCAAGAACATCACGGTCTCCAACAACGTGTTCGGGTCGCCTGGACGCATCTCCGTCAATGCCCTGGATGGCTCGACGAATCGCGCCGTGGACACCTGGAACGTCGTGATCAAGGGCAATCTCTTCAACAACAAGGCGGCCGGTGGACCCACAATGGTCGCGTGGGGCAAGGGTGACAATAAGTCGCTCGAGGTCTACAACACTCCCGCTGCACTCGCTGCCGCGAAGGGGTCCACCTGGACGAACGCGATGACGAGTTCAGCGAAGAGTGTCGCTCAGATGGCCGCCGACGCCCAGGCCAATGCTGCTATCGCCGTCCCTCTCTCTGCCGAGGTTGCGAGCCTGCTGGGCTGGGCAACGGGAACCAAAAAACTCGGCTCGGGGCAATAGCGTTGGTCTGAGAACGGGGGACGGGTCTGGAGCCCGTCCCCCGTTCTCGTGTCCGCGAGGCCGTGGCCGGCGGGCAGAGTGCAAGGCGCGGGTCATCGTCTGACAAAATCAAGTGTGCAGACACCCCGCACGCTCAGTGTGCTCGACCGGCCGATCACTATCGAAGCCGCTGTCTCCGTGGTGCTCTGCGTCATTCTCGGCGCCCGCATCAACGCCGTTCCCTTCGCTCCCGTCGCCGGGCTGGTGGGGATTGCGCTTCTGCCCGCGCTCATTCCCACTATCCGACGCTTCCGCACCATCCCGACCCTCCTCATCCTGCTCGCTGTCTCGTTAGGCGCGGGAGTAGCTCTGACATCGTTCAGCTCCGCCACACATGACACGAGCATGTCTCTCGCAATCTCTCACTCAGCAATGGTCGTCGCTCTGATTGGCGGGATCGCTGTTCTGCTCTTCGCCCGTGCACACATCGGCACTCCATGGACCGCGATCTCGTACGGAGCTGGCATGGTGGGGGGCATCTTCTTGGAGCCGGTCTCGGGCTCGAACGCTTGGCGGTTCACTTACTCGCTCCCGATCGCCGTGCTGGTACTTGCGATCCTGTCGATGCGTCCGCGTCTCGCCCCCCAACTGCTCGCGCTCGTAGGCCTGGGAGTGATCGGACTTGTCAACGACTCGCGTTCGAACTCAGCGATGCTCTTCCTCGCGGCGGCCATCCTGCTGTGGCAGCGATTTTCCCGGGCTGTGTCCAAGGGTCGGCGTCGCGCCGGTAACATCATCGGCTTGATTCTTGTTGCCGCCGGCTTCTTCCAACTCGCACAGTTCAGCCTCCTCGAGGGGTACTTCGGGGAGGTCTCGCAGGACAAGACCGCCGCGCAGATAGCGACGAGCGGAAGTCTGCTACTCGGGGGTCGGCCAGAAGCATCCGCCTCGTTCGCCATCATTCGCGAATACCCGCTCGGTCTCGGCTCAGGCACGCTTCCGACGGGCGGCGATGTGACTGCAGCCAAGACCGCGATGCAGCAGATCGGGTACGACCCCAACAACGGCTACGTGGAGCGATTCATGTTCGGCAGCGGAATCGAGGTGCACTCGATGCTCGGCGACTTCTGGATCTGGTTCGGGTTGGCGGGCCTCGCCGCCTGCGTAGTCATGGTCACCACCGTGGTCTGGGGCCTGGAACACCGGTTGCGCTCCGCCGGCCTCACGGCGTTGCTCGCCTACCTTTCCGTGCGATTCTTCTGGGACCTTCTATTCAGCCCTGCCTCGAGCTCCATGAAGTTCGTCACACTGACGATCGCTCTGGCAGCCATTGCGATCACCGAAACTACCCCCGCCGGGCTGCGGGCGAGGGATCAGTTACAGCGAGGCGCGGATGCCACGGTGGGCGTCCATTCCTACCCGTCGATGCGTCGCTGAAAGCTCAGCCGGGCCGTCCAGGCGTAACCGAGACTGTGTCCCGGGTACGTTGACCTGAGAAGCGCAGCTTCTGGGCCGGCCGTTCGATAAGGAACCAGCTTGCGACGGCGAGCGGAATGACCGCCGCGACCGACATCAAGAAGAATCCCGCGACGCCCGCGCCGGCAAGACCCAAACCAATGAGCATCTGCTGGGCGGGATATCCGTAGATGTATGTGCCGTACGAGATGTCGTTGCGCAATCGGAGCGCCGGCACTTTGATGAGCGCACCCCCCACGATGCAGAGATACGCGAGCGGAAGCGCTGCAACCAGCCGGTAGTCAGGCAGCCAGCCACTCAGCACGACGAGACAGGCGCTCAACAAGACGAGCCATGGAGACGCGGGGAGCTTCGTGCGGAATACGTAAAGTACAGCCCCGGCCAGGAACATGGTCCCGAATCGCGCAGCGTGGTGGAGAAGGTACAGCTCAGGGAAGAGGGGCTTCACGACGACGAGGGTAAGGAGAGAGATGACGAAGAGAGACGCAACCACCGCTCGGCGGTTGAGGAGACCGATGAGCCCGAGTGCGAGGACGGCGATGTAGCAGATGAACTCCCACGCCAGCGTCCACAGCGAACCATTCCATACACCGGACTCGGCCGGCGCAGCCCCCGTGGGGGTGCCGTCGATACCCTCCTGGAATATCCACAGGAACCAGTTGCGCCAGATATAGCCCAGCGAGTCGGCCCAGAACTGCGGCGACATGGGGTGTCCGGTGATGAGCGCGTGAAGCGGGGACAAGATCAGCGCTGTGACGCCCAGACAGACCCAGAACGCAGGGAGGATCCTGAGGCAGCGAGCACGCGCATAGGCACGCCAGTCCGGGCGGCGGATCCAACTGCTGACGATCAGGTAGCCCGAGATCGCAAAGAACCCGTCGACGAAGGCACTGCGCATGATCGTCTCGAGAGGGACGATCCCCGTGGATGTTCCCAGCATGGTGAAGGAATGGCGAAGAAGCACCCCCGCCGCGAGGAGGAGTCGCACGGCGTTCAGCGCATTGAGGCGCGGATCGAAGACATCCTCCAATGATTTGCGCATCATGGTCGTCCTCCCAGAGCCCGAACGGCAACACGGGGGGGCTGGTACAAGTAGCTCAGTGGCGTCGTCTTGCTGGCCGCGCGGTGAAGCATTACGGCCAAGGCGATCGCGACGGCTGCGACGACGGGAGGCACCGCCCAGGTGAAGGGCGAGGCGAGATCGATCAGCCCAGGAAAGGAGAAGAAGACGATCGAGATCGCAATGACGATGGGGGTGTGTGCGAGGTAGATCGGAAGCGTCTGCCGGCCGAGCCCGCGAAAGAGACGCGCTCCGCTGAATGCGCGGCTGATGGCGATCCCAGCCAGCACTCCCACAACGCAGTTCAGGAAATAGACGCCGGGCAGCGCGCGGAAACCCAGCTCGAACAGAGCAATCGACAGTGCAGCCCACGCGAGGAAGACCGCGGCGAGAAGCCACGGGGAGCGTCGAGAGAAGGCCACGATGATTGACCTCAAGTAGAGGCCGGCGATGAAGAAGAAGTAGAACTTGACGCTGCCCGTGAGCCCCGTCGTCGTCGTCAGCCAGATGGTGAGACCCCCCGCCGAGAGAAGTCCCGCGGCGATCAGCTGAACGGCGACGGGCACCGTGCGCGACAGTTTGGCAACGATGAAGAACAGAGCGAGCGCCCAGATGAACCACAGCTCGAAGGGGGGATCCGCCGGCGCCAGGAAGACGTCCCGGATTCCGGCCAAGATGTTCACCTGCTGACCAGCCGCCTGCAATCCGGTGAGCTGCACGGCCATCCCGATGATGGACCAGATGACGAGCACCCACATGAAGAGCAGCACTTTGGTACGAAGCAGTTCTCGCCACGGAGCGATCAGCCATTTGGCTGCGAAGAGACCCGACAACACGAAGAACAGGGGCATTCGCAACGAGGATGCCACCGTGTTGATGTCCACCCACATCGACAGGTCGAGGCCCGTGCCGGCCATCCAGTTGGTGGCGTGGAACAACGCCACCAAGGAGATCGCGATGCCGCGACCAGCGTCAACCCACTCGAAGCGGTTGGTCTGCACCATCACTTCTCTCCGTCGCGGATCTGCACGGGCACCCGGAGGGTCCGGCACGCCAGGCACCCTTCGAATGACGTTGTCCTCGGGCATCGTGTCACGGAATGGTGGGGTCGGTGATCGTGATCTCGGGGAAGGTGACCTTGACGGGGTACGCCGCAGCCGACGTCGGGACGGTTGACGAGACACCCACCGATCCTGCCGCCTGCAGAGCAGCCGTCGCATCGGTCCGCGTGACCTGCCAGGCAGCAGGCTCCGTGTCCGTGCTCTTCCACAGCTTCCCTGACAGCGAGGTCGGAGCAGTGCCCTTCACCTCGAACGCGACGTTGTACACCGCGCCCGGCGTGATCGTCAGACCCGGCACCGTGTAGCCCGAACCGATCGCCGTACCACCGCGCATCACGTGCAGGATCACCGTGCCATCAGCGGCCACCCGCACCCGCAGCAGGTACTGATCCGCACCCACCTGCCGGCCGATGAAGCTGATGTACTGAGCGTTCGCGATCTTGTCGACCGAGAACGAAGCCGAGAGCTTCGTGTTCGCACTCGACACCGATCCCAGCGAAGCCTGCTGCCCGGCCGACGTCGTCAGCGTCAGAGAACCTGCGCCGTCAGTCACACCGAACCGCGCAGCAGTACCCGCGATCGTCCACGCACCACCCTGATCCGCCGTGCCCCAACCACTGACAACCGTCCGATCGAACACATCACGAGCCAACACATTCGACACCACCGGCGGCGCGGTCACCGTGACGACGCCTGTCTTGACACTGGTGGCACCGGAGTTATCGGTGACAGTGAGTGTGACGGTGTAGGTACCGGAAGCAGCGTAGGCGTACGTGGCGGTCGCACCCGTTGCGACACCACCATCACCGAATGCCCACGCGTAGGACGCGATGGTCCCGTCCGCATCTGTGCTCGATGAGCCGTCCACCGCGACACTGAGCGCCGCGACAGAGGAGGTGAACGCTGCCGTCGGAATCTGGTTGACCGCCTGCACGGTCACGTCCCGTGTCACCGTGGCTTGGCCGCCTCGATTGTCAGTGACCGTGAGGGCGACCGTGTAGGTTCCGGACGCCCCGTACGCGTGGCTGATCGCCGGCGTAGAGGCCGTCTCCGTCGTTCCATCACCGAAGGCCCAAGAGTATGAGGCGATCGTCCCGTCAGGGTCGGTGCTCGCCGATGCATCCAGTGCAGCCGTGAGCCCCGACGCAGTGGCGCCTACCGCGGCGACGGGAAGCTGGTTCGGCGCGGTCGGTGTGATGGTGGGGTCGGTGATCGTGATCTCGGGGAAGGTGACCTTGACGGGGTACGCCGCAGCCGACGTCGGGACGGTTGACGAGACACCCACCGATCCTGCCGCCTGCAGAGCAGCCGTCGCATCGGTCCGCGTGACCTGCCAGGCAGCAGGCTCCGTGTCCGTGCTCTTCCACAGCTTCCCTGACAGCGAGGTCGGAGCAGTGCCCTTCACCTCGAACGCGACGTTGTACACCGCGCCCGGCGTGATCGTCAGACCCGGCACCGTGTAGCCCGAACCGATCGCCGTACCACCGCGCATCACGTGCAGGATCACCGTGCCATCAGCGGCCACCCGCACCCGCAGCAGGTACTGATCCGCACCCACCTGCCGGCCGATGAAGCTGATGTACTGAGCGTTCGCGATCTTGTCGACCGAGAACGAAGCCGAGAGCTTCGTGTTCGCACTCGACACCGATCCCAGCGAAGCCTGCTGCCCGGCCGACGTCGTCAGCGTCAGAGAACCTGCGCCGTCAGTCACACCGAACCGCGCAGCAGTACCCGCGATCGTCCACGCACCACCCTGATCCGCCGTGCCCCAACCACTGACAACCGTCCGATCGAACACATCACGAGCCAACACATTCGACACC
>NZ_JBHZIE010000014.1:0-13202 GCF_042747925.1 Microbacterium songi
CGCGTCGACGAGATCGAAGGTAGCGACCGACTGGCCACGCCCGTCGAACACGTAGAGCCGATACCGAGGGTCATCACGCTCCCAAGTCGAGTCTCGTTCGTCTACTTCGACTGGTTGCATGAACACACCCTACGAGGTACTTCTGCTATCCCCGTTGGGGTCCGTGAGCGGAACAGCGAGTCGCTCAAGCGAATCCCCAACTAACGTCGGCGGTCGCTGCTGGGACCAGGACGGATTGGCTCGCGGCTGCGTCCAAAGCCGTGTGCCCTCCGACGAGCAAACACAAAGCGGGTCGGGTGATCTCCGCGCCGACTGGATCCTTATGATCGTCGGCGAGCTGATAGCTGCAGATACGGTGGGCAGCAGGTGGGGTTGTATGCCCTGGCCACAGCGACACCCTTCTCAAACAGCTCTAACCATTGACACCACGACGAAAGCCACAAAGCAACGGAGTTCGAAGTGAATGCGCAACATCCGGACGTGCATTGGCTCGGATACGTGTCCTTTGAGATGCCCCACTTCGTCCCGTTCATGGAGTTGGACCGTGCCCAAGCGCGCGAGACATACCAGCAAGTAATGGAATCCCGGCAAGAACGAAGACGAATGCTGAGGTCGCTGCTCACTCACAACGGTTTCGCGACTGACCCCGAGAATGCTCTGGTCGAGAGCCTCGACACGTTCCTCTGCACGTACGCCACGCGTGACTCCGAGAATCCCGCGGAGATGGAAGCTCTCTGGTACGCGGTCGCCTTCGATGTGGCGCTCACGATGGGCGACATCATCGTCGCTCGCGATCCCACTCTGAAGTGGGCACTCCGAACAACAGGTAAATCAACGTTTGACTACCACACGCCCGTGATTGTGGGATTCCAAAACTCCCCGATACCCAACCGTGCAATAAACGTCATCATGGCCGTCGCAGGAAATACTCACAGCGCGGCGGTCGGAAACCCTCGCCCGGGGTTCCTGCGCGAAATGCTCGAACAAGTCCACTCGGAAGCTTGATGGTTGCTCGAGTCCTGGTCACCTTCCGAGGCGTTCCGTACCGTGCGGCGGCTCGCGCTCAAGGCTGGCATCGAGGGCAAGATCTTGCCGCTGTCGCAGTAGCGCCCACGCCTTCGCTCAGATGCTGTCCTAGTCCGCAACCGGATCCGCCTACGGGCGGGCGTCTTCGGAGCAGCCGCGGTACCCGTCGCGGTTGTCAGGCTCCAAGGTTGCGGTCAGCATCGCTCTTCGGGTCGAACCTGCTGGACGCGGAGGGGTTCGCTTGGCAGGGTGTGGCTATGGCTCGCCACAGGGGTATTGTCCGGCATGATCGCTTGCCGACCGAGGATGAGCTAGAGACCGTCGGTCGGAGGGGTTTCGGGCTCAAGCTCACGGGATTCCAAGGCGAGACCATCTCCCTGGGGTTTCTCGCCCCAATCATCACGAGGATTCCCAGTCTGATTATCCAAAGCGAGGCCCTCGTTACGGACGTGGAGATCCTCGAACAAGCTGAAGCCTTGGAGGTTCTTGGCCTCGGACCGGGAGTGCGGGGTGGCGCAGACCTGTCGCAATTGCCCCACTTGCTGGATTTCGAAGGGGCGCTCACGGTGGCGGTCGAGAGCGTGGCCGCCAATCCTGGGCTGCGACGGGTGAACGTCGAGGGGCCTTTAGCGTCGTCCGTGACCCATTTCGCTGGCCCCATCGAGGAGTTCAGTCACTTGGAGGGACGACGGCAAACTACTCTCCCAGTCTTCGCCTGCCCGGAAAAAATGCGCCGCTTCGACAGACTTGACGTCGCACGATTCGACTGTCGAGAGCTTGCCGGTATGAGTGCGCTGGAAAGCCTCTATGTGATGTCCTGTCCAGATGTGGTCAATCTCGACATGCTGGGCGACATTGCCGTCGAAAGCGTGCTCTTCCGAGCGTGCAGAACCGCGGACGGTTGGGACCGTCTGCCGCTCTCGTTGCCGCATGTTGCACTCGATTCTCCCGGGGCTCCGTTTCCACCTGCTGAGTGGACCGATCGCGCCGAACAGCACGGTTGGGACGTCAGACAACTGCGAACGCCGTCGCGACGTGCGGGAGCTAAGGGCTTCCCCATTGAGCGTTCTCCGGACGAAGGCGGTTGGATGGTCTCCGAAACGAACTTCGAGTGGCTGACCGCAGTAGCAGACCGCGTCGCGTCTGGTCCAGATGTCGAAGAGCTGCTGAACGCTCTCCTCGCCGCCGATTCTGTGCTCCGCGCCCTCGATCCGCGATTCGACTCGGAGGGCGACATGTTCGTCGCCTACCTTTCAAGCGAAAGGAAAGCCCGGCGGCTCTCACAGGCAGCCCGCCGACTCGCATCAGACCCAGCGCGCATCAGGGAACTCCTGCGCGAATAGCCTGCTCGCCAGAATGAGCGCCTCACCAGAGGCAGTGCCCGATTTCTTGGCATGCACCGCCTCTGGGCGCGCGGCCCCGAACTCATGGCGTTCAGCGCGCCAGCACCCGTCCTGCAGAGGGATCGGTCACCGGACAGCAGCTGTGGCGAATCTCAGGAGGTGGAGAGTGCCGACCGACCTCGGGAGCGTTAGCGTCGTGGGGAACGAGGGGGGCAGATGCGGGCTGAATGGGATGAGTCGTATTTCGAGGCGCAGCACTGAAGACGCGTCGGTCTACTGGGTGTGTTTCTGGACGGGCGATGACATCGCGCAGTCGGCCCGGCATGATCCGCAGCGAGTCACCGATGCGGACTCAGTTGAGGAAGTCTTGGCCTGGATCCTCGCGGAGAAAGGGGAGCGACGGTTCGAGTTGTTCGTGGAAACCGTCGACCATGCCGAGTCGCGTGACGCGGGTTGGATCGAACACCGCACCCTCATTCGTCTCGCGGGAGACTTCCGACCAAGGGGTACCACAGTCACCGTGAGTTTGACTCGTTAGACGTCATGCGGCATCCAACCGCAGATGGATCCGCATGCGGACACCCACTCAGGACGCGCTAGAGTCGCCTCCGTCACGGGAAGAGGGATGTTCGAGAAGACTGAACCCGGTCACGATGATGCAGACGGCTTGCGTGCGCGTCTGCAGGAAATCGACGCGCAACTGCTGGCGATGTCTCTGCCGCCAGCCATGGAGTTCGATGCACCGATCGGCCAACGTGATGAATTGGAGAAGGAAGCTGCCGAGATCCGAGAGAGGCTCGGCGTCGAAGACCCCCGACCAACTCTGAGCAGAGGGTCTTCGCGAACGGGATGGATAATCATCGGCTTGACCGCGATAGTGATCGTCGCCCTCCTCGCTTGGTCGTCGTTCTGGTAGGTGGGCTCCGGGAGCATAGTTATCCCGATGAGCGATCGCTCAGCGGTCTCCTAGCGATGTGTCCGATCGCGGCGCCGCCACACAGCGCCGACGGCTACGAACCAGACGCCTATGGGAAACAGGGCGAGCGGCACCAGGTGCAGCGGCACTCCTCTCCCGACGGCTAGCGGATCTGCTATGAGAAGTGGGATGCTGGCGACCGCCACCACCAGAGACACGAGTCCCATCACAAGCATCGCCGATGGGTTAGTCGGGCGCTTAGAGAAGATCCCGGCGACGTGATCGGCGTCGACAGTCTGTTGCGACGATTGAGTGCGAGCCTCAGCTCGTTCCCGATTCTTGAAAAGGTACGGATAGCGCACCGCACCGTCATCAGCGATCGGCTTGTTCCTCACTAGCGAATAGATGCCCGCGCTGAGGGACACCAGGCCGAAGACGAGAGGAAACAGTAGACCGTTAGTCCCAGGAGAACCCGGCGGTACGTTCCAAAGTAGCCAGAGCTGGAAACCCCCTAGACCGAGCAGGACCAGACCAACGGCGAGCAGGACCCACCCACTGACGTTCCGAACCCGACGCTCAGCCATTACCAATTTGTATACGTCAATCGCGCTCCCACAATGCCCGCACACCGCTCGCTCTAAGAACCGCTTCGGTCTCGTGCTCGCCACACGCTCCCGAGCGCGATGAAGTAGATCCCGCTAGCCCACAGCAACGCGATCAGCGCCACCACGATCGGGCCGGTGTTTGTGTCCGCGACAAAGTCCCCAAAGAGGAGCGTCAGGCCTATCAAGCCGGAAAGGACGGCACAAACCCCGATGACGATTGCCCCCGCGGGGGACTGCGGCCGCGCGAACATGTCTCCACCATGGCACACCGGGGCCAAGGGCCGATTGAGGATCCACGACCGGTCAACCGTAAGGCAATCCACGACCGGCCTTTCGGTCGTCCCGCAATCTCACCCTGGCGTCCGCTACCTGCGTCGTTTCATTAAGTAGAAGACCCCGACGAGAAGCATCGCGACACCGATGGCGAGTCCTGCGTAGATGACAGCGCCCTGGGCAAGCGACGGAAACCGTGCAGACGCCGATGACAGGTCGCCGGTGAGTAGAAGCGGCACGGCGATCAGGATGCAAATCGCACCGACGCAGGTGAAAAAGATCCCCGCGCGAAGATTTTTGTTGGTTTTCATGCATTCGTCCGATCGGGCTCGGGGCTACACCCGGGAGGTTCTGGCGCGCTTACCTGATCTTGGCAGAACACGATACTGATGGCCTTGCCGGTCGAAACAGGCAGTTCCCGGTAGTCGGTCAGGGAAATGCCCGCAACGGGGTCCCTCTGCGCGCCGACCGTTACCTACCCGGCGGCGATCAGCGCCCGCTCAGTGACCCGTTCGGTTTCTTGGGCTGGGTCGAGACCTCCGTGACGCCATTCCGTCGTGGCTGTCAACAGACGATCACGCCTTGTCGGCGACATCTCCCCATGCGGCGATGTCGACACCGTGGTTGTCGGGGGACGCAAACGTCCACCACGCGGGTGAATGGGAGTCATCCGCGAGCCGCCCGCCTGCGTCGACAATTGCGGCTACGCGCTCGTCTGCACGGTCGTTCGGCACGGCCACGTCGATATGGGTACGGCCGCGTCCCGGCGCGGCAATCTCGTCGAACCACATCCGTGGTCCGCGGCGGAGCGGGTCGACCACGAAACCGCCAAGTGACTCGTACCCCAGCGCCGCAACCCAGAAATCACGTGTGCTCACCCCCTCAGCCTCAGCGATGGCGATCTGAATCGTGTGGAGCTGAGACGGGTCAGCTCTGAGCCCCAGCTCCGCGGCAATAGCCGAGACGCGCCGTACGAGCTTGACATCGATGGTGTCAAGTCCGCCTCGGGGCGTTGACGCGGTGCGGACGACCACGGCTTCGGGCCGCAGGTCGATGTCGGGCTCACGACCGACCGAGACCGTCGCCTGTGCGATACGTCGGATGAACTCGACGCCTGTCGCGAACGAGTTCGTCGGAAAGACCGTCTGCGCACCCCCGTACAGAACGTGCCACCCAGCCGTTCCCTGTTCATCATGAAACTGTTTGGCGCTAATCGATTCGGCCACAAGCCCTCCCGTACACCACGCTGCGAAACGTGACGCCACAGTAGCGAACGACTGCGACATTCGAGCGGCGGCCGCCCAAGCCACGCACGCATTTCACCATGGCGCCTGCGGTCGCATGCCCTTTGTCGCGCCGACCACTCTGGCTCGAGCCGCACCCTCGCGATGCCCGCCCGGAAGCCGGTCGCTGACCGAGACGTTCATTGTCACGCAAGCGGGTACGCCTCAGTTGCCTTGTGTCTCCTTGTTCTGGCCGCGCTTCAGCTCAGTGTTGAAGAGAATGTGTCGGCCGTACCAAACGATCACCGCAGCAGTCAGCAGGCCACCGACCACCGACAGGAGGGCGACCGGCGATGCGCCGAGAAGAACACTCACCGCGATAAGCAGCGAACCAACGACAACACCTGCGAGAGCAGTCCACAACACAATTCGCGAGATTCGAGTGTTCGTCATGATCCACATCTTCCTCCGTCCTACTCGAGCAAGTCGCTTAGCCGGCAGGCCAGCGTGTAACCCTCGGGTGGGGCCGCTTCTTCGCGGACCTCAACCACCTGCCGGCGTATGCGCACTAGCTCTGGGTCCCGCGGGGATGGTGATCCGGGCGCAGATGATTTGCAGCGCACGGTCGCCGCGATCTTTGGAACAATTAGCTCGTGAAACGGTTTGCGCAATCGCGCTCTTTTTGGTGGACCTTGCTGGCGATCGCGGTTGCCGTGATGCTGGCGATGACGGCGCTGATCCTGCTAACAGACGGGAGAAACGGAAATTGGTTCACCGTAGTCGGCTCAGCCTGCACCGTTGCAATCTCCATCACTATGCTGCGAAGCCTCGCGCGGGCAGAGGACGAGCGGAATTCTCACTAGGCGGTCGCTCACCGACCGGTATACGGACCTCACCTCGCCCCAAAGGTCGGCTGGCCAGTTGCGAAGATCGCCTGTCAACCACGAGAGTGACGAACGTGACATCAGACCATTCAGACGATTTTGCGGCGCGTGCGGTCAATCTCCCGAAGGTCGTGCGCGCGCGCCGAGCCGGCTGGTTCCTCGCGGTTGTGGCCGTGCTGAGCACCGCAGCCCCGGTCATTGCTGGGCTGCTTGCCGCACCAGCCGCCGTGGTTGGTGCCACGGGTTTGCTGACCGCAGTTGCCGTCGCCGGAAGTGGACTCAGCTTCAATATTTCGCTTATACGACAGCGTCAGGCAATCGCTGAACGGAATCACGCGTCGGAGGAGTAGCGCGGTGTGGCGTAGACAGTCCTCGAAAGCATGGAGCACGCGTTCCCGGCAAGCCGATCCCTTTGCGATCAACCTGGCGTCGCGGATGATGGTCGGGTGGAATCATTCGAGGAAGGCAAGTCGCGAAGCGCCGCCGAAAGACTGGGCGACTCAATTGTGCAGCTCGTCGGTAGCGACGGAATGGTGGTTCTCGAATCACCTGTCGAAGAATTCGATCGGATCCTACGTGTGAGCCCAATCAGGCCCGGCGCGGTCGCGTTCGATGTGATGGTGGGCCACGACGAAGACTTTGCCTCGTCCGACGCCGGGGGGCTCGTGGTCGTCCACGTGCACACGCCACCACTGGGATGGTGGACTTTCGATGACGAGTCTCATGGGGACGGTCACGCCGCCGCGTGGTCGGTCATCAACCAGCTCGTCGGCGACGGAGGTGAGGCCCACCGCGGACGCCATTCAAGCAACTTGACGAACGCCTGGGGCGTCCTCGTGAGCGGACCACACCACAACGGCGGCGTCAGACCCAAACAACGCCGAACAGTTTTTGCCCCGTACCGCGACTCCGCACCTTTGGAAGGCCCGCAAGACGAAGCCGGCACATGGTTTCGTGGCGTCACTGCGCGGACGGAGATGGAGCGAAACTTTGTTGAACAGCTGCGCATGTTTGCAGGCGACTGGATAAACCTTGGCCTCACACCGGAGAAATCGGTGGGAGTGCCGGCTGCTCGACCGCTATTGGGAGTTGAGGTTTGTCATCACGCCGATGACCTTCGCTGGGCATGGATCCTGGTAGTCGAGGGTGACCGCAAGGTTCGGATCGAATGTTCGTGGGGAGACGATCATCGTCTAAACGATTGGGGCCCATCTCAAGGCGATGTCGACTTCACTGTCCCTCGAGCTACGGCAACGCCGCACGAGTTGGCCAAGTACGCCCACACATGGGTCCGGGAACAAGCCAGCCGACAGCGCTGAACGCGCGGTCGCCTCACAAGCACCCACCACGCCTGCTGAGCGATCCGCTTCCGGGAATGATCTTTTGAGCTGATCAACCGGCTATCCAGTGCTTATCAGGTGACATATCCAGGTTTTGCTCAGCCCGCGTGACTTCGCCAGCAGGCATATTCACCGAGTCCGGACGCGTTTCGAGCGGTCGCTCGATGTCGTCAGGGAGGGTAGCCGTGCCCGAGGTTTGCCGAGAGTCGCGACCGCTCGATGACGGTCGGGGGTGCCGTGACCCTCCAGTCCCGCCTTCCGTCAGTCGAACGGGACAGTTGGGTTGGCGCAAGCAGACCCTCATCGAGGATGTCGATGATCACTGCGGGTGCGGCCTATAGTTACGGAATGGCACGCCCGACACGACGGCCCTCGAGGGAGGCCGTGTTTGCTCCCGCAGTGTTGGGCATCATGTGCCTCCTACTGGGAATAGTCCTCGCAGTCACTCAAACCTCCGAGGAGCTATCCAAGGTGTCCATCGGGAACGTGCTCAATCTTCCCGGGTGGGGCTGGAACGCGTTGCTCGTTGCCGTCGGGGTGATATTCCTTGGCCTAGCGGTCCACGCCTTCCTATGGCGGCGTCGCTTGTAGCACCCCATCCCATCGGCCGTTCCTATAGCCGATTGACGATCCGTTTGCGCTATTGCCGCTAGCCTCGCGCCATCACGCAGGGCCCGGTGCTGCCACCTCCTTAAATGTGTTGATCATCGTGGGCCTCATGGATGTCGTCATCGCATTGACGCCGGGCTGATGGTCGGCCCGCGCGCCGGGTCGTGGCGTACTCGATGAGTCGCGCCCTCCGGATCGCAACGGGCTCCGGTCCTTGCGAATGCCGCTAGCGCTCTGCACCCCGACCTGACGCGGCTCGGTCCGGTCGCTTCTACGCTGGAAGTTGTGGAATGACCACTATGAGCGCCGCAAAGACGGCAAGGACGGCGACGATGAGGACGACCCAGCCAATCCAGCTCGACCTCGGAGGTCGCCCCTTGGCCGGCGGCTGCTGCAGTTCAGCGCGGAGTAGGTCTGCTTGCGCCTCGAGTTCTTGGATCGACGTTCGACGGCCAAAGTCCACGAATTGGGTAGACGTCTCAATCTGCGCCGAGCAATCTCTTCAAGTTCCTCGGTGATCTGATCGAGCTGCGCAGACAACTCGACCCGTTCACTCGCGGGCGGGACCCCGGCAGGTGTGGCTTCATCATCGGGCATGCGATGAAGCTACGCGACCACTGGCACCTTCGCTGCATGGGCTGGTCCGGCGATTTTCACCTGACGGAGCATGAGATCACCGAGACAAAGAAGTTCGCGGACCGGTTCGTGAGCGATTCGGGGGTCTGGGACCGATTGCTCGTGTGAGCTGACGTCTAGCCCAAGCGACCTCGTGGGGGAAGTCTTCGGACATGAATGAATTACTGATCGGATACGCGCGCGTGTCCACATACGAACAAGATCTCACCGCACAAAAAGTCGCCCTCGAAAGGCTCGGCGTCGACCCCGCGCACATCTACACCGACCACGGTTTGACCGGCACGAATCGCGCGCGACCCGGTCTTCGCGAAGCGCTGGCCGCATGCCGTAACGGAGATACCCTCGTCGTTGCAAAACTCGACCGGCTAGCTCGGTCACTCCGCGATGCGAAGGACATCATCGACGAGTTGACAGCGAAGCATGTCAAGTTGAGCATCGGAGGCTCGGTGCACGATCCACTCGACCCTGTGGGCCGGTTGCTATTCAACGTCCTCGCCATGGTCGCCGAGTTCGAATCGGACCTGATCCGCGCCCGAACCCGCGAAGGAATGCAGGTGGCTAAAGCCAAAGGCCACCTCCGCGGGAAGCAACCCAAGCTGTCAACAGCCCAGCAGCGCCACCTGATGGAGGTGCACAACGCGGGGACTCACTCAACGGCTGAGCTCGCAGAACTCTTCAACGTCGCCCGGTCCACCATCTACCGGACAATCGAACGACAGCAACAGGCGACCACAACCAGGCACCCCTGAAAGATCCGTGGACGGCTCAGGTAGCTCTACGTTTCAGATTGCCGCGCACGACGTCGGGCGGCAGCGATGTTGCTTCCGATGATCACGGCGATCACGGGAATCCAGCAAGAAACGACGATGAACGCACCACCCAAGCCACTGCCCGAAATGTAAGCAGTCATCAGCGCGCCAGCTGTGGTCAGGGCCGTCCCTGCGCCGTAAAGTTGCCGGCCTCCCTCGGTCTGTCCGACAGGTGACCGCCACGCAGGATATTTCGCGTTCGGGTGCGCGCGGCGGTAAGCGACGATCGAAGCGATGCACAGGGCCTGTCCCAGCAGAGCCAGAAGTAAGGTCCATATCCAGGTCACTCGACCATGCAACCATCAATCAAGTCGTCATTTGGATGCCGAGGGCGTCCACGTCCGAAAGACGATCCTCCACCGCGTCGAGGGCACGCTGCCGCCTCGAGGTCGGGACTTCGCACATGCGAACCAACACGTGGGCGGCAAGCGACCGAGTCCGGTCGCGACCCCCGCGAGCTGTGCTCGCCTAACTGGATGGTCATCTTGGTGCTCTCACCGTGGCGTGGGGCGGGTCAGTAGTGGTGTGGGGCGAAACGGTCGTCGACCCGAAGACGCAACGCGGCGCCTCGGGCTGAAGCGCACTGTTGGTGACATCGGGACCACGATTTCTGCGGTCGTGAATCCGCCCATCCCCGTGGTTAAGGCGTTAGTCGTGTAGGCACTCGAGACTGCCGTGGTGGCTCGGTGCGTTTCGACCAATATCGGGTGGGTTAGGGCCGTGAGCAACCTCTCTTGGTGGCCGTCTCTTGTCGAATTGATGAGCGATCCTTGCGCCGCAGATCCTCGATGCATCATTGTTGCGGAATATACAACGCACTCGGTCGCCGTCCGAGACTTTCGCGTGGTCTGCGGTCAGTCTGGGATGCGCCTCGAGTGCGGGGGGGAGGGGTGCGCATGCGCGCACAATCACTTGGGGGAGTGTTGATGTCTTCAGTCCAGCATCGCAAGGGTTCTCGTTTGATCGGGTGGCTGCTCGCTGTCCTGATGGTCGCGGGAGGATGCCTTTCGGCCGCCCCAGCGAACGCGGTGCCGGCGGGATCGATATCGGGCGTCATCACTGACACTTCCGGAGCCGTGGCGTCCGGCGTTCAGGTCGTCGCATACCGTTACGACGCCGCCAGCGGGCAGTGGATGTGGGACGCTTCCGCAACGACCGACACCGACGGGTCGTATGGCCTGGCCGGACTCGCAGATGGCGACTACCGGATCCAAGTCGGTACGGCCTTCGGCTCGACGGACTTGGTTCCCGAATGGTGGGACGACGCCCCCGACCTGTGGTCGGCGACCACGATCACGGTCTCGGGCGACGTGGCAGTCGCCGGTATCAGCCCGGTGTTGGCCACCGGTGCCTCGATCAGTGGCGTTGTGACTGACGCGCAGGGAGCTGGCATTCCTGGGGTTTCCGTACAGGCAAGCAACGCCGTCACCGGCGCGTTCGGAGGCGTGGCGCTGACCGATGAGTCGGGAGCGTACAGAGCGACAGGGCTTGAAGCGGGTGACTACGTCATTCAGTTCGTGCCTCTCGGCGGAAGCGGAGCCTTTGCCGGTGAGTGGTGGGATGACGCCACTTCGCGATCGAACGCGGCCCTCATCAACCTTCCCGCTGGTGGGCAGCAGACCGGTATCGACGCCGTCCTGTCGAACGCGGGGGTCATCGCCGGCACAGTCACCGACACGGTGGGCGCACCCGCCCCATTCACCTTTGTCACGCTCTACCGCGCGACATCGGATGGCGTGGGCGACTATGTCGATTCGAGGACGACCGGGCCCGAGGGAAATTACACGTTCTCGGTGCCTGCGGGTGACTACAAGGTGCAGTTCTCGACTTCGGGTGCGTTTCTGGGCGAGTGGTTCGATGACGCTCCGGACGCCCAGTCTGCCGCCGTGGTGACCGTCACCGGCGGCGCCACGACGACCGTCGACTCGCAGCTCACGACCGGTGCCACAGTGAGCGGTGTCGCGACCGACGACGCAGGGCAGCCCGTCGCGAATGTGACGGTCTGGGCGTACAGGGTGACAGACGGAGTGCGTGGACCGGGCGGTGGCGCCGCCACGTCGGCCGATGGAAGCTATTCGATCTCGGGTTTGGAAGCGGGGGTCTACAAGATCGAGTTTGACACGCAGAATGCCTCGTCCGAGGTCGCGGGCGAGTGGTGGGACGACGCCAAGACCGAGCAGTCCGCGACGACCCTCGACCTGAGCGCAGGCGAGATGGCCACCGATATCAGCCCCCGCCTCGCGCCGGCTGCCAGTATCTCGGGCACCGTCGTCGATGGCTCCGGGACACCTCTCAACGATGTCCGTGTGAATGTTCGAGATATGGCAAGCGGTGAAGACGTCACAGGCGTCTACACGCGAGCTGACGGGTCATTCACTGCGCGCGCTTTGGATGCGGGAACCTACCGGATCGGTTTTGAGCAGGTCCGGGGCGACGGATCGATGTTGACCGAGTGGTGGAACAACGCCGTGGACGCGGCGTCTGCTGACGACATCGTCTTGAGCGCTGGCGGAAGCGTCGACAGCATCGACGTGGTGCTTTCCGAGGATGACAGCTCCGTGCTCGAGACATTCTCTGCATCACTGTCGGGCAAGGTGACCGACTCCTCGGGCGAACCGGTTGCCGGAGCCTCGGTATCGGTAAACGGCGCTGTTTCTGGTGACAGTTATCAGACCAGGGGTGATGGCACGTGGTCGGCCAGCGGGCTCCGTGCCGGCCCATACACTGTCAAGTTCTCTGCGGTGATCGACGGCGAGCTCGTCTCGACGTGGTGGGACGGGAAAGCTGATGAAGCGTCGGCGGCGCGGATCGCCCTGGCCAACGGCGAGCAGCGCACCGGAATCGACGCCCTCCTGGGCGCCTCGCCCCTGCCAGCGCCTGTGCCGCCGCCGCCCGTGCCACAGGTGCCGGTGCCGCCGGCATCGGTTCCCGCGTCCGCCCTGGCGGCAACCGGCGCCCCCGACCCGCTCGTGCCCACCGGGCTCGGCGCGCTGTTGTTGCTCGCTGGCGCCGCCCTGCTCACCCGCCGCCGGCGCACCCGCACCACCTGAGAGCAACTCACGGTACTGACGGTGCTCTTTCTCGATCGGCGTGAGGCTCGAGGCGCGTCGGAGACATCGTGCTGGGGACCCAAATATTTATAAAGACATCGCGTGGACATTCACGCGCGAAGTGGACATTTCAGAAGGTTTGCTACACCAAGCAGCACCTGTACGGAACGGCGCGACTTGTCCGCCGCGCGCACGTAAGAGCGGGCTATCGACTCGAGAAATGTCCACGTGCTGCACCGTCATCGTTGCGTGAAGATGTCCACTTCCCGTCGGGACGAGCGTCCGCAAGCGGATCCGCTTGCGCGACCAGCGGTGTCGCGTTGATCGACCCCAACGGGGATAGCAGAAGTACCTCGTAGGGTGTGCTCATGCAAGCAGTCGAAGTAGACGAACGAGACTCGACTTGGGAGCGTGATGACCCTCGATATCGGCTCTACGTGTTCGACGGGCGTGGCCAGTCGGTCGCTACCTTCGATCTCGTCGACGCG